>JAAENB010000303.1 GCA_024224995.1 bacterium | reverse complement strand
GAGTATAGGGAGTAGAAATTGGGTCTTCCATAGCGGTAGTAACGAGCTTATTCTCCCAAGTGATACTAAAATAGTAAGGCACCGGATGATAAAGCTCAACAAAAATCCTTACCTAAGTGAGGACAGAGAATACTACGCTGAGAGAAAGTACATCATGCTGTTGAAAAAGAGAATACTTGCCGCCGGGATGACACCCGGTTTCAGATAGCTTGAGCCGTATGAGGTGAAAGTCTCACGTACGGTTCTGAGAGGGGAAAGGGGCTGCAAAGCCTCGGCCCTACTCGGCGATTTACGAAAACTCCTTAAAAAGTCCGTTTCCGCTGTTACGGCTTATGCCGTGGAAGAGTACCTGGATATTATCCTGGGGCTGGTCCCGGAAGATCCCGAAAAAAGCGATAAGTATCTAGTGCGACATTATGTGATAAGCTCATCGGAGATGCATGGGGTGATATCATGGCAGCTTTTTTGGGGGCTGCCGGAAAAAACAGCGGATTTATTGCAGTGCAGGCTCATTTAGCCCCTATTTTCACTTGACATTTCAATCAAAATGGCCAAACATACCATAATAGAGGGAAGAATATGGAACTGACATTTACACAAAAACTGATTTTAGAAAAAATCGAACTCAGCAGCGGGTATCAAAAGATCCACTTATGTTCATATCTAAAAAAAGGCTATATAGAACGGGCTCTTGATATAACAATCACCGAGAACAACGTTGCATCAAAACTCTATTTTTCTTCAAATGATTTTGGAACCGCCACCTGGATAAACGGTAGTGGAATTACCGATTCACATCGCTGGGAAACGGAAGATGATCTGGCAGCTGCGTCATATTTATCCCGCAGATATCCCGCAATGCTTCAAAACGGGATTGTTCCCCCGGAATACTCAAAAGAAATGATCGTTCCTGACGTTCTAAACCACCTGCTTGATGATGAATTAACCGCAATAGTGACGCAAATTGTAGAAAATGATTCTTCGGATGTTCAGTACGACTGGGATCAATTAATAAACCGGTATAAGGATTTGAACAAAGATTTTGTTGATATGCTAATCCATGAACGGAAGCAGAAGTCCGGCTGCTTGCCGGAAAAATAAAAAAAAGATAGTCCCAAAACTGCAAAAAAAACCCCATAGCGCTTGACTACACAAAAAAAATGTAGTATAATTAATGTTTACCTGTCTCACAAAATTTCAGTATTTTCCCGAATTATTATTAACATAATAATTGTATTTTTGCTTTGTGGTTGTTATACGATGGAATTATTTTAAGCTTATGGGGACTAGACATGAACGAGATGAATGAACTAAACGGAAATGAATCAAACAATAAGGAAGAGATCCTCATATCGGATTATATGAAAGTCTGTGAGTATATTCTTGAAGATGTGAAGCGGAAAGGTGGGTATAAAAAACAGCTCTATATGGATAGAAGCAAACAGGAGCAGCCGGGAATTGCCTGGAGCTATATTGTTGCCTATCTTCAATTTCTGAAAAATGATCAAACAGAAGATACCTTCAACAGAATACTTGAAAAAGTCCACTTAAACAGGAAAATTTTTGAGCAGATCAAACTAAATCCTTTTAATATTTGCGCGGAAGAGTATTTTTTCGCGATCCAGTACGCGGTGTTCTCGTGTTATGATGATCTTAGTTTTAATCTCACGAGAAGAGTAGCGGAAATAGTTGCCTTTAGAACAACAGCATTCCAGTTAACCTATGAGCGAAAAGGCACTCTCCAGTTTCAGCTGATCCCTTTTTATATAATAGGAAAGACAATAGGAAAAGTCTCTTCAAAGTACTCAACTCTTTCCGATAGTACCTCAAAAGCATTGTCGAAATGGTGGGAAAAGAAAAAAGAGTTTGAGTTCATTTTTTTATACAATAAGACCCCAAAACGGCACTTACCTTATTTAAACAGGCCGAAAGAGATTGAAATAAACGGTAAAAAGTACTATCCAAACAAAGAAACAATATATTCAACAGGAGTGTCGGATTGTTTCTCTATTATGTGCCATTCTTTTAGCATAATCGGATTATTGAATTTTAAGGGTTTGTTTATCAATATGGGCGTGCGAACCTATGAATATCCCCTGCTTCCGGATCAATTGGGCCGTTTTCACGACGGTAAACGGTATCGTATGAATGCCGAAGGCTTTTTTTATAATATTGATGATCCGGAAGGTGATCTTATGGTAGATTCCCTGGGCAAGATAGTGACATTCCAGGATAGAGTTCAATTCGCCTTTGATGAAAATAAAAACATAATCTATGGCCTGAATGAGCAATCCATAAAGGCAGATAAAAGAGTTAAGGAAGTGATAACATATAATTCGGAAAGAACCCGTTTTATAATTTATTATGATATGCTTATGCCCTGGCAAAAACTTGTCGCATCCATTGCCCTGGATCTAAAAGAAAGGATCACAAATGAGCATGACTGCAATGTTGGAGAGCTTGGTTATCCGGAAGTAAAAAAAATAATAAAGACTTATTATAAAAAAGAGTTCTGGGAATCCTGGCGAAAACGAAGACTGGGCCGTCTTGTTATTAGTCCTCTGGCTCTGGCCCTTGGAGTCTGTACTTCGCTCTTCCTGTCGAATCTTCCGGTTCTGCAAATGATATTAATGTCCCTGTGGGGAATATTGCTCTGTTTTGGAATTTCAAGGGATGCTTATAAATCTTTTATAAGAAGAGTGGAACGAGTAAAGCAGGAAGACGTAAATGAGTATCATCTTCGTGAAAATTATATTTCGGAAGGACTTCACCAGGCAAGGGACAACTCCGATCAAAAGGCTCACAAGACATTTACGGTGTTCAACGGACTCATCGAAGAAATGAAACTGACGACTGTTTCAACAGGAGATATCCTGGCCGGATTGCAGGAATTTACCAAATCAAATCAATCCAATGTAGAGGCACAGGAGAAGCTTCAATTGGTAATTCACCAGCTGGTTTCCCTGGTTGACACAATGAAAACGCAAACCGATTCCCTGGTTAATAACATTACCAGCCAGGTAAACAATTCCTTTTCGGATATATATAACGCTGTTGAAGAAAATAACGAACAGACAAAAAAGCTTATCAATGAAACGGAAAAGATTACCCAGTCTCAGAATATGCTCAACGATATTACGGACCAGATCAACCTGCTCAGCCTTAACGCCTCTATTGAAGCCGCGCGGGCAGGAGACCAGGGCAGAGGGTTTGCTGTTGTTGCCGAAGAGGTAAGCAAGCTGGCGGAGAAGTCTCAGCTCAGCGTTAAAGAAATAAACGTCATCAATAAAAATGTTCAGGATGGGATTGATTCCGTATATAACAAGAATATGGAAGGGGTTGCTCTTCTTAAGAGAGTTAATGAAAGTGTATCTTCATCATTGCAGCAAATCCAGACCGAATTCCAGAAGCTGCCGGACAGCGTTTCGGATTCCGTTTCAACAGCATCGGCTGAAATTGAAACAATCGCGGCATCATCCGAAGAGCTCACTGCCAGTATTGAAGAAATTACCGCAAGTGTTGATTCAATAAGCGTAAATAGCAACAATACTATCAAGCGGATCGAAGAGGAGAAAAAGACACTTTAATGAATTTAGCGGCTGTTTTAGCAAAAATCCATCACCAAAAAAACAACTGACGCCTTGACGAAGTCAAAATTATTCAGTATATTTAGATTCTGCTGTTCCTCTTTTTAAGGAGTCCGTATGAACAATTCCCACAACTCCATAGAAGATCTTTATCATAATTTGAAAAACAATATCAACCATGAGCGGTTGAAAGAGATATCCGCCGATATAATTGAGAAGTATAAGCGGAAAGATACCTTTTCACTATTATGGTACGCTTCTCTTCTGGGAATCCCTTCGGACGAGACCGGTATTAACCGCATGTTCGCTAAAATAATCCGGGTCTATCACCCGGACAAAATGAATCAGATCCGGAAAGAGATAGACTCATTGTATGAGCGCCGTGAAATGGAAGAACTGGTACGGATCAAAAATATATATCTATTTAAAGAAAAAGAAAAACTTGATGTGCCGGATTATACTTTTGAGAGTGAGTATGAGTACTCGTATAATGAAGCGGAATTTGGGTATAGTGAAAGGAATATCTATGAAGAAGAAATCAACAAAGATGATGAAGAGGGTGATGATGCTTTTCTTGACGAAACAGATCTTGATGAAGAAAATTCCGGTGAAGAATACGGCTTTATAGAAGCAATTCACCGGTCTTTTTTTGCTAACCTGGAATTTACTATAAACGCTTATGACCTGCAAATTCTTGAAGGGCAGATAGATCTTTCCGATTATGATATTATTGATCTAAAAGGGATTGAATATTGTATTAATATTTCCGGTTTTAATTTATCAGGAAACAATATTTACCGGATCCCAAACCTGGCAAACCTGGTCCGCCTGGAATATTTATATCTGAACGAAAATAATATTGATTCTATTGACAGTCTCAAAGGCCTGGATCTTCTTAAAGAACTGGATATTTCTTTTAATGAAGTGGAAGATATTTCCGTGCTGTTGGCCCTTCCGGCTCTGGAATATGTTAACATTATTGGGAATCCTGTTGAAGACCTTTCGATTATTGAAGAGCTGAAGGAAAGGGGCGTCATTGTCATATGGTAATCCGCCCCGCCCGGAAAAAAATACCGAGAAGGGAATGTTCCCCTTCTCGATTTAAATCGAAGGATTTAATGAAAAAAATTATATTCGACCGGGTTTATTCAGTAATGGTACAACTGGAATCGGAATAAACAGTGCTTGAATAGGTACTGCCGCTAATAGTAACTTCAACATTCAGCCGGAATCCCATATCCGCACCTGCTGTAGCGGATGTATTACTTGAGAATGTACAGCTTGAAATAGTAATTTCAGTACTTGAATTATATCCGAATATGGCTCCGCCATAATCGCCGCTTGCTGAATTTGATGAAAAGGCAGAGTTGTGAAACTCCGGAGTTGTTTCCCCAATCTGCGAAGCATTATCATCAACATACACAGCTCCGCCATTGCCGCCGCTTGAGTTGCTGCTAAACGTACAACCGGTAGATGCGCCAAAAGCAGGGCACGCGCCATAGTCAATAAAAACAGCGCCGCCCCGGTCGCTTGCGGTATTGCTGCTGAATGTACTGTTGTTTACTGCAGCGTCGGCACCGGTACGGAATAATACGGCACCGCCTCTTAGAGCGCTGTTATTTTCAAAGGTACACCCGGTTATTGTGGGAGATGCGTAGTTATAATTGGCCATTGCGGCTCCTTCGATGGCATAGTTATATTCAAACGTACAATTCTTCACCGCAGGAGAAGCCCCGTCGTAATTAAGCATGCCGGCACCGCGCTGATGATACCAGTCACCATTGGCATACCCGTGTTTGATAGTAAACCCGCTGATTGACGAATCGCTTGAACCAACAACCACATGGTAAGAATTATCGCTATCGCCAAGAGCGCTGGAGCTGTCGTCTCCGTCAATGTCTCCGGAAAGAATAGTTTCATACGTCGCGGGAGCGGGACCGGCAGCACCACCGGTTTGATATCCGCCAACAAGGGTCACTCCTTCGGGAATAACAAAAGCTGTTTCACGGTTACTGTCAGTTGTAGGATAATAGGTTCCCTGTGCAACATAAACAGTATCGCCATTGCCGGTTTCAGCAAGGGCTTCCTGCAAGGTTTTAAAAGCGGTTCCCCAGCTGCCGCCGCTGCCGCTGGATGCCGCACTTGCATCAACATAAAAGCTATCGGTAGTAGCGGTTGAACTGCTGGTAGTATAAGGAAACGCTTCATAGGTACGTGATGAAACCGCGTCAACATAATCAGCCCAGTTACTGTAATCCCTGTCCGGGTCCCAACCCAGTGAAGAATAAGATCCTGTTGGAGAATAATCTTCATTATCGGCATCAGTGAAATAAGTATCCAGGGTATACGTACCGTCTGTTTCTTCGATAATGGAATTCCCGTCCGTTAAAACAGAACAGTCGAGCCAGCTTGATATTGATGAGCCCGATGCTCCTGAAGAGTTCCCCATAATAAGAGAATAGTTAACCTTAGGATCATTGCTTCCCGATTCCCTACCGTCCGATTGAGTATCAGCTCCGTAGGTTCCCTGGTAAAGAGAAGCGCCAATATCGGTTGCCTCATTATCAACCATAGTAACCCAGATAAGAATAGGATTTGAACTGCCGTCACTAACAAGCGCTGTTCCCCGGTCGGCTTCGTTCCTGGCGAACAGGACATTAACAAAGGTAGCGTCGCATCCCAGGTCACTGTAAACCGCTCCACCTTTATCTTCACCAGTATTATAAAGGAATTGAGAGTTTACAAAGGTCGGGTCCGTGCAAAAATCATTATTTACGGCGCCGCCTCTGCCGGAACCGGTATTATATTGAAATATAACGTTTTCAAAGTAAGGAGAATCATAATCATCAGGAGAGGTCGCGGGGTAATATCGCTGAACCATATTATATACGGCTCCGCCTTTACTGGCATAATTATTTTGAAAGGTACAGTTTTTTACAGTGGGAGCGGCCTGTAAATTAAGCATTCCGCCGCCTGCAATATAATTCACCCCGGTCAATATCCTGAGAATGGTATCATTTTCGTATCCCGATTCAACTTCAATTGAATTTTCAGCATCAAAATCTGAGGGCGGGCTGCTTCCGGCGGAAAGAGACGCGTAGCCCATTTCAATGGTAAACCCGTCCAGAACGGCATTATCAGTACCGGTAACAACATGGTATGAATTTTCATCATCAGATATATTATCTTTGTCAATATCACCGGAAAGAGTGGTGATGTTGGTTTCATAATCCCGCCCGGAAAGAACACTTTCTGTACCGTCGAATCCGCCATAAACGGAAACGCCCGAAACCAGGGTAAATGAGGCAGTTCTATCGGAATCGCTTGTGGGATAATAGGTTCCCTGGGCGACCCAGACTTCAGCACCGCTGCACGCTGCAGAAAGACCATCCGACAGCTCAGTGTAAGCGCTGTCCCAGCTTGAACCGTCAGGGCTGCTTGCGGAACTTGAGGCATTAACATAAACCGTACTCGATATGGTACACTCATCACTCGAAGTACTATCATCGGAACTGCATCCTATAGCAGTTATCAATCCCATAAGCAGTAGGCATTTTAACCAATTCATTTTAAGTTCCTCTATTATAATATAAAATATGCTCATTCGCACATATATTATTACAACGGAGGAGGCAAAACCGGACAAAAAAAGCACAACCGGGGTCTATTTTACGAAGATGCTCCGGGCAAAGGGTTTGGTTCTGAGAGACGTTGCAGTGCAACGCCTTTACTGGCTGGTTTCAGGCCAGGGCTATGGAGATTCCGGGAACAGCTCTGTTTGTAAGTTAGTTTCCCAGGGCTATGGGTATTTCTCATAACGTGGGGCTTCCAGCCCCTCGTTATGAAGAAAGAGGCCCGTTTCAAAATTCTAGTTTCTTAAGAGGAGTAAACACTATGAATAAAAAAAGAACTCTATTGCTAACAGGAATATTCGTCCTATTGACGGCAGCCTCCCTTACCCTGTCATGTAAAAAAACCGGAACCTTGAGTTACCCGGGCTGGAATCCCTATGCCAGAGAGGCCATACAAAAGATTATTGATGAGCATGGCATAAAGGGCGCGAAATATGACCCGGAGAACAGACCCTATATAGTGCTCGATTGGGACAATACCAGTATTTTTAATGACTGTGCCCATAATCTTTTTGTATATCAAATCGACCGGGTCGCGTTCAAATTAACTCCTAAGGAATTTTC
>JAAENB010000302.1 GCA_024224995.1 bacterium | reverse complement strand
TTTAGTTTCTGACGTATTTTTTCCCCTCGCAGGGGTCGCACCCCGCTTCTTGGTACTGTCTCAATATACCGAAAAACGTTATTCGGAATGTAAATTATGCCTACCAGGAGTGATGCCTCGGCAGGTTGTGAGGCTGTTTGAGCGGAGCGAGTTCCGAACGTTCTGCAGAGGTATTACTCCTGGTAGGCATAATTTACATTCCGGGTTCATATACCTTATATAGCCCACTCTGCGGGGTCAGCTGCTCTTAAGAAACTAATTCAAATAGGATCTGTTGCTGCTTGTCCCCTTTCCCCCTCAGGGGGTTGGGGGGCAAACCAAAACGGACTCCTGTTTTTGCATAAATATTGTTCCGCAAAAAATATCATCATGATGGATTATTCCGTTCCTGTTGTTTTCTTTGGTGATTTTGTTCATTCTTCTTTTTACGAAATCTCCTTTTACGTTCTTGTAATCAAGAAACCTGTCTGCCATGCCGGGGATTTGGACCGGGTCGTTGTTGGCGTCGAAATAGGTATTGATCCCGTCGGAGCAGGCGGTGAGCATTAGAATAGGGTCGGCTTCACCGGCTGTTATTTCTTTTATAAAATATTTTTCATCGTTCATATATTTAAACGGTTCCGGGTTCCAGCCGGCGGCATCCTTATAATATTCGTTGATAAAAACAGGAGCGTCTCCGAATTTTTGGGCGTAACGCTCGCCTTTCTTCTCATCCATAAGATAAGAAAGATAATACGGAGCTCCTGATTCATATTCTATGTTAATTACTGCCATTCGATTATTATATTTTATAATAACAGCTCCATCTCCATACATGAGTATAATATTCCTGGTCCCGTTTGATAAAAGAATAGTAAGGGTGGCATCAAAAATATCGACCGGGACTTTCAGCTCTTTTTTTAATTTATTGCATCGTTCTAAAATTAATGTCCGTAATATGGTTTCTATATTTTCCAGTTCAATACTATCGTTAATTCCGTAAAGCGATACCAGGTCGGTAATTGCTGTTCTGGCGCTGTGGCAGAGCAGCCTGTTTCCCAGGTCTACTCCCGCCGAAGATGAACACCCGTCGGAACCGATTACAAAATACCATTCATCCACGGTTCCGCTGATCGCGTAGTCTTCGCATATGGTGTGGCTTGTTCCTTTTTCGAAATATATATCGGTATTCATGGGGCGTCCTCCTTTTTTTTTCCAGGGAAGGCGAGGTTGCGTAACCTCGCTTTCCCCGGGAATTTAGAACGTAATGTCCAGGGACTGAGAGCCTCTTCCCGATCCCAGGCTCAGGGATGTTGAGGTGATGCTCTGGCTAACGAAGCTTGCCAGTTTTGCAAGTTTTTTCGCGCTTGCATTGCCAACCCAGATGAACTGGTCTATTTCAACATCCTTCTGGAATTTTTCAAGATAATCCCTGGTCTCATTTTCATCTCCAATCCCAATGAGTACAATCCGGATCGACTCAAGTACTTCGGCTTTACGCATATCGCGAATTGCCTTTTGTATTCGTTTGGGCGTAGCTGTTGTTGAGTCGTTCTCCTCACCATCGGTGATGATGAAAATAATTCCGTTACAAAGATAGTCCATTTTTTCAAGGCTTTCTCCATACTGGTTTACCGTTTCCAGCGCGGACAATGTGGCGTCCCAGAGTGCTGTACTGCCATCGGGATATATTGATCCCTTATAATCCGCGGGATCTATTTCCGACAGGGGTACGAACCCGTGTATTTCATCAAGCATCCCGTTAAACGTTTCCAGGGAAACAAGAATATTCTCTTCCCGCGGACTCATCTTACACGATTCCATACAACTCGTAAGAGCCTTTTCCAGATCATCCTTAAAATAATATACCGATGACGATCTGTCCAGGGCGATCTTCACTATCGTATATTCCGTCGCGCCCAGGTCATCAAGTGAAACACTGCTGTAACTATATCCCGATACTGTCTTTTGAACATCAGTATCTGTTTTTCCCATTAGTTTACCCATTTGTTACCTCCTTAACAAAAAGTTTGAAGTTTCAAGTCTAAAGTTTTTAACCGATTACCCGATTACCCGGCCCTCCGGGCCACCGATCACCTCTTCCCTTACCCCAGGAAATCGGTGGTCTTGGCGACCTGCATTCCCCGTTTGATCATTGCGCTTACAAAGTCGAGACCGAGATTTTCAAAGCCCGGGACCGGTGAAGTGGCGTCTTCAAGGAGAACGAATTTTTTAATGTTTTCCTCTCCGAATTCATTTGCCACGTCCGTAACGGTGCTTGCCACACAGTGAGAAAGTGCCTCGCCCGCGATCCCGATCCTGTCGGCTTCCTGCAGTTTTTTAATAAAGTCCGTATTAAGCAATGTTGTGTGATCCTCGGGATCTTCAACATCCGCCTTAACCGCGGAGTAGTGCTCGGTAAACATGTTCACGCCCTTGGTCACGTAATCGACTGCCGCGAACTGCTCTTCCCATTCGTCAAAGGCTTCATAGAGCTCGGGATATACCTGGTGTCCCTTGCTGCCGATGAGGCAGTGCGGCGGCCAGATCGCGAGCGTGTATTTGCCGTTCTCTTTTAACTTTCTTACGTATTCAATTGACCGGTCTCGAAAGCCGGGGTTATACGCTGTCCATTCCGGGTTCTTCCCTGTCACATCGTCATAGGAGATGATGGTAAAAGGATCGGGATGTTTTCCGTCTTTGTTAACCCACCATATGGGATGTGCTATATGGAGTTTCCGGTGAGAATCGAGCGTTGCCCGGATCTCGTCAATTTTGTCCTTTCCGTTCTTGATCATAGCTGCCAGACGTCTCATGTCCTCTTCCGCGCCCGGTACGTATAACGCGCCTTTGGGGTCACAGAAATCGAACTGGCCGTCTATTATCAGTAATTGAATTTTTGCTGCCATGTTGTTGCCTCCTGATGTTTTTTCGGGCACGGCACGCCGTGCCCCTACGTTATGTTAAATACCTTTTTTACGTATTTTATAAATGATTCGTCTTTGCACATTGATTTGCCGGGCGAATCGCTTATTTTTGCAACGGGTTGTCCGTTGCATTCGGTCATTTTGATGACGATTTGTAATGCCTTTTCGCCAAAATCGTTTGTGAGGTTTGTTCCAATGCCGAATGCTATCCGGATTTGCCCGTTGTATTTTTTTGCCAGGTCCCGGGCCAGTTCAAAATTGAGCCCGTCGCTAAAGACCGCTGTTTTTGTTTTTGGATCAATGCCCATTTTTTTGTAATGAGCCAGGAGTTTATCGCACCACTCATATGGGTCGCCTGAGTCATGCCGCGCGCCGTCGAAGAGCTTGCAAAAGTAGAGATCAAAATCCCTGAGAAAAGCGTCCATGCCCACTACATCGGACAGGGCAATTCCCAGGTCGCCGCGGTACTCCTGGACCCAGTTTTCAAACGCGAACTTCTGGCTATCCACCAGCCGGACTCCCAGTGCCTGGCTTGCCTGTAGAAATTCATGAGCCATTGTTCCAATGGGCCTGAGATTATATTTTTTGGCAAAGTAGACATTGCTGGTTCCGGTTAAATTTCCGGGAACTTCAGCCGCCAGGGTTCCAATCACTTGCTGCTGCCATTCCCCTGAACGTCTTCGCCT
>JAAENB010000301.1 GCA_024224995.1 bacterium | reverse complement strand
CGCTAGAGGTCCTCGACTGAATTGGTTGATCTGCGATAAAATTTGCCCTGTCGGCGGGGTAAAAAGTGGGCATTCAGCTCTAATTCACAACATCATTTAGTCGTAAAACTCTCCTAAAGTGTTGCCGATCCTTGACAAAATTGGTTGCTCTACGACAAAATTTGCCCTGTCGGCGGGAAGCGTTCCTCTGAGACCGGACCGGGTTCCGTCGCCGAAGAAGACGGTTCCTCTGACACCGGAACGGGTTCCGCCGCAGAAAGAGACGGTTCCTCTGACACCGGTACGGGTTCCGCCGCAGAAAGAGCCCGTTCCTCTAACACCGGAACGGGTTCCGTCGCCGAAAGAGACGGTTCCTCTGACACCGGTACGGGTTCCGCCGCCGGAGGAGTCGGTTCCTCTGAGACCGGACCGGATTCCGCCGCCGGAGGAGCCTGTTCCTCTGAGACCGGACCGGGTTCCGTCGCCGAAGGAGCCCATTCCTCTGAGACCGGACCGGATTCCGCCGCCGGAGGAGCCGGTAGGTCACTGAGCGGAGCCGAAATGTCCTCTGAGACCAAAACGGTTTACCCCGATTTTTAAGCAGCTGCATAAAAAACTCCTTGATTTGTATTAATTATATTGACAACAATTGGCCTCAATTATCTCTTTTATTCTAAATCAGAAAATACAGCCTGGTGCGCGCTACTTGCTCTCCAGGCTTTTTATACAATATATACAAAATAAAACAAACATTTTACGCAAATAATTACGAGGTTACCAAAATGGCAAAAAAATGCTACCTGGTTCTTGAAGACGGAACAGAATTTGAAGGGACAAGCTTTGGGTATGAATCCGAAGCAATTGGAGAGGCTGTATTTAACACCTCCATGAGCGGATACCAGGAAATACTAACAGACCCATCCTATAGCGGGCAGATTGTAGCAATGACCTACCCTATGATTGGAAATTATGGTGTAAATGGAGAGGATGTGGAATCTGACCGGGTTCAGGTTGCGGGATTTGTCGTTAAAGAATATAGTAAGCACTACTCGAATTTCCGTGCTACGGGCTCTCTTGGCGATTATCTTATTCAAGCGAAGATTCCCGCAATAGAAGGGATCGACACAAGAAGACTTACCCGCCACATACGGGACAAAGGGGCAATGCGCTCCGGGATCTTTTTCGACAAAAAAAATGCTATTGATACGCTCCAGGGCCATCCCGGTATGGAAGGACTGGACCTTGCGACTGAAGTGGCATGTAAAGATAAATATACTTTTGGCGACAATGCTTCATCAAAACCCCCAATAGCGGTTTTCGATTTTGGAGTAAAAACCAATATTCTCAGGCTTCTGGACAAATCGGGATTTTCAGTAACAGTTTACCCGGGGCAGACACCGCTGAAGCAGGCCATTAGTGACGGAGCGAAAGCGGTATTCCTTTCCAATGGGCCGGGCGATCCTGACGCGGTTGCTTATGGGAAGGATCTGGTAAAGGATATTGTAAAAGAAGAGATACCTGCTTTTGGGATTTGTCTCGGCCACCAGATAATGGCGCTTGGTCTTGGGGGTAAAACCTATAAACTGAAATTTGGGCACCGGGGAGCGAACCAGCCCGTAAAGGACATGGAAACAGGACAGGTTGAGATCACCTCTCAAAATCACGGTTTTGCTGTTGATTATGAATCATTAAAGAAAATTCCCGACATTGAGATCACCTGTATTAATCTGAACGATAAAACGGTAGAAGGGATCAAGCATACAAAGCTGCCCATCATGTCGGTACAGCACCACCCGGAAGCCAATCCCGGACCGGAAGACTCTCAATACCTTTTCGATAAATTCTATAAAATGGCAACAAACCGATAATTATAAGGGGAAATACAGTGAACGCAAAAAATACGAAAATAATAGACTGGAAAGAGATACAAATTGCATCGAAGATAGAACCGGAATTAACTGAAAATTCCCGTATAGTATTGGAAAAACGATATCTTGCCAAAGATAAAAATGGGGAGGTTATTGAAAAGCCTTCCGGTATGTTCCAGCGGGTCGCGAAAGTTGTCGCTTCCGGAGATTCTTTATACGGCAAAAATAAAGATGAACTCGACAAAACCGCGAATAAATTTTACGAGCTCATGGCGGAGCTTAAATTTATTCCCAACAGCCCTACTCTCATGAACGCGGGCAGGTCCCTGGGGCAGCTTTCCGCCTGTTTTGTACTTCCAGTGGAAGATTCCATGTCAAGGATATTTGATGCCATAAAGCAGATGGCACTCATTCATAAAAGCGGCGGCGGTACCGGGTTCTCCTTTTCACGGCTTCGTCCTAAAAACGATATTGTTCAGGCAACAGCAGGCGTATCCAGCGGCCCCATATCCTTTATGAACATCTTTAACACGGCAACAGAGACGGTAAAGCAGGGAGGAACCCGGCGGGGAGCGAACATGGCCATACTCGACATCAGCCATCCCGACATTATTGATTTTATTATAGCGAAAGAAAAGAACGAATCTCTTACTAATTTTAATATATCCGTAGCTCTTACAGATGAGTTTATGAAAGCGCTGGAAAATGATGAGGAATACTCTCTAAAAAATCCCAATTCCGGCGAGACCGTAAAAAAACAAAACGCGCGTGAGGTTTTCGACCTCATTGTAGAGCGGGCCTGGAGCAATGGAGAACCTGGTATAGTTTTTATTGATCGAATAAACGATAAGAATCCATTAAAAAAGGTCGGTCTTATTGAAAGCACCAATCCCTGCGGAGAGCAGCCTCTTCTTCCGTATGAATCATGCAACCTGGGATCGATTAACCTGAATAAAATTCTAATTCAAAAAGATAAAAAATACCAGGTTGATTATGACCAGTTACGGGAAATAACCAGGGACGCAGTCCATTTTCTGGACAATGTCATAGACCTGAATAAATACCCTCTTCCGGAAATAGAAGAGCAGACAAAGGCAAACAGGAAAATCGGCCTTGGCGTAATGGGCTTTGCCGATCTGCTCATCCGGCTTGGCATCCCTTATAATTCGGATGAAGCGATAAAAACTGCCAAACAAATAATGGGAACAGTACAGGAAGAGTCAAAAA
Source organism: bacterium (assembly GCA_024224995.1). Next base: position 2,193 of record JAAENB010000301.1, on the reverse strand, counting down.
AAGCCTCAAAAGAGCTTGCCCGTCTCCGCGGAGCCTTCCCGAATTTTGACCGGTCCGATTACGCGGAGACCAAAGAGGAGCCAATCAGGAACGCCACAACAACAACGATTGCTCCTACGGGAACTATCAGCATCATAGCAAATTCATCAAGCGGAATAGAACCGATATTTGCCCTGGCATACCAGAGAAATGTTATGGACAACAACATTCTTGTAGAGTCCAACCCTCTTTTTGAACAAATCGCCAAAGAAAAGGACTTTTACAGTGACGCGGTAATGCAGCAGGTAGCGGAACAGGGTTCTGCCGCTCACATCGACGATATACCGGAAGAGTCAAAAAAGATATTTGTCACTGCTCACGATATTTCCCCTGAATGGCACATCAATATTCAGGCCGCGTTCCAGGAATATGTGGACAATGCCGTATCCAAAACCGTTAATTTCGACAATAGTGCCACAAAGGACGACATAAAAGAAGTTTATCAGCGAGCCTACAATCTCAACTGTAAAGGAGTAACCGTATACCGGGATGGTTCGCGAGAGGGCCAGGTGCTTGAAGTACCAGGCAAAAAGACCGAAGAAAAACCGGATGCGGCTATGGAAACAATAACCGGCCCCACAGAACTGTTACCCATTGTCCCCCGTCATCGTCACGAGGTAACCTGGGGAGCCACCCGGAAGATGTTAACCGGATGCGGCTCTCTGTATGTAACCATCAACGAAGATGAAGAAGGATTGTTTGAAGTTTTCGCAACCATGGGAAAAAGCGGCGGCTGCGCTGCCAGCCAGACAGAAGCGGTAAGCAGGCTCATTACCCTTGCCCTCCGAAGCGGTATTGACCGGGACCAGATTATTAAACAAATAAAAGGTGTCCGTTGTCCAAACCAGGCATGGGAAAAAGGCGGCCGGGTCTACTCCTGCGCCGATGCCATTGCCAAGGCACTTGAACGCCACACCGGAAGCACCATTCCGGACGAAACATCGGAACCGGCACAAACCATTGGAGAAACAAACGGCAAAGGAAGCGACACCGTAATGGTTGGGGTTTGCCCCGACTGCCACGGTCCCTTAGAATTCCAGTCCGGCTGCTCCACCTGCCGCTCCTGCGGCTTTTCCCGCTGCGGGTAGGAAGAAGGTGATCGGTGATAGGTTATCAGTGATCGGTAAAAAGAAGAAGAGAAGAAGAAAAACTATATTATAGAAAGCCATTCAACTACAAAGTACTGTAAGGAAGAAAAATTCTATTCAGCCGGGCAGTAGTATCTCTTCGGGTTGTGAGGACTGTTTGAGCAAAGCGAGTTCCGCAGCAATCCGGAGAGATACTACTTCCCGGCGATGCAGATCAACAAAATTAAGCTATGCAGATAAACTCCGTTAAATTCAGCTACAAACATGGATAAACTTACACAACAATTAATTGAGTCTTTTGAGAAGACTTTTGAAGACCGGATCTTTAGCAGGCCGGAAAAAAGAGCTCTGGCTCAGATCCTTCGAGAGGAGAATCCGGGCAAGCGGCAGCTCGACTTCTTAAGAAGTTCCATATTCGATATTGCCCGGAATAATATTTCCGGGTATGAGAATAAAGCGGTACTGGAATGGCTGGAAACGGCCAACAAACTCCTCATTGAGAAACCCCAAAAACAGAATTCCCCTATAGGGAAAAGCAGAGTATACTTTAGTCCCGGCAATGACTGCCTTGAGGCGATACAGGATGAATTAAGCAAGGCCCGGAAAGAAATAAACATCTGCGTATTTACCATCAGCGACGACCGCATAGCAAACCGCATCATCGAATGCCGCAAAAAAGGAGTTCACGTAAAACTCATCACAGACGACGATAAACGCTTCGACACCGGCTCGGACATAGACCGACTTTCGGACGCGGGTATTGAGGTCCGAATAGACCGGACCTCCCACCATATGCACCACAAATTCACCATAATTGATGAAAAGCTGGTTATTACGGGAAGCTATAACTGGACCAGGAGCGCGGCAGCGTATAACAATGAAAATATCCTGGTTACGGAAGAAAAAACAATCGCGACTGCGTATATGTCGAGGGCCATCATATTCCCCAGTGAGGGCCATTTATATTCCCCACCCCGAAAAACACTTAAACCGCTACCCCAAAAATCTTATTTTTCATTATTTTCGTCAACAAAATTATTTAGAGAAACCCCGGTTGTACTTCGAT
>JAAENB010000300.1 GCA_024224995.1 bacterium | reverse complement strand
GATTATCATACAATATAACCGACAAAGGCATGTTTTTTAGCGATTTAAGCAAAATAGACATGACAGAACCGGTAAAGTTTGGTATAAGATTATTAACCACATAAACTACACCGCTTCAAAAAAATAGCATGGGTAATATCAGCTGTCAACAAAAAAGTTATTAATTTGTTTGCAGTTCGGACAAATGTTTGAAACCTATGATAATGAGGAGCGATACAGTGATTAAAAAGCAAATCACTTTTTTTCTAATATTTTTATTTATTGGAATTAATTTAACTGCAGAGAATTCCCCCATCGAGCTTGACGGAACATTTAAATTTTCTGTCAACGATGAAAACCTTTTAAGAAATGAATTTGAGGAAGCGGAAACAGGACCTAGTTTTGATTCGGAAATCGAACTGAACGCAATATTTTCAGAGCTGTTTAAAAACGAGACTCTGGAAGTTGGAATGACATTCAACATCGATGATGCATTTACTTTCATTGCAGAGACCAGTGAAGATAATGAAAATCCAGATACAAATGAAAGCTACTACAATAACATCCAAAAAATGATCGACTGGTATGTTAACAACAGAGACAGATATGAAATGGATCAATATCCTAATGGATTAACAGAATGGCCAACAAGTTTTTACGGAGCAGCTCCACGCTATCAATTTATTATTGGCAATACTGTCGAAAACACTAAATCTGTTGCATGGACTGATGATAAACATGATGATGCTCGAGCTCTTTTTACCGATATTAAAGATGCTATTTTAGCAGAGATTCAAGATATTTCCACAATTGTTGATGTAACAAATACTTCAACTTTCAGTCAAGAAATTGTTAGTGGATTAATTCCTGCAGAAAAAACTGCGTTCCTACTTGAAAAAGAAGCTTACGACAGTTTTATGGAAGCATATAGAGGATCGTCATCTGATGCTACTCTTGGAGACCTAATATCCGACGGTTATATTACTATAAAGGATATTGGCGGAGTTCTGGATGTAACAATGGAATACAATGGAAGGGAAGTTTCCATCGGACATGCCATTGAATCTGTTCGGGCAAAGCAGGAAAATCCCCTTCTGGGTGTGGAAGCTGCACTTGCCCTTGGAGAGGATGTTCTTCCCGACTTTTCTGCAAGCCTTCTTGTTGTTCTAACGGAAGGAGAGGAGTCCTCCCCGGAAGACTGGGAAACAAAAGAATACGATTACGATGAGGGTGAAGTTGGAAATGTTGGTATACTTCTAAACGCGAAGTACAACATTAAAAGCATTGGTAGCCTGGAAATTGAGGGTGGACTTCTTGATGTTGTTAACCCTGGAAATTTCGTTGTAGGTATTTACCCAACCCTGGACATCTGGCACATGAGCAAATTGAAGATAGCCGGGGAATTTAACCTTTTAGGTTATGAGGATGAAAAGAATCCCAATGATTCGGTAAAAATCGGTATGGCTGCCGCACTGGACGCCCAGGCAACTTTCGTTGGAATTACACCAAGAGCTCAAATGTTCTGGAAGAACGACCAGTTCTTCGGAGACGGATCTGCAAACCTTGAAGAAGACAGACTTGCTGGAACCTCCATGATGGATGACTTTAACAGCACTAACGCAAAAAGTGCCGCCGCACTGGATGCAAGCCTGTACTTCGATACAAGCAAACTAATCGGTAGGGAAATTATCTCCATCGGTGGTGGATACAACATGTTTGTATACGACCCCTTTAACGATACAAGATTTTTCCGACACGGATGGTACGCCGGCCTGGACTTCACATTGAAGGACCTGGCGGAAATTCCACTGTCTGTTACCTTCTTAATGACAAAATACAACCCTTCCGAACAGGTAGTGTTCGCGGACTATGCCGGAACTGGTACTGCAAGCTCATTCATCGACGGCCTGTACTGGGATCTGGATGTGGAATTCGAATTTTCTGACAACCTGACATTCATGGCATCCTGTAATGGTTCCGATTCCGGAAACCGCCTGGATACAAGCATGATTGTAGGATGGGACTTTTCGGTTGTAGCTACGTTTTAAAACCCTCACCCCAAAGGGAGAAGGGGGAAAGAGATAATATTAGGAAGCTGTCTGATTTATATCGGACAGCTTTTTTTATTCTACCTCCCCCTTTGGGAGCATACTGATTACCCACAAATGGAGACTTACCTAATTTCTTTCTATTTAAATAAAAACATTAACAATTTGAAGTAAAAGAAACATTTATAATGTATTTCCTAGTATGGTTAATGAAAATTCTCAAAAAGAATCATTACAACTAACTGAACGAATAAAGACCCCTCTCAATCTCCCCGGAGGGGAGAGGACAGAGAAGGTTCAACCCAGATACGTAACAGCAAATCCCGCAATATACAAAAAAATAAGACAAATACAGGAATCTCTAAGAAAAAATCCGACAAAAGCAGAAAAAATCATTTGGAAATATTTACGTAATAAAAAAACAGGTCACAAAATTCGGAGACAGCACATTATCGATTGCTATATTGCTGATTTTGTGTGTTTAAGAAAAAAATTGATAATTGAAATTGATGGGAAAATTCATATTAAGCAAAGAGAGAATGATGAGTTCCGTACATCAATACTCAATGAACTTGGATTTAAGGTAATCCGTTTTTCAAATGATGATATTTATAGAGATCCGGAAACTATTGCATTATTGATAAAAGAAATACTGGACAGCATATCTTAACCTCGGGGCTGTTGCAAAAGTCTATAAAATTAGACTGTTCTCTAATCTAAGCCTCCCCCGACCCCTCCAAAGGAAGGGAGATAAGAGATTCTTCTCAACTTCGCCCCTTCGGGGCTGGTCGCAACAAGTTGCTGCTCGCCTATGCAACCTGAGGAAGACTGAGAGGGGTCTTGAAATCTGGATTACTACTTTTGCAACAGCCCCGATTGAGAGGGGTCTACATTTCAGATAATGAAAATTAAATTAATTCATTCTCAGGATTTCCCATCAAAATATAAATACAGTAAAACTCCCGCTCCGATTAAGGCAAGGCCTCCCAAAACAGCCAGGGTTATTTTGACCGCGGAATATGGACGTTTCCCCTGGACTTCCCCGGTTCTGGCGTTTACCATAAACTGGTAGACTTTTCCCTTGAACTTATAGGCGCTTATCCATACTGGAAGTAGCAGATGCTTGAATTTAATATTATTGTAGCTGCTGTTTTTTGAGTGGATCTGCTGGACATCCCCTCCGATATCCCTTCTAATTGTTGAATTGATAACAGGCTCCATCCTGCTTTTCGCGTTTTCAAAGCCATCCTCCAGGTCAACTGTATAGCTTTCCACCTGGAAACCGGATAAATACTGCTCGTTGTAGGGTACAAGGTTCTCCAGGTCCCAGGGTTCCAGTGCCTCCACATATTTGGGGAGCAGATTCCCCGATGCGGACACAAGTATATCATCAAATATATTTCGAACTGTTCCCGATGCAGGGTACCAGCGGGTGTGGCGAACCTGCCTGGTTTTGGTTACTGTTTTTCCATCAACTTCCGTAGTATATGTTTCTGTTTTGTAATAATACTTTCCTCTCCGTCCGGAATATTGTGTGGAGGTATCGGTGTCATATGTCCAGTAGGGGGAATAGATTCCCGATAGTCCATCCATCCGGGCGAACTGTTTTAATTTATTCGGGGCAAACCACCTTTTTTTAAGCCACTGCCTGAAATTTGCCGCCGCCTCCTTTTTTGCCACTTTGAACGGGAGGAGGCTTTCCGGTTTTATCTCTTTTACAGACTCCCCCTGGGCAACCATATGGGCCCCGCAAAAGGGGCATTCCCCTGCTGTCTGGTTTTCATCGAATGTTACTTTTGCCCCGCAGGTTTCACATTTTACTACTATTATCTCAATAATATCCGATGCTTCACTACTTGATTTTAGCTCTTTTAGCTTACCCTGGTAGTCGTTTTCCACAATCTCGATATTCTCATCCGCCTCGATGGAATTCTCCGCACCACAATACGGGCAGTTCAGGGAATCTTTCCCAGGCTCAAATACCAGATCCGCCCCGCAGTTTGTACACGGGGAATTGGTTATTGTCTCACTCATTTACAAATTATCTCCATAATAAAATCGTCTATTGGGGTGGTAGTGGAGGGGGAACCTGGCCGAACAGGGATGTCAGCTCTGCAACAGTTCCAGCCGCGGACCAGACCGCCATACCGTTTTTCCAAACCAGGGACTCTTTTGTCAGTTCACCGGATAATACTTTCTGCTTTAAAACATTCAGATCGAAGGGGCCTGTCTGCTGTCCATTAATCGCCACAAAAAAAGAAACTGCCTGGGGAATTGGGGGAGGCCCGCCTGCAGGAGGTGCCTGGTTCTGTTGGTTCTGCTGCTGGTTCGAGCTCATTGCCTGCCCCATCTGGTTCGCCATGGCAAAACCCATTCCCATCCCGATTCCACCGGAGGCGGTACCATTTGGATTATTTGCAGCTGCCTCCATGGCATTTGCGGCCTGGAACTGGGTAAACTGGTTCATATTTCCAAGAATTCCCATGCTGGATCGTTTATCAAGGGCCTCTTCAACAGCTGGAGGAAGGGAAATATTCTCAACAAGAAGCTTTAACAGCTCCAGCCCATATTCACCGAATTCCGGGCCGATCTTCTCCACCATAAAATTACCAAGCTCATCATAATTTGCCGCCAGATCCAGTGCGGGAACCTTACTCTCCCCTAAAGCGTCGGTAAACCGGGAAACAACTATATTCCTCAACTGGTCAACCACCTCATCTGTGGTAAACTCACTATCCGTTCCAACTATCTCCTTCAGGAACTTTGCAGGATCGGTAACCTTGATTGAATAGGAACCAAAAGCCCTTAAACGGATTGGTCCGAATTCCGCGTCTCTCAACATAATCGGATTCTGGGTACCCCATTTCAAGTCGGTAAATCTTTTTGTATTTACAAAATAGACCTCGGCCTTAAAAGGGCTGTTAAAACCATGAACCCACCCCTTTAAAGTTGAGAGAACAGGAAGATTCGCTGTTGTCAGCTCATACATTCCCGGCATAAAAACATCAGCCAGTTTTCCCTCATTAATAAAAACAGCGGCCTGGGACTCACGGACAGTCAGCTTAGCACCATTTTTAATCTCATTCCCCATCCGCTCAAACCTGTAGACAATCGTATCGTTACTGTCATCGAGCCATTCAATTATATCTATTAATTCACCTTTAAACTTATCAAATAATCCCATATATCACTCCAGTTTTATATCACTAGGATACATCATATTACAGTAACACACGATTTTCTATTATAAAATGACATTTAACGGGAAAAGAATATATTAGAACGGGAAACCCGTTCCCTACAGATTCTTTCCCCCAATATCAATTAATAAAGACTTAAGACCTTACAGTTTAACAAGAGGGTAAAAGAGAATACCTTCTTGATTCAATTCCCAAAACCTGCTCTTAGTCCCTCACCCCCTTTCCCCTCTCCCAGAACTTATTATTAGCCTAAAGTTGTAGTAATTTAACAAGGGGAGAGGGGGGCAAGAGAGGGAATATATGCAAATATCAATTAATAAAGACTTAAGACCTTGCAGTTTAACTAAAGTTCCAGAATAATATATATATGAAAGTAGATTATATTAAAAAGATACTCAGTGCCCCTGTTTATGATGCCGCAGTGGAAACTCCTATAAACAAAGCCGAGTCCCTGTCAAAACGGTTGAAAAACCGTGTTTTGATTAAACGGGAGGATCTCCAACCTGTTTATTCATTCAAAATCCGGGGTGCATATAATAAAATGGCCCAGTTAACGGATATCGAGAAGAAAAAAGGGGTTATTGCCGCATCAGCGGGAAACCATGCCCAGGGTGTAGCGCTGGCCGCTGTTAAACTGGGAATAAAAGCCACTATTGTAATGCCTGTAACCACTCCGGCAATTAAAGTTGATTCGGTTAGGGAACGGGGGGCAAAAGTTGTTCTTTTTGGTGATACTTTTAATGAGGCATGCACCCATGCCATGGAAATACAAGAAAAAGAGGAACTGGTTTTTATCCATCCCTATGATGATCCCGATGTAATTGCAGGGCAGGGTACAATAGGAATGGAAATTCTTAGAAGATACTCAGAAATTCCCGATGTTGTTTTTGTTCCCGTTGGGGGAGGAGGACTCCTTGCAGGGATTTCAGTATATATCAAATTTTTAAAGCCCTCAGTCAAAATATATGGTGTGGAGGCGGACAATTCCGCCTGCCTGAAGGCGGCAATGGATGCGGGGAAACGGGTTCAGCTAGGCCAGGTTGGAATTTTTGCCGATGGTGTGGCGGTTAATTTAATTGGAGAGGAAACTTTCCGGGTAATAAAGGATAATATTGATGGAGTAATTACCGTAAATACCGACGAGATCTGTGCAGCCATAAAGGATATTTATGATGATACAAGGGCAATAACGGAACCTGCCGGTGCCCTGGCAATAGCCGGTTTAAAAAAATATGTGGAAAGGGGAAAAATAGAGGGGGAAACCCTTCTTGCTGTTAACAGCGGTGCGAACATCAACTTCGACAGGTTGCGCCATATATCGGAACGTACCGAACTGGGGGAGAAAAGGGAGGCCATATTTGCCGTGGAAATCCCCGAAAAAACCGGTTCTTTCAGGCAATTTTGCTCGGCATTGAACAACAGGAATATTACAGAGTTCAACTACCGCTATTCCGATTCCCAAAAAGCCCATGTATTTGTGGGAATACAACTAATTGATCCCCAAAAAGGGAGGGAACAGATATACAAGGACCTGACAAAAACAGGATATAAGGTAACAGATCTGTCTGACGATGAAATAACTAAACTACACATCCGGCATATGGTTGGGGGAAAGGCCCCTGGAATACGAAACGAGAAACTATTCAGTTTCCAGTTTCCAGAACGTCCAGGGGCATTAATGGAGTTTTTAAACGGCCTGGGGCATAACTGGAATATATCCATGTTCCATTACCGGAACCATGGAGCCGCTTACGGCCGGGTTCTGGCGGGACTACAGGTTAATGCAAATGAAACCATTAAACTGGAAGAATTCCTGACAGAATTAGGATACCGGTACAAAGAAATCAGCGACAACCTTGCATATGGGATATTTCTGAATTGATGGGGGTGAAGGAGTTGAGACACAACTCTCTTGCTCCCCTTTTCCCCTTGGAAGCATTCTATTACCCACAAGTCTCGATTTGTCGGGCCATTTCCCTTTGTACAGTGAGAAATGTTGTCATATAACCAGGTTTGGCCTCCCCCAGCCCCTCCAAGGAGGGTAGCAAAAGATTATCTCCTCTTATCTTCTCCCCCTCGGGGAGACCTGAGAGGGGCCAGGTTTTCAGATAATGAAAATTAAGTATATTATAACTTATGGGCAATAGTACCCCAGGAGAAAAGCCGGAAATGCGGAAATAAAAATCCCTCCCAATAAAAAAAACACTTTCCATATAATAAAAACCGTTCTATTGTAAACGTTCAGTCATTTTTATAGAAAACAAATCGACATTAGTTTCAACCCGTCAATTTTATGAATCTCACTGCAAACATATTGGTTTAAAAACCAGTATCAAACTTATCCTGTAGAGAAATAGGTGTTTAAAAAACCATTTCTGCTATGGGAAAGTTAAAAAATATTATTAAAAATTGGAGAAATTTTATGAAAAAATTATGTTTAATTGGATTGCTTTTTTTTACTTTTATTGGGAGTGCATATTGTGAACTGAAAGAGGTCTACTACGCTGGTGGCTATTGGGGAATTGACATTGATTATGGTAAAAATTCATTAACTACTTATGCAACCACTATCGAAGGAGAATTGAATTCTAGCTTGGAAATCCTATTTTATGGATCTGATTCTTTAGAACTTTATATTTTTCTTGAAGAGGAAAACACAATCCTTGAATATTATATAAATAATGTAAAAACAGGTTATGGTATATATGATGTCAGACGGTCAGAAATAAGTTATACAAAATGTACAGTTAATAATGGAGATAATTTACATTTAAAAATTTCTAATTGTGGATCCAGAGGTGAAGTTCTAGATGAAATCGGTTCTGCTGATTTTTATATCCAAAGAGCAGAACCCTCAACAAAATTAACTGATCAAAATGAGGCTATTGGTTACTACTGCTATATCAGAAGCATCACCCCCCAGGAAGATGGATCAATACTATTTAAAATGAATAAAAGTGACGGATTTGGTGTAAAAACCGATATTGCAAAAAATATACGAATTCAAGATATCACAAAAGACCAGGGGGAATTAGGCCTATCAAAAAGCAATATTAACAAAAACAAGATCTACTCTCTTTTGTACCTGGCATATTTAGAACAAAATAAGATTTATCTAGGGCTTAATCATTCCAACCTAG
>JAAENB010000299.1 GCA_024224995.1 bacterium | reverse complement strand
CTTAACGGTTTCCCTTGGATGCGCAATATTTCACACATCGAGTAAGCATCGTTTAGGGCGTGGACTACCAGGGTATCTAATCCTGTTCGCTCCCCACGCTTTCGTGCCTCAGCGTCAATACAGGTCCAGTCAGCTGCCTTCGCAATTGGTGTTCTATGACATATCTATGCATTTCACCGCTACATGTCACATTCCGCCAACCTCAACCTGATTCTAGTTACGCAGTATCAAAAGCAATTCCACAGTTAAGCTGTGAGCTTTCACTTCTGACTTACGCAACCGCCTACGCACCCTTTAAACCCAGTGATTCCGGATAACGCTTGCACCTTCCGTATTACCGCGGCTGCTGGCACGGAATTAGCCGGTGCTTATTCTTTTGGTACCGTCAGCCCGGGATAAATCCCAGGGTTTCTTCCCAAATAAAAGTAGTTTACAACCCAGAGGGCCGTCATCCTACACGCGGAATGGCTGGATCAGGCTTGCGCCCATTGTCCAATATTCCTTACTGCTGCCTCCCGTAGGAGTCGGGTCCGTGTCTCAGTACCCGTGTGGGGGACCACGCTCTCACGCCCCCTATCTATCGCTGACTTGGTGAGCCGTTACCTCACCAACTATCTAATAGAACGCACGCCCATCTTCAAGCGCCGGAGCTTTAATCATTAAACCATGCGGCTTTATGATACCATGAGGTATTAATCCCAGTTTCCCGGGGCTATCCCTCTCTTGAAGGTAGGTTACGTACGCGTTACTCACCCGTGCGCCGGTCGTCAGCGGGAGCAAGCTCCCCTGTTACCCCTCGACTTGCATGTATTAGGCCTTCCGCTAGCGTTCATCCTGAGCCAGGATCAAACTCTCCATAGTATTTATTTTTGACTCCACTTCAGTCCGAAAACCAAAGCTTCAACATCGTCTTGTTTGTACTAAGCCAGAGTGTTGAGTCCTCTCAAATTCATCTATATCCTTACTTCCACTAATTTATTACCTGTTTTCTTAAAAACATTTCTGTTGTGCTTCTCCATTACGTCAATGAACTTTTTTGAATCCAGAAAAACCTCTGTTCTTCCTTCTTCTTTATCTTCAAAATACTTGCGTATTCTTCAGTCTTTTTTTGTGTCGCTCCTCATTCGAAGCGAGTGCAAAGATAAGCTTTTTGATTCCTCTTTTACAAGTTATTTCCAAGCTTTTTTTAAAGATTTTTTCTCCTCCATTCCTGCGTCTCTTTCTATCTCTAATCGCTTCCCTTGCGAAGCGGTTGCAAAAGTAAGACTTTGTTTTTTGTTTCCAAATTTTGTCTATACTTTTTATTTCTTTTTTTT
>JAAENB010000298.1 GCA_024224995.1 bacterium | reverse complement strand
GTTTGAAAGTCAAAAGAAGGTGTTCTTTTACCGTTTTGTTGAGAAGCCGCTATATATGGAATTAAAAATACTTTAGGAGGATGATTTTTCATGTCTAACGAAAAAGTTATGAACAGATGGCTGGTTGTAGTCGGCGCTATTATGATACAGCTTGCCCTTGGCGCCATCTACGCATGGTCCGTTTTTACTCCCACACTGATTAATGATGCCGGGTGGTCTAAGCCTCAGACTATGGTAGTATTTAGTGTTGGTCTTGCTTTTTTTGCTATTGTAATGATTTTTGCCGGAAAAAAACTCGCGACTGTGGGTCCAAGAAAACTGGCAATCGCCGGTGGTATTGTTCTTGGTGCCGGTTATCTTCTGGCCGGTCTCTTTGGCGGAACTGATTTTTATCTACTTGTAGGTTTTATAGGAGTACTTGGTGGAGCCGGTATTGGTCTTGCATATGTTGTTCCGATTGCTGTTGGAATGAGATGGTTTCCTGATAAAAAAGGTATGATCACCGGTCTCGCAGTTGCAGGTTTCGGTTTTGGTGCTATGGGCTGGGTTAAGCTGGCTGGTACCTGGGGACATCTTATTCAGAATCTTGGTCTTTCTACAACTTTTATCATATATGGTGTTGCTTTTGCCGTAATGGTAGTTGTTGGCGGTCTTGTAATGGTATTTCCTCCCGAAGGATGGAAGCCTGAAGGGTTTGTTGAAGAAGCTGCTGCTGCCGGTGGTAGTGCTGGAAAAGATTTTGAAACCGGTGAAATGCTTAAGACTCCTCAATTTTATATGATCTTCCTTACTTTCCTTTTTGGGGCAAGTGCAGGTCTTATGTCAATTGGTCTTATGAAGCTCTATCCTATGGAAGCACTCCAGGCGGCAGGAATTGATGAAACTACTGCCAGTGGTATTGCCGGAACAGCTATGGCTGTATTCTTTAGCCTTGCAAACGGTCTTGGCCGGATTGGTTGGGGAACGATCAGTGACAAGCTGGGAAGAAAGCTTTCTATTGTTATTATGACTGGAAGTCAGGGTGTTTTTGTTTTCCTATTTATTTATATGGCCGGAACTCCCGCGCTTCTTTTTCTTGGAGCTGCTCTTATTGGTTTTAACTTTGGTGGAAACTTTGCTCTTTTCCCTGCAATCACTGCTGATACTTTTGGTACGGCAAATGTGGGTAAAAACTATCCATGGATATTCCTTTCTTATGGTGTTGGCGGAATCGCTGGTCCTATTACCGGTGGTGTTCTTGGTGGAATGGGTAACTTTCCACTGGCTTTTATCATTTGTGGAGGGGCATGTATTCTTGGTGCTATACTCATTGCTATGGTTAAGCCGCCATCAAAAGCATAAAATAGAATTTACTATAAATTCTAAAAAAGCGAGGTATTTTACCTCGCTTTTTTTTTATTTTTATTGGTGCATGTGGAGCTGGTCGGATAATAAGCGAAAAATTGTGTTGCAGGTTTCAGTGATAGTTAGCAGCTTTATTGTATCTACAATCCATGATTCCATCTGGAATCGTATGTGTTGAGCAGCGGTATCAATAACAATTATTTGTTTCTCATTCATTTCACGCAGTTTGATGATATAATTGCAAATATCAGGGGTCAACAGTATCTGTAATGCATTCAGGTCATCACTTTCCGTATGGAAAATCTTGTTAAATTTATTGCTTTTGGTTTTGACACTTTTTGTAAAAAAGTAGATAATCCGGTCGAACAGATCCTGTATGGGGATAATTCTAAAATCAAAGTTGATTGTATCGATTTGGTAGTATAGAGCGGTGAAATATATCCGGGAATAGGCCCCGCCTGTGTCGTATAGTGCCTTCATTGGGGTGTTGTTGTAGGTTGTGTGAAACTCCTGGCCAAAAGAGCCATCTTCGAGTTGTCCACCAAGGGAGTGCGTGAGGCTTTTTAGGGCGTTATCGCGTTCCTGTAGATTGGGTTGAAAGTCAAGTTGTATTCCTCCGGTGAGATTGCTCATCTGTATGGTCCTTGTTATATTGTGTTTCCTGGTTAACCCACAACTCCAAAGTTGCGGGTTTTTCTTACCCAGTGTATTTCAACTTTTCTATCACTTCCTCTTGACTCAGTTGAGGCAGATTCTTTAATTTTGGCATCTTTTTCACCTTTTTTAACACTAATCCCACCTCTAAGGTAGCCTTTGAACCAGAGTGCGTTTCGAACAGCATCAACTCTTTGCTTGGATAAAGATTTGTTATACTCTGAGTCGCCAACCTTGTCGGTATGACCTATAACGGATCGAATCTCTACGGCTTTTGGGTCAACGAGCTTGGAAAAATTATCTATTAACAGTTCTCCTCCCAGGGGGATGTCGGCCTTGTCAAAAGGAAAATTGTCTATGATAATGGGAGATAATATAATAGGATATGACTCTTCAATAAGGTCCACTTCGTTGCCTGCTTGGGTCTCCCTTACAAGCCTTGAGTAAGAATTCCGGTTTTCATTTGAAAATTCAACTTTTTCTACGTCCATTGTTTCAAAGCATCTTTCTCTATTCTCAGTCATTACCCATTGAAATTCCAGTTCGTAAGTAGCGTTAATGTAAATAATTTCATACGGTTTGGCTAATTGCAGTTTGTAGTATTGAGACTCTTTTTTCATGGCTCGTTTCATTGCTTTCGGCTTATTTCGTTCTATTGCATTTACTATTTGACGATTGCCTAGATATTCCTGTGCCGCATGGGATCCCATACTCTGGAAGAAACCGAGCCATCTCTGAACAACTTCTTCATTACGCTGAACCCTGCTAACAGAAGGGGTGATTTTATTCGTTGCTATCGGCTTTCCTGCTTTTTTCTGTGTTTCCGGGGTATTTTTATTTCTTTTCCTTCCTCCCCCCTGCTGCAAAACATGAGTCAGCTCATGCCCCAGCAGCTTCTTTCCCTGTCGCGAATTCGGGTCAAACCGCCGTGCAGCAAACACAATATCGTGCTTTGTGGTAAACGCCTCTGCGTTAATAGACCGCGCCAGGCGATCCGCCTTATTGCCGGTATGAATCCGCACATCCCCCAGGTAGGCATTCAAACGCTGTTCATAATACTGCCTCACTTGTTTGTTCAGCGGAGAACCAGTCCCTTTGATATTGTTAAGCCCGGACTCAAAATCGGAAGAAACCTCGGTCCCCTGAGGAGAGCCTTTGGACTGGACAATGGACTCATCATCCTGTTTTGTCTGAACCTGGGCATCGGTCATGTTAACAACCTGTTCGGCAACGCGGTCGGCTTCCTGTTCATATTTGTCATTGGGGCTGCCAACCGTAAGCTTTGCCTGGAGAACCCGGTCTTTTATCATGCGTTGGACTTCCTGGTTTCCAACCGTTTTTTGCATCTTTAGTATAAAGTCGGAGCCGGGATCGGCCTGGTAAGTTGTTTTGCGCTGTATTTTTTTATCTTTATTCTCTTTTTTGTAGACAAAATCGCTTTTTTGCTCATTGTTTTTTTCGTCATTACTCATGGTTTTACTCCTGGGGGAAGATTGTTATAGATTAAAATTTATCAAAAAAAATGTCTATTGTCAAGCATGTGTAAACAAATTATTTGCTTGAAATCTCCGGGTATAATCACTATCTTCGATAAAAAGCCGATAAAAATCAAACGGAGACGAAGCAATCAATGTATCTCGCGCCACTAAATTACGACAGGTTTTATAAAAAGGTCTTTTCCGACACGGAGATATCAAAACGCTTTCTTGAAGATTTTTTGGAAATAGAGATCGATTCAATAGAGCTGTTAAAAGAAAAACACCGGGTAACTGATGATGCCGCAGTAGTGGAGTTCGATTTCAGGTGTAAGATCGGAGACAGTTATATAATTGTTGAAGTGCTAAAATTATTGTCAAATAAGACAAAAAAACTCGATTTTTTGCCCAAAAATCGCCTGATATTTATGTTTCAGAAGAATATCATAAAAAATAAGAAAATAAAACCCTATAAAAAGTGGTTTGAGTTCGCGGAAAGAACCAGGAACTCGAATAATAAAGAAGACGATTTTAAAGAATTTTCGGGAGATACCGTATTTGAAGAGATGATGAGACGGCTGAATAAATCAGCTCTTACGGAAGATGATATTATATATATTGAAGATGAAAAGGAATTTTATAATGATCTTGCCAGGTGGGAGCAGGATATATATAACGAAGGAAAAATTAAAGGAAAAAATGAGGCAAAAATAACAGGGAAGCAGGCCGCATTGATCAGTTTAATGTCAGCAAAATTTGGAATATCTGAGGATGAAATTGAATTAATAAGGCCTGTGGAGAGCCATGAGAAGCTTGACAGGGTCATTGAAGCTGTACTTTATGCGGAAACAAAAGCGGAAATTTTAAATTTACTGAAGTGATTTTCGGGAATAATAAAAAAATAGTTGACAATACGGGTACAAAAAAAATATTGAATTGGTTAGATGTTTAAGAGCGATTAGCTCAGTTGGTTAGAGCGCCTGCCCGACACGCAGGAGGTCGTTGGTTCAACTCCAATATCGCTCACAATGAATATGAAGTATGTATGGAGACACGTTAAAGCGTGTCTCTATACATTTTTACAAGTCGCAAAAAAATACCCGGAGAAGTCAATTGAGTGAGAAAATAAAAATAACCCTGCCCGATTCAAGTGTATTAGAAGTGGAGAAGGGGAGTACTGTTTTTGAGATAATAGGCAACATAGGGGCTGGACTGCAAAAGGCGGCAGTATCGGCACAGATTGATGATAACGCTGTTGATTTGTCTTACCGGGTAACAACGGACGCGGCGCTGAAAGTAAACACACTTAAGACACCTGAAGGAAAAGACACATTCTGGCATTCGGGAGCGCATTTAATGGCTCAGGCTATAAAACGGATGTATCCTGAAGCGAAATTCGCAATAGGCCCCACAGTAGATACGGGATTTTATTATGATATAGACCTTGAAAAGAGCATCTCACCTGAGGATCTGGAGAAGATCGAGCAGGAAATGGCAAAGATCGTGGAAGAGGATCTGGAAGTAATCAGGGAAGAGATGCCGCGTGATGAAGCGAAGAAGTTTTTCGCCGATATGGGAGAGATATACAAGGTAGAGATGCTGGATGAGCTGGAAGACGGCACGGTCTCGATCTATCGCCAGGGAGAGTTTACCGATCTTTGTAGAGGGCCTCATGCCCCAAGAACATCATATCTGAAGGCATTTAAGCTCCTGTCAATAGCCGGGGCATACTGGCGCGGAGACGAAAAGAATAAGATGCTGCAGCGGGTCTATGGAGTCGCATTTCCCGATAAGAAAGAATTAAAGAAGTATTTGAATCTCCTTGAAGAGGCGAAAAAGCGTGATCACCGGAAACTTGGCAAGGAATTGGACCTGTTTTCATTTAGTAATGAAGTGGGAGCCGGTCTGCCGCTCTGGCATCCCAATGGAGCGGTACTCAAGTTTATAATCGATAAATTTTCAACAGCAGAGCATTTAAAACGTGGATATAAGCTGTTTTCAGTTCCCCATATAGCGCGGGGGGAATTGTATGAGACATCGGGTCACCTGGGATTTTATAGTGAGAATATGTATTCTCCAATACGGATAGATGAGCAGGATTATTATTTAAAACCAATGAACTGCCCGTCGCAAATAAAGATATTTACCAACAGCATGAAGAGTTACCGGGATTTACCGTACCGGGGATTTGAAATGGGAACAGTATACCGGTATGAGCGGTCCGGAGTATTGCATGGCTTAACCAGGGTTCGAGGATTTACCCAGGATGACGCGCATATATTTTGTAGTGAAGAGCAGGCAGAGGACGAAATAAGGGAAGTACTGGAATTTACCCTGGAAATGCTTGAAACATTTGGATTTAAAGAGAAAAAGATATATTTGTCAACACGGCCGGAAAAATCGGTAGGAACCGACAGGAACTGGGATGTGGCAACGAACGCGTTAAAAATGGCGCTTGAGAAGAATAATATAGATTATAAGCTTGATCCGGGAGAAGGAGTTTTTTACGGACCCAAGATTGACATAAAGATAAATGATGCCATAGGAAGAGAATGGCAGTGTAGTACAATACAGGTCGATTTTAACCTGCCCGAGCGTTTTGACGTGAGTTATGTAGGGTCCGACGGGCAGAAGCACCGGCCCATAATGATACACCGGGCGCTGCTTGGATCTCTGGAGCGGTTTATAGGGATACTGATAGAGCATTTCAGCGGAAAATTTCCGGTGTGGCTGGCACCGATACAGGCTGTTTTGGTCACCGTGTCGGAAGACCAGGTATCCTACGCGGAAGATATGAAAATGAAAATGCTGCAGGAAGAGATGCGAGTGGAGAGCGACCTGCGAAATGAGTCAATAGGGTACAAGATCAAGGCAGCGATAGCGAAAAAAGTACCGTATATAGGGGTAGTTGGCGAGAAAGAAGTGGCAGACGGCAATGTGTCGGTACGTAAGCGAGGGGAGAATAAATCGACGGTAATGAAGATGGAAGCGTTTATGGACATGATTAAGGAGAATGTAAAGAGCCGTGAATAGATGAAAAATCGAAAAATACCCCCGGGCAATATATTTTTTGAGCTTTATAAAAAATACTTGATCAATAAACAAAATTTAGTTGATTTTGATATAACTATTACTTCATACTGATTTTTGATCAAGAAGCTGATCAAACAAAGAATTAACGTGAAAGAGATACTCTTTCCGGTAAAAATTAAATAATTTCGGGGGTAGTAAGATATTGGTTACAAAAGGACGAAGGCCTGGTCGAGAAAAGTCTGAAAAATACAGGGTAAATGAACTCATTGAAGCCAAGGAGGTACGGTTGGTTGGTGAGGAAGGAGAAGCTGTTGTAATTTCGGTTGATGCCGCACTGGACATGGCTCAAAATAGAGGGCTAGATCTGGTTGAAATATCACCAAACCAGGATCCTCCTATTGTTAAAATAATTGACTATAGCAAGTTTAAATTTGAACAGCAGAAAATGTTGAAAGAGGCCAAAAAGAAGCAGAAGGTTATCCATATAAAGGAAATAAAGTTACGGCCTGCCATAGATGCTCATGATTTTGCGCATAAGGTTAAGCGAGCACGAGGTTTTTTAGAGAAAGGGGACAAGGTAAAGTTTACGTTAATGTTTCGGGGCCGGGAGATGGTTCATCCGGAGCTTGGTTTTGAAGTAATGAAGCGAATCCTGAACGAACTTGAGGAAATCGCGATAACAGAAAAAAAACCTTCACAGGAAGGAAGAAATATTACCATGGTTATGTCATTGAAGGGAACCGGTAAGAAAAATTAAAAGAAGACGGGGAAAAGACAATGCCGAAGATGAAGTCTAACAGTGGAGCAAAAAAGAGATTTAAAATTACGAAAAACGGAAAAGTAATACGAGCGAAGGCATATAAAAGTCATCTGCTTGAGAGAAAATCTCCAAAAAGAAAGAGAAATTTACGGGGAACACAAGTTGCCAGTGAAGCAGAAGGAAAAAAGATTAAAAGAATGTTGCCTTACGCGTAAAAAGAGTACGTAGAGGTTTCGTAAAGGAGGAAAATAGATGGCAAGAGCAACAACAGGACGAGTGCATCATAAAAGAAGTAAGAAAATACTAAAAGATGCGAAAGGATATATAGGAGCACGGAGTAAGCTTTTTCGGACAGCTAAAGATGCCAGGAGAAGGGCGCTTCAGAATTCATATATCAGTCGAAAGCGGAAAAAGAGAGATTTCAGAGCACTGTGGATAACACGAATAAACGCGGCCGCTCGAATGTGTGGAATGTCTTATAGCAGTTTGATTGGAGGATTACATGCCTCCGGTATAGAGATAAATCGTAAGATGCTAGCTGAGCTTGCAGTAAAGGATATGAACGCCTTTGGCAAAATCGTAGAGAAGGTCAAGGAAAAGGCAGCATAAGCCCAAAAATGAACATAAGGGTCTCTATTAAAATTAGCGCCATAATAATGGCGCTATTTTTGTTTATACCCGGAGAAAAAAGAGTATTTGGGCTGCCCGTAACAGAGACAATCTATATGATCCCGGAAGATGAGATTGAGCTTACCCTGGGAGAGGAGTTATGGCGGGTAAACGATAATTTTATGAAAGAGCGCTTTGGGCTGGGGTTTGGGGTGCTTCGGGATTTGTCGTTATGGCTTTTGTTTGAATATGTTCACCAGGGGGTGTGGACCGGGGAATCGGAAATGGGAGATGCTTTTCTCAAGATCCGGTATTACCTGGGTGATTATAATGAAAATACCATTCATATGGCATTGTTGTTTCAGTTCAGGATTCCCACGGGCAAGGATGCCTATCATTCCGGGGAGTGGCGGAATGTAGCCCTGGGAAATAATGAGTTTAAATTTGGGCTTATCTCGCAATTTGATATCTTCGATGTATTATACCTGCATTTTAATTTATTGTATGTATTCCGAGAAGGGGATAATGAGGATTTTTACGGAGGATTTTATTTAAATCCTGTACAAAAGGATACATATGTAAAACTTTTTGGATTTAACCCGTTTTCGGAAGGAGCATTTTTTTACAAAGACCGGTTAAAGAATGACTATATGTCCGCAGCCCTGGCCTGCAATACCGACAGCATATACCCTGTTATACCATACATTGAAGTATACGGCTCCTTTCGGCTGTACCGCGGCGGCATTGATACGGGATCGGTGCGTATTGAAGCGGCCGGAGTGGACCCGGTACTATTGTTGTCCGGAGGGATCAGGTATTTCTTTTCGGAATCGGTCTACCTCGGGTTATACGCAGTAGTAAATCCCCTTCGGCAGCAGGATTTTATCAAGGAAATTTACGGCCTCGATTTTGGGGTCAATTTTTAGAGAATGAAGCGTATGTGCTCATTTTTCGGGGGTACAGCTTGCAATTTTAGTGATACCTCTTCATCCGGCTGCGGAACTCGCGTTGCTCAAACAGTCCTCACCTTCTGAAGAGGTATCACTAAAATTGCGAATAACGTTCTTCCTCCCTTGAGGACAGGTACCGAATGTATCAGGGAATGAGCCCCTGCGGGATGCGGCCCCCTGCTTTCCGGAACAGGGACCACGGATGGTCCTGCCCTGGTGCAATCCAGGACGGATTTTCACCAGGGTGGAGGAAAGCAGGGG
>JAAENB010000297.1 GCA_024224995.1 bacterium | reverse complement strand
TGCGAGCTGCATCTGGCCTGGAAGTATGAGCTCTTTGGGTTGTGAGGACTGTTTGAGCGGAGCGAGTTCCGCAGCAATCCAAAGAGCTCATGCTTCCAGGCCCGCTCACAAGCAAAATTAAGTTTCTTGAGAGGACATTTATGACAGAAAAGCTTCCTGTTTTAATATCGATCCCTCACGGCGGGACTACTATTCCGGATGAAGTTCTGGACAGGGTTGTTGTTGAGTATAAGGATATGTTCTATAATGGGGATACCTTAACAAGGGAGCTTTTTAACTATAGAGATTCTGTTGAAGCATTTGTTGATACGGAGATTGCCAAGGCTATTATTGATGTGAATAAAGCTCCCCATGACCGGCCGCCCGAGCATATTGACGGTGTTTTTAAAAAAGTAATGACAAATGGTTCCCCTATCTACAAATTGAGCAGCTACCCGGACGATACACTTATTGAAACGATGCTGGATAAGTATTATTATCCCTATCACCGGGAACTGGATCGTTTGCAGGCGCTGCGGGGTGTGAAAATCGGGTTGGATTGTCATACCATGCTTGCTGAGGCTCCGGAGATCAGCAGCCAGGCCGGGCAGGAACGGCCCCTGATTTGCCTCAGCAATAGAGGTGATTATAAAGGCGAACCTATTAGTGAGAGAGGTCCGGTTACTTCGACACCGGAAGTTCTCCGGTGTTTGGCTGATTCGTTTAAACGGGTTTTTGATATTACTGATTCCCAGGTTTTTATGAACCATCCGGTTTATGGAGGATATATTATCCAATCTCATTATAATGGTTCCATTCCCTGGATTCAGGTTGAGATTAACCGGAAGCTGTATCTTCTCTCTGATCCTTTTGAAGATGAGGAGTCAGTGCTGACTGAAAAAAAGATCATCCGTGAGCTGCATTCGCTCATCCTGGATGTGTTTAAGGATTTTGCTGCACGGGTATCCCTGTAGTATGGAAAAGGAGTTTGTATAGTGACTGAAGAAAATGATAATTCCCCCGGAGAGCCGCCAAAAGAGCCCCCGGTTGAAGTTAAAACTGATTTTACAGTAGAATATGGCATGCAGCTAAAGCGGTTTCGTCCCTGGGCTCTCTACCTGGTAATTGTGCTCTGTATCTTTCTTACGGGCCCCTTTATTTTGCTTGGTCTCGATGTTGAACCGCTGACCTTTGAAATATTTCTCATGGTTTGTTTTATGCTTCTTTTTCCCGCCATATTACCCGTGATGAAAGCGGTTCGCTGCCCTGCCTGCGGCGGTTTTATGGGCAGGAGTCCCGGTTCTTTTTGCCCCCTCTGTGCTGTGCAGATTCGGGAAGAGAAAGAACCGGAGAATGGCTAACAGTTTAATCTTTTAGGATTGATAACGATGTCAGGAAAGCAGGGACTAATTTCCGAGCGCACCCTGAAAGATTAAACTGCTCCCCGGAGAACGGCTAACGCTTTTTGATTTATTAACTTGACATTTTTTTTTGCTCTATTAGTGTGTATAGACAGGTGAGGGAAAATTATGGAATCTGCTGAAATTAAAGATATTCTTGAAAAGCATAAGCATTGGTTTTTTGCTGACAGGTCAATTGAAAATAACAATATTACCAAGCCAAATCTCAGCAACAGCAATCTCCGGAACGCCGATCTTAGTAATGCCAACCTGTGTGAAGCTAATTTAAGCGGTGCCAACCTGAATGGCGCGAATCTTTCCGGAGCGAATCTGAGTGAAGCAAATCTCAGCAGGGTCGACCTGAGTGAGGCCGTCCTTACGGAAGCCAACCTCTCAGGAGCCAATCTTTCCGCAGCCAATCTGAGTGAAGCAAATCTCAGCAGGGCCGATCTTAGTAAAGCAAATCTCAGTGATGCCCATCTCAGTAAAAGCACGCTTGTTATGGCTGATTTTTCCGGGGGAAATCTTAAAAAGGTAAATCTCAGGGGAGCGAATCTCAGGGAGGCCGATCTGTGTAAGGCTGATCTTAGAGAAGCCTATCTCTGCGAAGCCGATCTCAGCGGGGCTAACCTGACTGAGGCTACCCTTAAAGAGGCCAATCTGAGCAAGGGAAATCTGCATGAAGCTATTTTTTGCAAAGCCGACCTCAGCAGGGCAAATCTTTCCGGGGCCGATCTGAGTGAGGCTATTTTTAGCGAAGCCTGTCTCAGGGAAACGTATTTGAGTGAAGCCGATCTTCATGGCGCCTTTCTTTCTGAGGCAGACCTTAACGGGGCTCTTATTAACGGTGCCAGCCTTGATGAAGCCAACCTGGTGATGGTTGACTTAAGAGGGGCCGATCTCTGCAAGGCCAGTCTTGTTCATGCCGATTTGACCGGGGTTAACATGGATAAAGCCGATCTTACCATGACTATACTGGATAGAGCTAATTTTACCGATACATCACTCCATTCTATTCATATCGACAATAAATCCGGAGAGCAGATCCCGGAGGATGTTCGAGCCAAATACAAAGATACCTGGTTTATCAAAGACCAGTAGTTATATTAATTATATCCGGCCCTTCAGCTGCAGCTATGAGGCATATTTTTTTCCAAAAACCGGCTTATGTATCGATGTGAAAATCGGATCAAAAGTGATACCTTTTTTATCCCCGGCCCATAGCCGTAAGAAAAGTACCTTCGAAGTGCGGTATCAACCCTCAGGACGGCCTGGTTTTTCGCACTCTTTCCCTGCATAAACTGGAGATCGAATGTACAACGGTTAATGTGCGAAGCAATCCCAATAATACTATTGGAATGCTGGATAGTGTTCTTTTATGGTCTCTATGTCTTTTCTTAACATTGCATAGTCTTCAGAATCAAAAGAATCTTTAAGATGTTCTAACCGGTTATTTTGAATAATATTTCCAAGATGTCTTTTGAGGTCCGGGTTTATATCTCCATGTTTC
>JAAENB010000296.1 GCA_024224995.1 bacterium | reverse complement strand
TATTACCTGCCAAAAGAGAACCGCTCCCTCATGAGTCTTCTTTCGGAAAACGAATATAAAGAAGGGAACGGCCTTATACCGCGGCTGGCTCAAACAAAGATGACCTCCGGACTCCTGGGCATGCTTCAGAGCATGGGCAAGAGCGATGCTCTATATAATGACAGCTCCGGGTATACCGCGAATAATTATTCAACCTGGGGAGCCCGGCGCAAGGTTTTTTACGGACTGGAACAGCTGCTTACCACGCTCCGGAGCTCCGAGGGAGAAGCCTGCGCGAATGCTTATATCACCCTTGATTCTTATCCCTCGTGGCTCTACACCGATGGAGTTACTAATTTTAGACCAGCTGAAGATATGCAGCTCGATAACCTTATAGAAGAGCTGGTTGGTTTTGACGACGCCGACTTTGACGGAGAAGGAGTCCCCGCAACTGTTGGCAAGGGCCTGGCAGCCTTCCCGGACCGGCGGGAAACCGGCACCGATTCAAATACCCATTTCGGCTATACCTGGGACGGCTTTTCCGACAGTGTAGAGCTCATAACAGAGCTTATGCGGCCCGGCAGCGAGTACTGTATTACCGGCAACCTCACAAACATGCTGGACAGTCTTTTTACCGGGTACAAGGCATCGGACGCCGAGCTCCGGTCTCTCCGGCATACGCTGGGGATTATTCTAGTGTCGAAAATAGCCTATTCTTCGGGAGATGAAAACCCGCTTAAGAAGATGCTAACGGAACGGGTCCCCACGGTACTTGAAGAGTTCCAGGGCCATTACGCTAACCTTCTTTCACTGGGAAAGGGACTCTTGCAGGAGGACGGGCTCGTAGCCTATATGATGAGCAATCTTCATTCCGATTTTACCGCAGAAGAAACAATTGACCAGCTCTATGATTTTCTCGGCAGTGATATTATGTACGACCCCGATTCCTACCTGGGCGGCCTTTTCTGGGCCGACATGGAAGATCTCATGACCCAGATGGCAGGCGCCATGTCTTCCGGTTCCGGGGAAGTGAATTTTTACGGTGACTTCGGCGAGGTGTTTGAACAGTAAAAAAAAGAAAGTTTGAAGTTTAAAGTTTGAAGTTAAAGAAAGCAGGAGAGAACAGTAAAGTATATAGCAGCTTCAAACTTGTAACTTCAAACTTCAAACTTCTTCTCTCTCTCCCCTTCGTTCCTCTCGTAATAGTCATACACAATAGATTTCATTTCGTTGATGGAATCGACATTCCGTATTTTTCTAAAAAGCTCATGCCCGAATTTGGCGTTTTTGCAGTAGTAAACGCAGAAGCGGTGGGCCCTGCTTTTATGCAGATATTCCGGCAGGTAGAGCGCCAGGTAGTCAAGGGTGTTGATAAAAACCTGTAAGATATCCACGGAAAGAGAAGAAGGATTATTGTGATATATGTCGTCGCAGAGCTTGAATATCCAGGGAGCTGTCACCGCTTCGCGGCCGATCATAATGCCGTCGCAGCCGGTTTCGTTTATTTTTCGCATAGCCATTTCAGCAGATGAAATATCGCCATTTCCCAAAACCGGGATTGAGAGATGTTTTTTTACGGATTTTACCAGGGACCAGTCGGCTTTCCTGGCAAAGCCCAGTTTCGCGAACCGTGGATGAAGAGCTATAAAATCTACTCCTTCGTCCTGGAGCATGCGGGTAAAATCTATTAAAAATTCCTCATCGTGTTTTTCAAATCCCGAGCGCAGCTTTACCGAAAGGGAGGAAGTCGTTTTTTTTCTGCATACTCTCACTATTTCCCGTGCTTTTTCCGGCTCCTTCAGCAGTCCGGACCCAAGACCTTTTTGAAGAATAACGGGCGCGGAGCAGCCCATGTTGATGTCAATGCCGTAACAGCCAATATCCGAAAGGATCTCGCAGGCCTGGCCCATTATGTCCGGGGAGTTGCCCATAAGTTGAAAAACAAAGGGATCGTCGAAATCGAGTTTTTGCATGCGGTTTTCATTGTAGGAGACCCCGGATACGATGGCAGCGGCGCTGAGCATTTCCGAGTAGAGAAGAACATTGCCGGTGAATTCTTTTATAGTGCGCCTCAGGGCCGGGGTGGTAATTTCCGCCATAGGGGCCAGGGCAAAGGGGTGCGGGAGTTTTTTGTTATTTTCGCTCATGAAGGAGACTATTTTATTTTTCCGGGGATTCTGTCAAATCATAATTACTCAGTTAACAAATTCACTGCGTGCTTAATCGCGTACAACAGTTTCGTCTTGTCAATGGGTTTTCGTATATACCCGGCAGGGCTGATTTTCATAGCGCGTTCAAAGATTTGTTTGTCGGAATTCGCCGTAGAGAAGATAATGGGAATATTGTATTTGGGGGTGATCTGTTCGGCAATTTCAATGCCGTCGGAGTTGTCTTCAAGAATAATATCCATGAGAATAATATTGGGGGTTTCTTTTTCCAGGGATTTAAAAACTTCAGCGGATGAGGCCGCAATGTCTGTGACCCGGAACCCGGCGGATTCGATTGTTTTTTTCAGGTGCATAGCCGTAATCCGTTCATCTTCAACAATGAGTATTGAAACAGGGGCGGGGGCTTTTGAAAAATCGTGAATATTGGAAGAGGAAGCAGAGGAGGGGACTGTCTTGCCGGTCCCAAAGACGATAGAAAATGAAGCCCCGTTTTCGGATTTGATACTTACCGAACCTTTGAGCTGGTTTATTAAGGCGTAAACAAGTTTAAGCCCCAGTGTTTTGGAGTTTTTATAATCAAAATTATCCGGCAGCCCGGCGCCGTTATCACTGACTGTTAGAACATACCGGGAATCGCTTTCCCGGTTAAAATCAATTGTAATTTCACCCTCTGTTTTCCCGGGAAAAGCGTGTTTGTAGGCATTCGTAAGAAGTTCGTTAATAATAAGGGCGCAGGGAATGGCATAGTCGATATTAAGATATATATTTTCAACCCGGATTATAATGGAGATCGTTTCAGCGGACCTGCCCAGCGTGTTGGTATATTCACGTATCAAACCGGAAATATAATCGTTAAAATCAATACTGGAAAGATCCGGGGAGTGATACAGTCTCTCATGGACCAGGGCCATAGCACGGACCCTGTTCTGGCTGTCTATAAAGGGTTCACGGTCATTTTCATTCGTAATATTCTCGGCTTGAAGATCGAGCAGGCTGGATATAATCTGCATGTTATTTTTCACGCGGTGGTGAATTTCTTTAATAAGAGATTCTTTTTCAATGAGAGATGTCTTAATTTGTTCCTTTTTTTTATTAAGCTCATTCCTTGAAGCAATGAGTTCTTCATTTTGTGTTAGAAATTCGTCGTTTATGGCTTCCAGTTCTTCAATGGTTACCTGTAATTGTTCATTTTTCAGCTGAAGTTCTTTTTCGGCATCTTTACGCTTTTTTCTTTCTATAGTCGCGTGGATGGCCCGCCGAATAGCAGGAGCAAGGCGTTCCATGTGCTGTTTCATCACGTAATCGGCAGCGCCCTGTCTAAGAGAATCAACAGCCAGGTCTTCACCCATAACTCCCGATAGAAAAATAAAGGGAGTCTGGGGTTGGATCGTACAGACCATGTCCAGAGCTTTTAAACCGTCAAAACCCGGAAGATTATAATCGGACAGTACCAGGTCGAAATCCTGTTCTTCCAGCAGGCGCTCAAAGGACTTTTGAGTATCGACATGAATAATCTCGGTCAATAACCCGGAATCATCAAGGGTCGCGCGTACCAGTTCATAATCATATGTATCATCTTCAAGATACAGGATTTTGATATTTTCTTTCATACTTTTGTATAAACCTCTTGCATGGACCGGGTGATGTTTACGGAGCTATATTCATCGTAGTCCAGAATATTCCCAGTTCAGTAACAACTCTAAAAAAATCATCAAATTTAACCGGTTTTGCCACATACGCGTTAGCCCCCAGGTTATAGCTTCTAATAATATCCTGGTATTCCCGGGAAGACGTTAAGATAACAACAGGAACCAGTTTCAAAGAATCATTTTTTCTTATTTTTTCCAGAACTTCGAACCCGTCTACTTTGGGCATTTTGATATCGAGCAAAACAACAGCCGGGTTTTCCGAATCGCGATTGATGAAAGAACCGCTTTTATTGAGGTAGTCGAGAGCTTCTTCACCATCGCAAACCACGTCAAGAGGAGAGCTGAGTTGTTTCTCTTTGAGTGATTCAATAATTAATTCCCTGTCATTGGCATCATCTTCAACAAGTAAGATTGGTCTTTCCCGGTTCATTCGTACCCTCCGAAATACTATTTATTATTCTGCTTTTAGCAAGGAAAAATAAAATGTCGCGCCATGACCCTCTTCTCCCTCAGCACGGATATACCCGCCGTGTTTCCGGATAATACGTTCTACCGTAGCGAGGCCAATACCGGTGCCTTCAAAATCATGATCGCTGTGCAGGCGCTGGAAAACACCGAACAGTTTTTGGGCATAGTCCATATTGAATCCCACCCCATTATCCCGGATAAAAATTGTTGCTTCTTTATGCGCGTCTTCTTCTATAAAACCAATATCGATTACGGCAGCAGGCTCATTCCGGGTAAATTTTAAAGAATTACTGATCAGGTTTTCCATAACAAGCCGCAGCATGCTTCGATCGCCCAGAACAATGGGCAGTTTTGTAATATTCCATTGAACTCCGCGGTCTTTTAATTCCGCATTATAATCGTTTAATATTTCGTTGATAATAGTGTTTATATTCACCGGGCGTTTTTTCATCTCATTGCGGCTTATCCGGGAAAACATGAGCAGATCACTAATGAGCGAGTCCATTTTTTTTGCTGATTCTGCAATAATGGCAACATAGCGTTTGCTTTTTATGTCAAAATCTTCCCGGGATTTTTTTTGGAGCAGGGAAATAAAACCATCAATATGCCTCAGAGGAGCCCGAAGGTCATGAGAGACCGAGTAGGCAAAGCTTTCCAGTTCATTAATGGCCTCTTCCAGCTGGGCGGTCCGCTCTTTAACGCGCAGCTCCAGCTGGGTGTTTAAATGTATAATGTTTTCTTCTGCTTCTTTCCGGATAGTGATGTCTTTCGCCATAACCAGCAGACGGTCGATTGTCCCTTCTTCCTCAACAATTGGAGAGACCGTAACATCCCACCATTTTGGCTTGCCCGTCTCTGTGGGAGAGAATGCCCGGAATGTTTCCATCTTACCCCCGGCGGCTTTTATAACAGCCGCCCGTGCGGCATCCTGTCCGCTGTTTTTCCAGAAATTAATCCATGATTTATTCAGGTATTTTTTGATATCCTGTATCTCCATGAGCTGCTGGCCAATCCTGGTCATAAAGAGAAGGTAGCCGTCCCGGTCGATAACTTTGATACAGTCACTGCTGCTTTCGATTATTCTCCGGTTGAATTCCCCGCTTTCCCGAAGAGCTTCCTCCGTAAGTTTTCTCCTGGTGACATCTTCATAAACGGCAACCACTTCACCGGAGGGGATCCGGTAAACAAAGTTATTAACCCATTGAGAGAGCCTGCCGTCTTTATACGGTGAAGCCGGGAGATCCTGAGGAATCCCGGTTTTGCTTACGGCAGCCAGGATGTCAAAAAGCCCCAGGTCTTTTACGCCGGGAAAAACTTCAAGAATGCTTTTTCCTATTATGTCGGCGCCCTTAACTCTGGAGATCTTTTCGCCGGCTTTGTTGATATTTCTAATAATAAAATCCCGGCAGTCGTCAATAGGCTCATAGATTGCAACACCATTGTGGATGTTATTAAAAAGTTCCCGGTATTGCTGCTCCCCGGCTTGAAGGATCTCTTCTGCCAGTTCCCGTTTGGCCGCCTCCAGTACACAGTGATCATTACTTTTTACGAGCTCAGCAGTCCGTTTTTCTACCATATCTTCAAGATCGGAGCGATACTGCTGCAATTCGGTTTCATTTTTTATTAAGGCATGCATTGCTGCGTCACGTTCATAAAATGTTCCGGTGAGGAGCAATGTACCGGTTGACAGTACAGCAAGAAATAGCTGTATTTCCACAAGAGTATGGTTGAAGTCATCACCGACTGTAAAGACGCTAAAACCTGAAGCAGTAGTTATTACGGCAATTAGCGCAATAACAAAGATGACCGTGACAGCGGTTCTCTGGCTGAACCTGATAATTCCCCACAGAATTACGGGAATAAGAAAAAACAGGGCGATATTCATATGTCCAAGGTATAGACCTGAAAGACTGAGGCTGAGCACTGAAAAGATTAAAAGAAGAATCCAGAATAGTATTTTTTCCGTGAGGTTTTTTGCTTGCTCCGAAAAGGTATCTTCCTTTTTTAAGGCCCCGAGGACAATAAGCGGGGTAAGAATAAGCACACCCACACCATCTCCCACCCACCAGGTGATGAAGCCGGACAGGTATTTTTCCCCGGAGATAATTCCGGACCAGTGCAGGGAAGTGACACCAAAAAGAGCACTAATAAAGGGCCCCATGATTGCGCCGAATAGAATAAAGTAAATAGTATGCCGGAACCGGGAAAAGGGAACCCTGGTTTTTGTTGTTTTTTTAATAAGAAAGGCAGCGGATAAAGCGCATATGGTATCACCAAATCCATTAGCGGTACCTGAGAAGAGAGCAGCCCCCAGGTTTGAAAAGGTCTCAAAGTCGAGATAGGCCCACACGTTTCCGGCAAAAGCTCCAAGCCAGATACCGGGCCAGAGGCGGTATCCTCTGAGCAGAACAGCCGAAAGAATGATGCCGGAAGGAAGCCAGACCGGGGTAATATTACCCGGAGGAATTGCCAGGAACTGGCAGACCCTGGCACTGCCGGCATACAGAACCGCAAGAATAATAATTTCAATAAACGGGTTAAAAAATGGCTTTAATAAATATTTTTGTTGAGATCCTTCCACCACCATTCTCCCATTTTTATACGTGTTACCGATCACCGATAACCCGGCCCTTCGGGCCACCGATCACCTCTCCTCTCAGGGTGCTTCGTTCAGTTTTGTCCAGAATATACCTAAGATCGTAAGAACGCTGGAGAAATCGTCATAGTTTACTGGTTTGACTACGTAGGCATTTGCTCCCAGTTCATAGCTTTTTGCGATATCGTGCTCTTCCTGGGAAGAGGAAAGTATAACAATAGGTATTGTTTTAAGAAGGGCGTTTTTTTTGGTTTGTCTGAGAACTTCAAAGCCGTCAATATTAGGCATTTGAATATCCAGCAGAACAACCGCCGGGTCTCCTGTGGTCCGGTCGGAAAAATTTCCCCGTTTGTGCAGATAATCCAGAGCTTCTGCTCCGTCATTGACAATATCTACGGGGTTGCTAACGTTGTTTTTTTTAAGAGCTTCAAGAGTTAATTGTTGATCACAGGTGTTGTCTTCTACCATTAATATGGGTTTCAGCTTTCTCACGTAGTTCTCTCCATCTTAGTCGTTCTCTAACAAAAGTATACGGCAAATGAAATCATTTGTCAAGAAAATACCGGCCAATACGGTTGAAGCTTTTATTATTATTGCTTGACTCCATTGCTATTCAATTAATACTTAGCCGTATTTAGTGCTCTGAATGAGCGTAGTCAGGGGAAAGAATTTAAAAGATCATGAAAATTAGAATATTTGCTTTATGTTATGTTTTATCATTGCTCGTTGTTCCTTCCCTGTTCGCGATGGAACCAATCAACCTGGATACCAATACCTGGTGGGTCCGTAAAGGGTTTGAAAAGAGCTGGATTGAAGGAGACCGTGAAAAGACTTCACTCTGGATCAAAAAGCACGGGCTTCCGCTGCGCATCCGCAAGGTCTTCCCGGGACAGGAACGGGACCGGGCTGTTTATACTGCTGCTACGCATTTTAGAATAGACAGTGAAACCCTTAATTCCGTAAAATCGATCGGGCTGAAGGTGGGTGCCGTAGGAGAAGCATGGCAGCTGTATGTTAATGACCGGCTTGTAAAAGACCAGTTTTTCGTAAAGGACAATGGAGAGATTGCCGTTAACAGGGCAGTACGGGGCTCGATCATAAGCATTCCGTCATCGGCATTAAAAGAAGGAGGGAACTGGTTATTTTTCCGCATGGCAGGGAATCCTCAATTCTGGCGCTTTGGCCTGTATCATTCGGGCTATCAAATTGACGAGTATGAAACATTACAGGCAAAAAATTCCGAAATGGCTGTGTTTATGCTCATTAGCATATATCTCTTTGTGGCATTTTATCATATTTTATTGTTCCTGCTGCGCCGCCGGGACCAGTATAACCTTTATTTCGGCTTGTTCGGCATGGCTGTTTGCGGCTATTTTTTTACCAGGACAAACCTGGTATTCGAGATTTTTACCTATTTTGATCCAAACCCGGTAGTTGATTTCCTTACCCGGACCGATATAATCCTGCGTATTGAATATTGTGTTCTCTTTACGATCTTTCCTTTTATGCTTCTTTTCCTGGAAAAATTATTCTTTAACCGGGTAACAATTATTGCCAGAGGATTTGTAATATTTTCCGGGCTGCTGATTGGGGCTATCCCATTTGTTCCCCTGGTTATAACGGAATATATTCTCATTGGGTGGCAGATTTCGGGATTTGTCTCTCTCGTATTTCTTATTTATCTTGTAGTTAAGGCCCTGGTAAAGCGGGTTCGGGACTCCTTTTATCTTTTACCCGGAGTCGTGGTAATGGCCTTTACTACGGTATTTGATATTCTTGATTCCATGTTCCTGCATACCGGTATTGCGCTTTCAAAGTACGGACTTTTTGTTTATACCATTGGTATTGCCGGAATCCTGGCCAACCGTTTTGTAGCGGTCCATAAAGAAGCGGAAGATTTGAACGTAAACCTGGATAAAAAAGTAAGAGAGCGGACCGATGAATTAAAACAGAGCCTTGACGATATACGGGCGTTGAAAAACCAGCAGGATGGAGACTATTATCTTACCTCCCTGTTAATGAAACCCCTGGGAAAGAATGACGTTGTTAGTGATAGTTTTAAAGTAAAAGAAATAACAAAGCAGAATAAGAATTTTGTATACCAGGGAAAGAATGTGGATATTGGCGGTGATTTGAATATTGCCACCAACCTGGAACTGCGAAACAGGAACTATATTGCCTTTATTAATAGTGATGCCATGGGAAAATCGATACAGGGAGCGGGAGGAGCAATCGTAACCGGGGTTCTCTATAATGCCTTTATAAACCGTACGCGCGCCATTGAAAGTTACCGGATGCGGTTTCCCGAACAATGGCTGGAGGACTGCTTCCTGGATCTTCAGAACGTTTTTATTACTTTTGAGGGTTCAATGATCGCCTCCTTAACAATGGGGCTCATTGATGAAGAAACAGGGTTTATGTATTATATCAACGCGGAACACCCCTGGATGGTTCGTTACCATGACGGCACAGCCGAATTTATTGAACAGGAACTGGAAGTGCATAAAATTGGCCTGAATATGAATTTCGACAACCTGGAAGTAAAAACCTGCCAATTTCAGGCAGGCGACATTATTATCCTGGGCTCCGACGGGCGTGATGATATTCAGCTGGAAGTTGATGCGGGTGGAAACCGGACAATAAACAGAGATGAAAACTTTTTCCTGAAGCATGTTCAGCAGGGAGAAGGAAGTGTCGACAGGATTACAGCCAGTATCCTTGAATCGGGAACATTAATTGATGATTATTCAATCTTGAGTATATCGTTTAATCCCGGGGCATCCGTAAACCCGGCAAGTTTTTTACCGGAGCATGAGCTGCCTTCGGAGATACAGGAGCTGATAAAAAACGCTGATGATCTTTTTAAACAGGGAAAGAAAAACCAGGCATTATCGTCACTTAAAACAGCAAAAGGGAAAAGCGGGAACAATCCCCGGGTGCTGAAAGAGGTGGTTAAATTATACGCCAGGGATAAAAAATATAAAGCTGCTTTTGATGTGGCAGAGCAGTACTGTGAATTTGCCCAGGGAGATGTGGAACTTCTGTATCTCGCTTCCTATACCGGGAAAATGGCAAAGGAATTCGAAAAGGCTGCTGACTATGGAGAACGCTGCTGCCTCAGGGACAGGACATTTACCAAAAACCTCTTTAATCTTGCCGATATCTATCGTATTATGAATGATGAGACTAAAGCAGGGAAACTGCTTCAGCAGGGGCTGCTTATTGATGATTCTGATGCACAGGCCCTTCGCTTAAAAAAGATCCTTTCCGGGGGAGCATAACCAGGCCTCCCCGGAAGCAGTTTAATTTTTTAGGTTTTTAAACGATGTCAGGGAATTAGTCTGATCTTTCCGGAACAGGAGCCACGATGGCGACGCCTATGTGCAATACAGGACGTATTATCACATAGGTGGAGGAAAGATCAGACTAATTCCCGAGCGCACCTAAAAAAATAAACTGCTTCCGGCCTCCCTGGTATCACAAATAAAAAATTTGTCTTGATCTTCTCTTGTAATTTGTATATAATCCACTACAACTGTCCAAAAATTACCGGGAGTGTGCATATGAAAAAGGTTTTATTATTTTTATTATTAACACTTATTGCAGGTTTCATCGGCTCCTGCAAGCAGGATGTTCCCAATGAGATCCGGATTGGCGGGATATTTGACATGTCCGGGCCTACCAGCGACGTAGGAGAAGAGTATGGGTATGGCGCTATTGATTATCTCCGCTATGTGAACGAACAGGGCGGGATTAATGGCAGAAAGATTAACCTTATTTGGAAGGATTATAAATACAAAATATCCGAAGCATATGTATGGTACAGTAACCTGAAAGCGCAAAAAGTTCTGGCAATAATCGGCTGGGGAACCGGTGATACCGAAGCCCTGGCACCAAAGGTAGCTGCCGATAAAATTCCTTTTATTAGCGCCTCCTATTCGGAAAAAATCGCCGATGGGAAAGAGCACCCTTATAACTTTATAGGATCAGTTTCCTATTCCGACCAGACCCGGATCGCGTTAAAGTATATCAAAAATGTAAAAAATGACGCGAAAGTAGCTTTTATTTATAATGATACCGGTTTTGGCCGTTCTCCTTTTTTCCCTGATGGGCTTGAGTTCGCTAAAGTGAATAAAATAAATGTAAGCGAAAAGATTGTTATTCCCCTTTCCGGAAAGGGAGCTCTTGAAAAGTTGAAGAATATGAAAGTGGATTGGGCAATTGTGCAGCAATCGGGAACCGCGTCTGTGGCGATCATAAAAGCGGTTAAAAAGCTGGGGCTCAATACCAGACTGATCCTCCTTAATTGGGCTCTTGATGAGAACGTTGTTAAAAAACTTGGAAATGATACCAGTGAGGTCTACGGAACAATCGGCTACGGAGTGTGGAATGATACAAAGCTTGCCGGGGTGAAACTGATGCACGATATCAACCAAAAATATAATCCGGAGAAAAAAGAG
Organism: bacterium; assembly: GCA_024224995.1. The sequence goes on along the minus strand of JAAENB010000296.1, from coordinate 4,792 downwards.
AGAAGCTGCCGGTATATCCAGGGCTATATCAACGCTAAAATATTAGTTGAGGCCATTAAAAGAGCGGGTGATGACTTAAATAGCCGGCAGATTAAAAAGGAACTGGAAAGCTTAAATGAGTTCGATACGGGCGGTTCATTTAACCGGGTAACTTTCACCAAACTTATTCATAAACCCGCTGCAAGCTTAAAAATGTATTCGATTAAACAGGGAAAACTGGTGCCCATTACTCCATTGTTGATTACGGTTGAACAAAAGATCTGGACTGAATATTAGTTTTGAATAGCTCAGAGTAATACGGAAATAATAATGGAGGGGTAATGGGGAATGGGGCTTAGCAAGCTGTTTCGGTTTCGTGATTTCCGAATGAAAACAAAATTTCTAACGGTGAATCTTTTATATTTTCTTATTGCCGTGCTAATCGCGTCGGTCACGTTTTTCTCGATTAACCGGGTTAACCTGTTCAACCGGCATAAGGTTGTTCTGGCGGAGATTAAGAAAAATGCTTCCGAAACACTATTTTACGAAAAAGAATATATCGAAAACCTGAGCGATTTTTATCTATCACGGTATACCATGACCATCAACAGCCTTACGGTCAAATTCAAGGAACTGAAAACAGCCTTTCCCGATGAAGCCGGTGATATAAATGTTACCCTCCATCTTATCGATGATCATATGAGCAGTTTTTTCGCGGTTTCCGATAGTGTCAAAGAAGACCTGGATAAAGGATTCAGCGAAAAAGAACTTGCCTATCTCTTGAAACTCGCCAAAGAAGAAATTACTGAAAGACATGATGATTTTTACAACAGTCTCATGAAGATCAATAAAAAGATAAACAAGAGAATTGACACCCGTATTTCCAATATCAATAATGCCATTAAAATAATGTTCGGCTTTCTCGCGGTTCTCATTGTTGCCGTGGCCCTGTTCGTTTCCAGGATAACCACCCGGGGGATTGTTCAGCCCATGATCAAACTGGCCGAAAAAATGAAACTTTTTGGAGACAATCCCCAAAAAGATATTATCCGAAATACCAGGAGAAGCGATGAAATTGGTGACCTGGTAAATATGTTTCTCAGTATGGCCAATTCCATTGTGGATTACAGCTCCAATCTTGAAGATAAAGTCCACCGGAGAACTGAAGAGCTTGAGCATGCTATGGAAGAGCTGGAAGCCACCAATGAACATCTCAAAGAAGCCCGGGATGCCATCTGGGGGGAAATGGAACTGGCGAAAAAGATCCAGACCGTTCTGCTGCCCCAGAACCCGCAGCTGGAAGGCTATGATATTGTGGCGAGCCTTGATCCGGCTGATGAAGTGGGCGGCGATTATTATGATGTTATTTCAATTGGCGGATGCCACTGGCTGGTGATTGGTGATGTTTCCGGTCATGGTGTTACTGCCGGCCTCATTATGATGATGGCACAAACCGCCATACATACGGTTCTGCACGACAATCCCGGGATACCGCCTATCCGGCTCCTGGCTGCTGTGAACAAAAGTATTACGGAAAATATTAAGCTCCTGGGTGAGTTCAAGTATATGACCATTACGATCTTTGCCCTGGATGGCAATTCTATGTTCACTTTTTGCGGACTGCACCAGGATATCCTGGTCTACCGGTATAAAACCGGAATGGTGGAAGTGGTGGAAACCTCGGGAATCTGGCTGGGAATTGAACCGCATATGTATAAAAACAATGTCTATGAAAACCAGGAGGTTGGACAACTGGAAATGTTCCCGGGAGACTGTATGGTCCTTTATACCGATGGCGTCACCGAAGCTATGGACAAGAACGGTAAAATGTTCGGCAACGAATCCCTGGAAAAGCTCATTGCAGCGAAAGGGAATCTCCCGGCTCAAGAGATCCATAATGAGGTTCTTGATGCCATTGAGGATTTATTAAAGATTGATGATGTAACCCTGGTTGTGATTAAACGCCGTTTATAAATAATATCTTCATGTTTTTCATTGGAACCCCCTGGTTTTATTATACCATTATTATAAAAATTTCTTTATTCTCAACAACAACTTTTTCGGTCTTCCAGTCTTTATTCTTAAATTTAGTTGAGTCGAATATAATAAGGAAACCCTTATTAAGCTCCAGTTTATCCAGGTATTGGGAAAGCTGGGCCAGGCCTTTTTGGTGTGCAACGTCTCCGCGCCAGATTTTTAATTCAACAACATATTTTTGATTTAAATAGGTAATAACAACATCAAGCCGTAGTTCTTCCGATATCTGAACTTCTTTAAAATCGTATCCATAGCCATTTATGATGGGCTTAATAAAGGCCAGGAATAAAAGCCTTCCATTTCTCTCAAGGAAATCTTTATCTTTAGAGCTGTATTCTTTTTTCATGAATTCGCGGAATTTTAGCAGAACCTTTTCGAAATCAAGTGTACCGTCTTCATTGATGAAGTTGTCCCTGAAGTTATATCCTTCAAGAGACATGGCTGTTTCAACTTTGGAACTCATGTAATTATAAATTCTCTGTTCATAGATCCTGTTATGAATTTTAACTTTACCATTTTCATTTTTGAGTATCCCGTAGGTGGCCGCCATGTCTATTACGGGGTTGTCAGCGTTATACGATGGTTCAATCCCTTCAATGATAGTCTCAAAAACCAGGTCGTACAGTTCCTTGTAGTTTTCGAGGTTTTTTATCAAACTATCGAAATTAGTATTTTTTTCCTGCAATATCAGTTTCACGGCTTCGTCAATGTACTCTGTTTTCCATTCCGGTTTTTCAGTTTTTTTCATGATTTTTTCATCAATGAGCTTGCACAGCCTGCTTACGAGGAAGGGGTACCCCGAAGTATGGTAATAGAGTAGTTCGGATATTTGGGGAATATTCATGCTGATATTCGTTGTTTGGGAATAGTCTTCTAACATGGTCGCAATTTCTTCAGGGTTAAAGCTCATGTCTACTTCAAAATCAACTGCGATATTCCAGGGACTGTTTAATTTTTTTTCATCATCTGGTCGTAGTTTTAATTTAAGGTTTTTTACGTCATGAACACCTGCCAGGATTATGCTCTGAAAGGTTGAGTCCTTTCCTTTGTTCCTGTTTAAATATTTATCACGCAGCATCGCGAGGAAGTCTAAAAATAATTGGTTATTACTGCTTTTGTCTACTTCATCGATCATCAATACAATGTTTTGATTTAAAATTTCAGTAAACTCCGTAATGAAACCCGATAATTGAGCCATATTATGATTTGTTTCAATATTTTTTGAAACCAGTTTCTGTACGTTTTTTTCTATTCCCAGATATTTAACTTCATCCATTATTTTTGTGAGAAATACTTTTATAAAGCTGCTCTCGTTTTCGAATACTTTAGAACCGATCCCTTCGAAACTGATTTCAATGGGTACATAGTCTTTTCTTTCTGTAAGTAATTTTGACAGTAAGAAGAGTGTAGTGCTTTTCCCATATTGTCGGGGTCTGTTGATGGTAAAATACCTCCTTTTCATGATAAGAGTAAGAATTTCATCTAATTTTTTGGAAGTGTTTACTAAATAATGCATTTCCGGTATACAGGTACCAGTATCGTTAAACTCTTTTAACATTGTAATGACCTTTGTTGAATTGATTTGTGCCTATAATATAATCGAGCCTATGTAAATGCAACTAATTTTAATTAACCATACCCTGTTTTAATCCACGCACTCCCCTGAGTCTTCCGCACAAACCTTCGCATGGATCATCTGCAAAGCAGCCATCTCAAAACCCGCCAGGGAGACCCGGAACTGCTCCGGAGAAGTGGAGTAAACTTCATGAGCCGGGCCGGGTTCACGGGAGAGATTCTCTATGAGTTCTTTTGTTATGCGCTTTAAGGTAGCCCGTTCGATCTTACCCAGCCCCAGGATGATCTCTTTTTCGTTTTTTATGCTGTCGAGCATTTGCTGTGTTGTTTGTGACATCTGTTTTCTCCTTGACAATCTTGATAAAGAGCACTGTTTTTATTGTAGAGTAGTTCTCTTTAGGTGGATATTTTGTATACTTATATAGAACGAAGTCAAGAAAAAAATTACCTTTTAGGTCTATTTTTTTTGTTTTGCTGGGGAAATGTATGACGTTAGGTGACAAAATAAAACAACTGCGAAAGGGAAAGGGTCTGTCGCAGGAAAAACTGGCTCAAAGACTGGATACAGCTAAAAGTGTTATCTGGAAGTATGAAAAAAATGAGGCTGTTCCTTCGGCGGAAGTTGTGAAGCGGATTGCCCTGGAATTTGAAGTCTCAGCAGACTACCTGCTTTTTGGCGAGACCGAAAAGGAGAACCTTACAAGCATAAGCGATAAAAAGCTCTTAAAACAATTCGAAGAGATCGATAAATTCGACGAAGCTGAAAAAGAACACATCAGGTACTTCCTGGAGCTGGCAATCAATAACAGGAAGATAAAAAAGATGACCGTGTGATGGAAACAGGGGCGCGCCGTGCCCTCACGGTGTGTGTTTATTTGGGATTCCCCCTCTGTGGTGTTGACCCGGCCCTTCGGCTCCGCTCAGGGACCGGATGGCCGGGAAAAATACGGAAGAAACTGTGTCGATACCGGGGTCTATTTTGCGAAGATGCTCCGGGCAAGGTGTGCGACCCCTGCGAGGGGCTTGGTTCTGAGAGACGTTGCAGTGCTGACCCGGCCGTGCCGGGAAAAAATACGGAAGAAACTGTTTTTAAAAAATGGATCGGTTTCAGCATGGGGCTACCCGGGGGTGAATCCCCGGGCTACATGACTATACCCCTCCGGGGTATTTCTGGTATGGGACCGAATCGCCCGCAGGGCAT
>JAAENB010000295.1 GCA_024224995.1 bacterium | reverse complement strand
ATGCCCTGCGGGCGATTCGGTCCCATACCAGAAATACCCCGGAGGGGTATAGTCATGTAGCCCGGGGATTCACCCCCGGGTAGCCCCATGCTGAAACCGATCCATTTTTTAAAAACAGTTTCTTCCGTATTTTTTCCCGGCCATCCGGTCCCTGAGCGGAGCCGAAGGGCCGGGGTCAGCTGCTCTCAAGAAACTAAATTTTGCTTGCGTAAAATTTTTTTTAATATTTACTGTTTGATAACGAACTACCAGGGAAATGAGCTGACAAATGAAATATTTTAAAGAAGATTCTCAAGGGAGATTGATCATCCATCCGCGTGCCAGTGCCCGTCCGCGTCTCTCCGTTTCTCCGCCAGGGGACTAATCCGAGACCCTTCTTTCCACGCGATCCCTTTCCGCTCCACCAGCTCTTTCAAATAATCATAATGCGGACACACGGGTCCGTGAAAGTTTTCCCTGCATATACAGCTTGCGAAATGAAGCGTCACTTCTTCCGGAAGAATTTTTGTTTTCTTCGCGAGAAGCCTGGAAAAATTCCCCAGCTTTCTAAGGGTGGCCTTGCCGCAGCATCCCCCGCAGGTGATGTTTACATACCGGATGGGCGCATCGGCCGGATACTCACGAAACCCGTCCTTCCTGTTAAAAAAGGCATCCTCGCAAAGAAACCCGCTGCACCGTTCCTTAACGATATGGCACTGTAATACGATGATATATTTTGTCTGGTTCATGGCTATACCTCAATGGAAAGCACCGTAAGTGATGTTTATCCATCATGTCAAGGATCTTCTGGTTTTGTCATCGTTGATATCCCGAGCATTATTCTTTGACCCCGGTGGCAGTGGTTTGCCGGAAACTGGTATTACCAATGTATGGGGGAAAGAGCTATGAGCCAAGCGAATTGATTATTTTTTTATCATTCCAGGGGTTTTGTTTGGTTTTTTGTTCTTCCTACAAGAGTAGTGCCGGTTTTAGCAAAAACCGGACAATTTTTTATTGATTTTTAAGACTTATTGCCGGAAAGTATAATAATGAATAAAAAGATACTCATTTGCGGAGCTTTCGGAACGGGCAGCGGCATTATTGGCGGCCAGGTAATTAAGACCCGTTTGTTCGATGAAACAATAAGTAAACAGCTGCCCCGGAGCGAGATCCTTCGTGTTGACAGCAATGGCTGGAAGCGGCACCCCTTCAGGCTTTACCGTGAATTACGCGATGCTTTTAAGCAGAGTTCCCGGGTGTTCCTGCTTCCCGGGATCAATGGACTCCGGGTTTTTCTTCCCTTGCTTCTCCGGTGGAACCGGAAGGATAACAAAGATATTCGGTATATTGTCATTGGCGGCTGGCTCCCGGAGCTCCTTGCGCGCAGCAGTTCGCTTTTACGCAGGTGCGGGCGGCTGAGCGGCATTTATGTAGAGACCATGATTATGAAAGAGCGCCTGGAAGAGCTGGGGCTTCGAAACGTGGGCTGCCTGCCCAATTTCAGGGAATATTCGTTTGTTCCTAAAATAAAAAAAACCGGGAAACCGGTAAAGGCGATTTTCTTTTCACGGGTCTCTAAAGACAAAGGAGTGGAACTTGCCTGTGCTGCCGTTTCCGCGCTTAACGCGAAAACAGGAACAGCCGCGGTTAGCCTGGATATATACGGACCGGTAGAAAAAGAATACGAGCCCGCTTTTACGGCGCTTAATAAAAAATTCCCGTCTTATATTTGTTATAAGGGAATCGCAACGGAAGGCATTTACGAGATGTTGTCGGGCTACGATCTTATGCTTTTTCCCACGTTCTACGAGGGAGAAGGATTTCCCGGAGTCCTCATAGAAGCCTTTATTGCCGGGGTGCCTGTTCTGGCTTCGGACTGGAAGTATAACAGGGAGCTGGTGAAAGAGGGAGAGACCGGGTTTCTCTGTGAGGCGAATTCTTTGGAGAGCCTGGCGGAGCGTTTGGGCGCTGTTGCCGCGAATACGGGTGAGCTGGACCGGATGAAGAAGAAGTGCGTGAAAGAGGCGGAGAAGTTTCGCGCGGAAACTGTTGTTGGGCGGTTTCTTGAGGAGATTGGGACCTTGCGTGTAGAGGAGAGGTATGCCTCTTCTCTACACGCTGTGTTTACGAAACTGTTACTGCTTATGAGAACTGTCCGCTACTTAAAGCTGAGACAGATCCTGTACCGGGTTTATTATGCGATTGCCAAAAGAACAGTCCCTTTCTTCGGAGCGCGGTACACCGTACCCAAAGCAGGCTCCGTGCAGGGAAGGTTACTTACTCTGAAGGACGCAAATTCCGTTAAAGCGTGGAGTTCCGTAATAAAAGAGGCTGCCGGAACCGGTTTTACGTTCCTGAACCGCTTCAAGAGTTTTGAGGGCCATATCGATTGGAATTACCCGGAGTATGGAAAGCTCTGGGTCTATAACCTGAACTATTTTGATTATTTAAACCGGGAAGATCTTCCGGTAGAACAGGGGCTTGCCCTCATACGTTCTTTTGTTAAAACAATCGCGTATAACCATGAAGGAATGGAGCCGTACCCGCTATCGCTCCGGGGGATAAACTGGATACGGTTCCTCGCGCGGAACGGAATTACCGATCCCGGAATTGACGCGGCCCTCTATGGCCAGTACCGGTTTTTGTGTAAAAATCCCGAGTATCATCTCATGGGAAATCATCTCCTGGAAAACGGCCTGTCCCTTCTTTACGGGGCGTACTATTTTAACGATCCGCGTTTTTATAAAAAAGCGGCTGCCATTATAAAAACCCAGCTGGAAGAACAGGTTCTGCCCGATGGAGCTAATTTTGAGCTTTCACCCATGTATCACCAGGTAATCCTTTTCCGGCTTCTTGGCTGTATCGACCTTATGGGAAATAATAGAATAGAGAGGGGACCGGAACAGGATCCCTTGCTGAACCTGCTGCGGGAAAAAGCCGGGCTCATGCTTCAGTGGCTGCGCGAGATGACCTTCGCGAACGGGTCTATCCCCCTGTTTAGCGACAGCGCTTTTGGGATCGCGCCAACTACGAAAGAGATTAATCTCTATGCCCGGGAGCTAAAGATTTCCTGCCCGGAAAACAGCCCCGGCCTCAAGGACTCCGGCTATCGCCGGATACGGGGTAAAAGCTATGATATGCTCATAGACATAGGTCAAATCGGTCCTGATTACATCCCGGGGCACGGCCATTGTGATATATTCAATTTTGAGCTTTACATAAATAACAGCCCGTTTATTGTTGATTCCGGAACATCAACCTATGAAATAAACAGCCGCAGGCAGGAAGAGCGGTCTACGGGCTCTCATAATACTGTTCAGGTAGAGGACTTTGAACAGTCCGAGGTCTGGTCCGCTTTCAGGGTGGGCAGAAGAGCCCGGGTAGTAAATCTCCGGGAAACAAATACCGGCATGGAAACTCATATCGAAGCTGCCCATACGGGCTATAAAAAAAAGGGAGCGCTTCACTCAAGGAGATTTGAATTCGGCGAAGAAGAGATCGTTATTGTTGATACGATATCAATGAAAAATCCCCGGAACGAGTACAACTCTTTTGCCAATCTCCATTTTTATCCCGGCCTGGAACCGGTAATTACCGCTAATGAGATAAGGGTTGGCTCTGTTGTAATAACAATGACCGGGGCAGAGGATATCACACTGGATGATTATATGTACGCTCCTGAGTTTAACAAGCTCGTTGCGGCAAAGGTGGTTCGGGTGCGGTTCCGTGGTAAGCTTGCGACTCTGATTATTTAGTTTCTTGAGGGCAGCTGACCCTGCAGAGCGGGCCATATAAGGTATATCAACCCGGAATGTAAATTATGCCAGCCTGGAGTAATACCTCTGCAGAACGTTCGGAACTCGCTCCGCTCAAACAGCCTCACAACCTGCCGAGGCATCACTCCAGGCTGGCATAATTTACATTCCGAATTACGTTTTTCGGTATATTGAGACACGACCGCGAAGCAGGGAAAAAATACGGAAGAAACTGCGGTGATACCGGGGTCAAATTTGCGAAGATGCTCCGGGCAAGGTGTGCGACCCCTGCGAGGGGCTCGTTTTCGAAGGTGCTACGGGAAAAGGCCCGTAAAGGCGTTGCACGCAACGTCTCGTAGAAACCAACCCCTGGGCTATATCTTCGGAAACAGACCCGAGTTAAATTTTAGTTTCTTGAGAGCAGCTGACCCTGTCGAACAGGGAAAAAATACGTCAGAAACTAAATAGCATTGCGAGCTGCATCTGGCCTGTAAGTAGTATGGGCTCTTTGGGTTGTGAGGACTGTTTGAGCGGAGCGAGTTCCGCAGCAATCCAAAGAGCCCATACTACTTACAGGCCCGCGCACAAACAAAATTAAGTTTCTTGAGAGCAGGCTTAAATGAAAATATTATTTATCACTGACAACTTCCCCCCTGAGGTAAACGCCCCGGCAACCAGGACGTATGAACACTGCAAGGAGTGGATCAAACAGGGGGCGGAAATAACCGTAATAACCTGCGCGCCAAATTTTCCCCGGGGAAAGGTTTTCCCGGGGTACCGGAACAGGCTCAGGCAGGTCGAATATATGGAAGGGATACGGGTAGTCCGAGTCTGGAGTTATATGGCGCCAAACAAGGGATTTTTTAAACGAATACTCGATTATACCAGCTTTGCCTTTAGCGCGTTCTGGGCCGGACTGCGCGTAAAAACCGATATTATAATAGCAACATCGCCCCAGTTCTTTACCACCAACACCGGGTATCTCCTGTCACGGGTAAAACGGGTTCCCTGGATCTTTGAACTCAGGGATCTCTGGCCCGAATCGATCCGGGCAGTGGGCGCGATGAAAACAAGCCGGGTACTTGACTTTTTTGAAAAGATGGAACTCTTTTTATACCGGAAGTCGACCATGGTTATTGCCGTAACCGAAGCCTTTAAAAGAAACCTGGAAAAGCGGGGAATCCCGGCGGAGAAGGTCCGGGTAGTAACCAACGGGTCAAATCTCGGGATTTTTACCCCGGGAGAAAAGAACCGGGAACTGCTGCAAAAACTGGGGTTGGAGAATAAATTTATCGTGGGATATATTGGAACCCACGGCATGGCTCACGCCCTTGATTTTATTATTGATGCAATCGATTCAATAGAATTATCCGGGGACCCGGAGATCCATTTTCTATTTATAGGAGACGGAGCCCAAAAAGAAGAGGTCGCAGCCGAAGCAGAGCGGCGGGGACTCAGGAACGTGACGTTCCTGGACCCGGTATCCAAAGAGGAGGTGGCAGGGTATGTATCAATTCTTGATTGTTCCCTGGTGAACCTGAAACGGTCCGACACCTTTAAGACAGTAATACCGTCGAAGATATTTGAAGCATCTGCCATGGAAAAACCGGTGCTCCTGGGAGTGGAAGGGGAGGCCGCGCGGATCGTGCAGCACTATACTGCCGGGCTCTGTTATGAACCCGAAAACAGGGAAGATTTTATTCGAACGGTAAAACAGGTCAAAGCGGATAAAAAATTATACCGGAAGCTGCAAAAAGGATGCGGAAAACTGGCCCGGGACTACGACCGGGAACAGCTGGCCGCTAAGATGTACCGGTATATTGAAGAAGCCGCTGGTAAAGGTTCACAACCCCTGACCCCTGACCCCTGACCCCTTGTCAGTTCTTTTTCTTGCCGGTCTTGCCGGTCTTGTTTTTCGCGGAGGTTCGTTTGTGGATTTTTCGAACAGGCTCAGTGTCGGAAATATCAACAACATCGGCGGTCATGTCTTTTAGCATTTGAAAATAAAAATTGGTAATAAATTTATTTTCATTGTCAATGGCAATCACCTGTGCCCCGGTAAAAAAAGCCATACTCTTTTCAATGGGCTTTGACCACACAACAATAGCTTTCAGTTTAACAGGCTTTGACTCTCCGGGGATATGATAGCTAATATGCAGGATTTGTTCCTGGGGCCATTCGGTATTGGTGATAAAGGAAATGCCCATGGGCGTAAGATCAAAGGACATCCCTCTTGTCATGGGAGTGTCCATATCCGTTGTTGTGATATCCATGGGATTATTTGAATTCAGCCGGATAAACTTCCGGGTATTTTCGTCACTTTCATCGATCTTCTTTTCAAGGATCCGTTCAACAGAGTTAAGCAGGTACATGGACCAGAGAAGAAGCAGGGCAATGATGCCAAAGAGAAGATAGGAGAATTTTGTTTCAATATGGACCATGAGAATAGCGGTAAGCCCAAGTATCGTGGTAAATACATACAGCACAAAGATGATCCCGCGAATAGAAAGACCAATAGCCATAAGACGGTGGTGAATATGGTTTTTATCGGCAATAAAAATATTATCACCCATTCTCATCCGTCTGAGCATAACCTGCATAATGTCACCAATAGGAACAAGCAGGAGAATTAAGGGGATTAAGAACAGGGTAGCAACGGATGTTTTCATGGATTCAATTAGCGGCATAGTGGCATACATAAATCCGAGAAAATAGGCGCCGCCGTCACCCATAAATATTTTTGCCGGGGGAAAATTGAATATATAAAATCCCAGGATCGCACCGGCCATGATTATGGCCATAGCGCAAATGATGGGATTTCCCGTAAATAAGGGAAGGGACATGATAAATACAAAGATATTGGCAATTAAAACAATTCCCGATGCCAGACCGTCCATACCATCAAGAAGATTGATGGCGTTCATAAAAATTACAACCCAGACAATAGTTAGAATAAATGATAAAAATGACGGAAGCAGGAGCACTTCCGAAAGAGAAACGATCTCCAGACCGGAAAAGGCAATGAGTAAACCGCAGACTATCTGCAAAACCAGCTTATAACGGGCTTTTATGGAAAACAGGTCATCAATAAACCCCGTAATAAAGGCCAGGCACATGGCGCCGATATAAATGGGCAAATTAAACTTTAATCCCTTGGTTTCTATTACGAAAAGAAAGGGGATGAGAAAACCAAGAAAAATGGCAATTCCCCCAATCCGGCTAATCTCGCCCTCATGGTCTTTTCGCCAGTCAATACGGTCATAGAGGTTGAACCTTTTGGATAAATATATAACAAGAGGGATAATTGTTACGGAAATTAGTAATGCTATAAGAAAGTAATTTAATCCTTCTATCAGGGTAATCTGTTTCATTGTCTCTGTGCTTATGTTTGCTTTTTAATATTTTTTTGGAACTCTAGTCTTCTTGGCTATTTTGTCAAGTGAATAATTCTAAATAAAAGGTTCGTGAGTGGTTACTCACTTTTTGGGGAAGTTTCAAGTTTCAAGTTTGAAGTTTGAAGTTTCTGGCCCGGATCTGGTTGCCGGGGAAGTATTTGAAACTGTTTTCGGACTTTCTTCCGTATTTTTTTCCCTGCTAAACCGGGTCGGTCGTGTCTTAATATACTGAAAAACGTAATTCGTAATGTAACCTATGCCGGAGTGATGCCTCTACAGGTTGTGAGGCTGTCTGAGCGGAGCGAGTTCCGAACGTTCTGCAGAGGCATTGCTCCGGCATAGGTTACATT
>JAAENB010000294.1 GCA_024224995.1 bacterium | reverse complement strand
TTGATAATATTGATGATAATATAGCTGTGAGCAGTATCAACTCATATGTCTCTCTTACATTTGAAGCCTGGATCAAAAGAAACGGTACTGGCGACTGGGATGCTATCATAAATTACGATGGTTGGAACAGCGGTGGTATTCACTGGCAAATATACAGCTCCAATGTCATAGGCTTTTCACTAAACGGTTCTAATCCTACAGATTCATTCTCAACATATACCATAACCGATACCAGCTGGCATTACATTGTTAATACCTATGACAGTACTGCCAATACAGACAAATTTTACCTGGATGGACAATTCAGCAGCCAGACAAATTATACAACCGCAATTTCGGCAGGTCTTGATTCCTTCAGGATTGGCGGATGGAGCGGTGGAAGGACATTCAACGGCGCAATAGATGAAGTCCGCATTTCCAATACAGCAAGAAGTGCCGACTGGATTAAAGCTCAATACAATTCAATGACAGATGCTTATATTAGTTACGGCAGTGAAGAATCGCTTGAATAAAAAAATCTATTTTTGCTTCTTATTAGAGTTCTTCGACCTGGAAAACTTCTCCCGTCCCTTTTTAAGAGCCCAATCGAAAAAAGCTTTCGCGTAATCCTTACCGGCAAGGTACAATCCCCACCAGAAAAGAACATGAGAAAAACCATAAATAGCAGGTCCCCCAATGGCGGCAACCAGGGGCTCTTCCAGGTAAGCGGCAAGAAAGCCAAAAAAACCAACCGCTGGCCATCCAAGAATATAACTGATCCCCACAAGAATGATTCCAAAAAGGACTTTGCCTTTAGGTCGCTCCATCAAAGGGCTTAACTTGTCTGGTTCTTCAGCTTTAATTGTATCTTTTTTTTTAGCCATTTTACACAAATTCCAATTTATGTTCAATTTTATTCCTTCTATAAAAAGACACAAATCTCACTCTTAACCTTATTATTCATGGTGTCCATATAAAATCAATAAAAATCTTGACAAAGTTAAATATAATTTAGTAATTACTTATTGTAAATCAAAAGGGGTTCCCGGACTGGGCACCCCTTTTTCTAAAAAAAAGATGAGAATAATGAATGTGATAGAACCCGAAATAAGAAATAACATTATCATCAGTGATGAGTTCGTTTCGCTGAGCGAGATCATTGATGTTGCGAAGAATAATTCCATAGTGACAATCAGCTCCCATAGCCGATTTGTTGAAAAAATGGAACTTTCCCGGGAGTTGCTGCTAAAAGCTCTAAGCGATGGCGTTCCCGTATATGGAGTCACTACGGGATTTGGCAAGTCCTGCGGCAAACGCCTGGACATGGAAAAAACCAGGATTAACGGCCAAAACCTTATCCGTTTTCATGGTTGCGGCACTGGTGATCCCATTGGTATTGAAGAGACCAGGGCTGCCATGTTTTGCAGGCTCATTTCCCTGGCTAAAGGCTATTCCGGCGTTTCCATGGGCCTGCTGGAACAAATTGCCGCCTTTTTAAACAAAAATATCATCCCTGTTGTCCCTTCCGAAGGTTCTGTCGGTGCTTCCGGTGATTTAACTCCCATGTCCTATATTGCCGCCGCCCTTTCCGGTGACCGTGAAGTCTTTTACCGGGGAGAGCGGGTTCCTGCTGCTGCTGCCCTTGAGAAAGAAGGCCTTTCTCCCCATGTCTTTGAACCCAAAGAGCCCCTGGCTATTATGAACGGAACTACTACCATGACCGGTATTGCTGCCATTGTTTCTTCCCGGGCTCATTCCATTTTACAGGGCGTCATTTATGCTACCACGCTGAGTGTCCACGCTCTTAAAGGGAATTTACACCATTTTCACCCTACTATATCGAAAGCAAAACCCTATCGGGGACAAGCATTTGTTAGCAATCAATTGAATGAATTACTCCAGACTACTACAATTCCCGCTGAATTGGAAGCGGAAGAGCTAGAAACGTTACAGGACCCCTATTCTATCCGGTGTACTCCCCAGGTTATGGGTGTTCTCTCTGATGCTCTTGAATGGGTCGATTCCTGGATTGCCACTGAGGCGAACAGCGCCAATGATAACCCTTTAATTGAGCCCGATTCCGGTGAAATATTAATGGGCGGGAATTTTTACGGCGGTCATATGGCCTTTGCTATGGACGCGTTAAAAGCCGCTCTTGCTTCTGCCGCGGATCTTTCCGATCGACAGATTGCCCTTATGGTTAATCCCAATGTGAACAGGGGACTTCCTGCTGACCTGGTTAGCGCCTCTGATGAAGAGCAGCAGATGCATCATGGTTTTAAAGCTATGTCCATATCTTCTTCGGCCCTGGCCGCAGAAGCTCTTAAAGGCACCATGCCGGCTGCCTCTTTTTCCCGGTCTACGGAATCAAATAACCAGGATAAAGTGAGTATGGGGACCATTGCTGCCAGAGACGCGCGGCGAATTATCGATCTTACGGAACGGGTTCTGGCTATTCATCTTCTGGCTGCTGCTCAGGGGTGTGAAATTCGTGGAAATCTTGAATATCGGCCTAAAGTCGCTGAATTAGTAAAAAAAATCAGGAAAATTGCCGATCCCGTTAGTGAAGACCGTCCAATGGACAATGATATCGAACAAATAGTTCAGACTATTGCTGAATATGGTTTAAATATTTAAGAAATAGCCCGAAATTGAAAATTTTTTTGAGTTGATTTATTATTTGATAAATGATATAAACTACCTGTTTTACCTCTTTTTTAAGAGCAGGTGACCCGGCAAGGCCGGGGAATAATATGGAAGAAACTGCGATGATACCGGGGGCTGTTTTGCAAAGATGCTCCGGGCAAGGGTTTGGTTCTGAGAGACGTTGCAGTGCAACGCCTTTACTGGCCCAGGGCTATGGAGATTCCGGGAAGGAGTGCGACCCCCTGTGGGACAGGGAAAAAATACGGAAGAAACTGATTAGAAAGAGGATTGGGAATAAAAAGAGACTGGTTGCCGGAACTCTGTCAACTGTCAACTGATCTTAGTTTCTTGAGAAAGCTTTAGACGTTAAACAATTTTATGAACGATTTACAGAATTTTGAAATAACAGATACCGTTCCTTTTCATGATCTTGACCCTATGAAGGTCGTCTGGCATGGGAATTACCTTAAATATTTCGACAGGGCCAGAGCTGCCCTGTTTCTTGACATTGGTATCGATTTATATGACTTTTACAAAAGAACGGATTATCTTTTCCCGGTTTCAAAGACTTCAATGAAATATGTCTTCCCTTTGCAGTACCGGGACGAATTTATCTGCAAAGCTACTCTTGTGGAGGCAAAGATCAAGATCGTTGTTGATTTTGAAATTCGCCTGGCCTCAAACGGAAAAGTATGTACAAAGGGCAGGGGAGAGCAGGTGGCTGTCAAATCTCCTGAAATGGAATTGATGCTTAAAATACCGGATGAAATCCGAACAGCACTGGGATTCTAAAATGAATTATGACTTTGAAAATGCCTTCATCGCGGGTGTAGAACGGGTTTCGGCCTGGGCCAATCTCCTGGATGATATTAATGTCTTTCCCGTAGCCGATGGCGATACCGGGCGCAACCTCATGATCAGTCTTACACCGCTTCATACTATCGGTAAAAACGGCAAGGTCAAACTTAAAGACAGGATCGATAAAAAAAGCAAAAAAGAGAAAGATATGGAGAAAATTATCCGTAATCTTCTTCTCTACGCCAGAGGAAACTCCGGCAATATTGCCGCCCGTTTTCTCTCCGGTTTTCTTACTGCAAACTCTCCCGAAGACCTGCTAACTGCCGCCAAAGAAGGCAGGGAACGCGCGTGGCTGGCGGTGAAAACCCCTAAAAAAGGGACCATGCTTACTATTTTCGATGCCCTGGTTGAAGTTCTCGAAAAAGATATTATCAATGAAAAAGAAAACTGGGAATCGGAAGTTCTGGACCACCTTGAAAAAGCGGTTTTATCCACTCCGGATTACCTGCCTCGTTTAAAAGATGCCGGTGTTGTTGATGCCGGCGCCCTGGGTATTTTTATCTACCTTGATGGTTTTTTTAATACCCTTGTGGGTAAAAAAGAAAAATTCCGGCCCATTGCGGCCACATTTAAAGATATGCTCTCCATTTCTTCGTCTTTTACTGAAGATACGGACGAGAATTACTGTGTTGATATGGTACTCCAGATTGATGATAATTCTCCTGAAATTATGGACAAAATCGCCGGTTTTGGCGACAGTGCCCTGGTAATTCAGGATGATAATTTTCTTAAAGTTCATCTCCATACCGACAATCATGATGAAACCAAGAAAAAGGTTGAGTCCCTGGGAAATATTATCGAATGGTCTACCGACAATATTACGGACCAGGTTAAAAACTTTAAAGGAAAACAAACCGACCAGGTTATCCATATTGTTACTGATGCTGCCGGGTCCGTTACCCGCGAAGACTCCCAGGAATACGGTTTCACCCTTCTTGACAGCTATGTCTCTATGGGAGACAAAAGTATTCCGGAAACATATTTATCTCCCCTTGACCTCTACTCTGCCATGAGCAAGGGTATAAAAACTTCCACTGCCCAGGCTTCCAGTTTTGAACGGCATCAACACTACCAGGGTATTTTAGAACTACATACCCATGTTCTTTACCTTTGCGTTGGCTCTATTTATACCGGCAATTATGATGTTGCTGTTGACTGGAAAAAAGAAAATGATCCCGACAACAGGCTCACGGTCATTGACTCCTCTGCCGCGTCCGGCCGTCTTGGTACCCTGGTTCTTGCTGTTGCCCATTTTGCTAAAACCGCGAAATCCCCGGAAGAGGTGATTGCTTTTGCTAAAAAAGCGGTTCACCAATGTAAAGAATATATCTTTTTAGACAAGCTGCAGTATCTTGCTGCCGGAGGCAGGCTTTCAAAAACCAGCGCCTTTTTTGGCGATGTGCTCCAGATGAAACCGGTTATCAGCCCCCTGGCTGAAGGCGCTCAAAAAGTGGGTGTTGTCCGCAACCAGGAAGACCAGGTTTCCTTTGCTTTAGAGAAACTCAAGGGTGATATTACTCCGGACATGAGTCCCTTTATTTTGCTTGAGTATTCCGACAACAAAGACCGGGTCACTGATTTTATCAAACCGGAAATTGTTAAATTGTTCCCTAACGCGGAAATCAAGATCCAGCCTATGTCCCTGACTACGGGCGTCCACACCGGTCCCGGCACCTGGGCTGTTGCGTATCTGCCTGATGGATTTTCTCCTGTTAAACCCGTTAAACCTGTTAAATAACTAAGGAAGGTAAGCTATAATGAATAATCGCAGGGTTGTTGTTACCGGTATTGGTCTATATTCTCCTCTTGGAAATTCCGTTCCCGAACTGTCCGAAAACCTTCGCTCCGGTAAAAGCGGCATTGTTCAAATGCCCGAATGGGATAAGGTCGATAAACTCCGTACTAAAATTGGCGGCATCTGCGGCAATTTCGATGAAAAAGAAATTCCCCGGAACTTTCGCAGAACCATGGGCCGCGTTGCCATTCTCGGTGCTCTTGCTGCCCGCGACGCTGTCAAAGACTCAGGTCTGGGCGAAAACCTGGTTGCCTCTCCACGCTGCGGTGTCTCCTTCGGCTCCACTGAAGGGAGTACCGGTACCCAGGAAAAATTCATGGACCAGATCTTTTCTTCTCACAGCATTAAAGGCGTTCCTTCTTCCCTTTATCTCCAGATCATGAGCCATACCTGCGCCGCCAATATCGCCATGATGTTTGGTACCAAAGGCCCGGTCATTGCCTCCTGTACTGCCTGTGTTTCCGGGTCTCAGGGTATTGGGTACGGTTACGAAGCCATCCAGGGAAATAAAGCCGATATTATGGTTACGGGCGGTGCTGAAGAATCCCATTTTATGAATGCTGTTGTTTTTGATCTTTTACGGGCCACTTCCGCGAAATTCAATGACGCGCCCCATCTTACTCCCAAACCTTTTGATGTCGACAGAGACGGTCTTGTGGTAAGTGAAGGGGGAGGGTGCCTCATTCTCGAAGAATACGAACACGCGAAAAAACGCGGCGCCCATATTTATGCAGAGATCCTTGGCTTCGGCAGCAACTGCGATGGTGAGCATCTTACCAATCCCAGTGAAACCGGTATGGCCGGTGCCATGCGCCTCTCCCTTGAAGATGCCAATCTTTCTCCGGATAAAATTGGCCATGTTAACGCTCATGCCACTGCTACGGAAGCCGGTGATATTGCCGAGTCCAAAGCTACGTTTTCTATCTTCAAAGATGAAGTTCCCGTTACCGGGTTTAAAGGCTATATGGGGCATTCTCTTGGGGCTTGCGGCGCTATTGAGTCTATTATCAGCATCCTGATGATGCGGGATGGGTTTATTGCTCCTACTAAAAACCTGGAGAACCCGGACCCGGTTTGTGCTCCGATTAAGCATGTTATTGGTGAGTGCAGGGATTATTCGTTTGATGTTGGGATGAATAATAATTTCGCTTTTGGCGGGATTAATACTTCTTTGATTTTTGGGTTGGTGTAGGGGCTTCTACTCCTTGAAAGCGACGTTACGTAACGTCGCTTTCAGAACGAACCCTCTCTCAAGAAACTCTTTTAAAATAGGGCCTGTTTTCCGGGAAGAGAGACGCTGCATGCAACGTCTTTACGGGTTGGTTTCCGGAGATTTGTCCCGGGTCAACACCACAGAGGGGGAATCCCAAATAAACACCGTGAGGGCA
>JAAENB010000293.1 GCA_024224995.1 bacterium | reverse complement strand
TGCCCTCACGGTGTTTATTTGGGATTCCCCCTCTGTGGTGTTGACCCGGGACAAATCTCCGGAAACCAACCCGTAAAGACGTTGCATGCAGCGTCTCTCTTCCCGGAAAACAGGCCCTATTTTAAAAGAGTTTCTTGAGAGTGCTGACCCTGCAAAGCAGGGAAAAAATAGATCAGAGACTAAATAGTACGTCATATATAAGGTATATGAACCCGGAATGTAAATTATGCCAGTCCGGAGAATTTCTCCATAGGTAATAAAGTAGTTGACAACCAGGAATTTTTTGTCACAAATCCTTATGATATCCTCACACTGCTTTAGCAAGCTGTAGTGATTTATTCAGGCCGGTTATTAAAAAAAAAAGCTCTAATAAAGCTTTGATCAAGGAGAGAGAGTGTGGCAATCCCCAGTCCCGGAAAAAAAGTTAGAGGTTCTTATAGTGGTTCACCAATTAACGCGATTTTTGATTTGCTGGGGAGACGATGGGCCTTAGGGATTGTCTGGAATATGGAAGAAGGCCCTTTTACATTCAGGGAGCTCCAGGAAAAATGCGGCGGCATATCTCCATCCATTCTCAACAGCCGAATAAAGGACCTCAAAGAAGCCGACATTATTGAACGCTCTCTCGAAGGCTACCGGTTAACTGACCGGGGCCAGGAGCTAAGAAAAGCCCTCATGCCCCTGGGAAAATGGTCGTTAACCTGGGCGGATGAAATTTTTAACTATCAAAAAAAAGCAGCCAACTGTAAGGAATAACCGGCCCAATACTATATTTACTCTTCTGCCGCGAATAAAAAATCCGTATCAATGATATCAGGCATTTCTATATTTTCCGAATAACAATAAGCCCCTGAACATGGGTAATCATCCAGGTCCCGAAGCTCCTCAAGCTTTTCTTTCTGCTCACTGGAAAGACTCTCGTTCACTTCAGCAAAACGCGTGACGTAATACCAGGCCATCTCTCCATCCAGCTCTCCATACCGTTCCGCCAGGGCAAGTACGGAATCGCTATCCACGGTCTCCCCTGTTATTAAACCGCGCAATTCCAGCGCCATACTGTTCCGTGTTTCCGCAATTTCCAGCAAATCATTTGTTTGAAGATCCACCAGGCCCGTAACCAGTTCCGCCTGAGTTTCAGTTAGTATATCCAGGAACTTCTCTCCACCGCTTGCGGTTAACTCAGTATCAATGGAATAACCGTCATTCCCCATAGCAGGAATATCTTTCAGGTAAAAAGCACCAAAATACATTGCCTCCCGCTCGGGACAAAAGTAGGTATCGGCATCGGTGGAACCGGCATACCAGCTGAAGAGCTGGCTCGCGTAAGTCATTATCGCTACATGTACATCATGGTCATAGTCCTGGGGGTTTATCTGGTCTTCCATATCGGGCCACGAGAGCATTCCCTTTGCCGCGAGATTATCAAGGTACGTGAGCTGGCTCTCGTCCAGAGCCCTGATTATTTCACCGAATACCTTCGCCCTTTCCAGACTGATTTCTCCGTCGATCCTGAAGAGCTGTGCTGAATACTCCATAACCGCGCTTTTATCCAGGGCCATTCCTTCGGGTTCCTCTCCGTCCATGAGACGCCGAAAAGCGTCCATAAGAGGAAAACGGGTATAGGCATATTCATTTATGGACTCTATCTGGTCCTCTGCAAGCGCTGCCAGTTGTTCTACCTGGCTGTCGGTGAGGGCATAGAGAACATTGTTGGCTATCTTTGTTACAAAGGAAGTGTTATGCCCCATTCCGTCGTCATCATTGTCCCTGAGATACTGAAAACCAAAATAGTCGGCTATTTTTCCGGGGGGAAGGAATGAATCCGCGCAGAGATCCCCGGTGATATAAGCAAGGCCCGCAAAGGCGATTGTATTCCGCTGCGCGCCTTCGGAGAGTGTCTGCTCAATGGTAAATTGATCTTCCCCGGAACCGGTGCTGCCGCCGGTTTCATTGTTTTTTTTACAACTCGCGATACTAACAAGCACCGCTGCCAATAGTATCATGATCCCTGGAAATAACCTGTTTTTCATTGTCTGCATCCTCCAAAAAATTTATTCGTCTCCACATCTTTAGTAATACAATCCGGGGGGGAAAACCGGACAAAATTTTTATAAAAACCTGTCGAAAACATTGACAAGAAACCGCCTCTGTGTAATTACTTGCCAGAGAGAGGCATTATGAAAGCAAAAGTATTATTAATAAATCCGCCCTACCCCTTTGAAGAAGCTCCCTCACCTCCCATGGGGCTTATGTCCCTGGCAGCGTATATCAGGCAAGAAGGCTTTCGCGTACAAATAGCCGACTTTGTAGTTAATCCCTATGACGCGCAGCAACTGCAAAACATGATCAAAACCTGCGAGCCCGATGTAGTTGGGCTAACGGGTGTAACCATGAATATCAACAAGTCATTAAAAATAGCCGGTGAGATAAAAAAAGAAAACCCGGGCATTACTATTGTAATGGGCGGGCCGCATGTTAGTTTTGACGCAGAGAATATTCTCAACGACAATGCTTATGTTGACTGTATAGTACGAGGGGAAGGGGAAATTACTTTTATCGAACTACTGCGTTCTTTAACCGATATCGACGCGTGGACAGCCATACAGGGATTGTCTTACAAAAAAAATAATGCCATACTACATAATGAAAACAGGCCCTTTATTGCCGATATTAATACCCTCCCCTTACCGGCCCGGGATTTAATTAAATTAAGTAAATACAAGGCGCTGGGGTTTGCCGTAAACATGGTAACTTCCCGTGGCTGCCCTCACAAGTGCATTTTTTGCGTCGGCAGCAAAATGGTTGGCAACAAAGTGCGCTATTTCGATGTAACAAGAGTGGTTGATGAATTTGAGATGCTTTCAAAGATGGGGTTTAAGCAGCTGAACATCGTAGACGATCTTTTTACTTCCAATAAAAAAAGATGTATTGCGATATGTGAAGAAATAACGAGAAGAAATATCAACCATCCCTGGAGCGCTTTTGCCAGGGTAGATACTGTTTCACAAGAGCTGCTTCATGCCCTTAAACAAGCCGGGTGCGGGAGTTTGTGCTTTGGCATTGAAAGCGGAAACCAGGAAATCCTCGATACGGTTAAGAAAAAAATTAATCTTGATATGTGTAAAAAGGCCGTTGCCCTGTGTAAAGAAGCGGGAATTGAACCGGCTGCCTCCTACATTCTCGGCCTTCCCGGGGAAACTCCCCACACCATTGAAAAGACCCTTGCCTTTGCCGATTCATTACAGGCCAATTACGGGTATCATATTTTATCGCCTTTTCCCGGGTCTGAGGTTCGGGAAAAAAATACGGAGTATGGTCTCCGGATTCTTTCGGATGATTGGGATTTGTATGACGCGAACCAGGCAGTAACGGAATCGGATGGAATGCCCGGGAAAACAATCAATGAGATATATAATAATTTCGATAAAAAATTCAAAGAAAAATTCATTGAATCAATGAAGCTGTACGATAAAAACCTGCTTACTTCGGATCACTATATTTCAATGGTTAAAAGTTTTAAAGAATTTGAATTTGCCAGTCAGCTTATTAGCAAAAACCTGGTAACAAAATATCAAGGCGCTGAAGCAGTGGACAGGGATGAGCTGATTTCCGATTTCGGTAAATTTATATCGGAACATACAACATTTAAATGTGACAATGCCGCTGACGAACTGAACAGGCTTCATGATATGAATTGTATTGATATTCACTTCAAAGATTCAAAAGGATCTGTTGCCTGGGCTGAATATTCTTAGGCGATCATTGCCGCGCCGTATATACCGCTGGAATCTCCCAGGCTGTTCTGTACGATTGGGGTTGTAAACTCATCATTAAAGAGCTGTCGCCTGGTCTCTTCCACGCCCTTTGTATAGAGCAGGGGAATATTCGAGACTCCCCCGCCTACGACAATTATATCGGGATCAAAAGAGCAAACCAGGTTTGCCATTCCTCTGCCGAAATAAAAACACATTCGTTCCATAACGGTTATTGCGGCGGAATCTTTATTTTCATAATCCCGGTAAATATCTTTCAGGGATTTTCTCCTTCCCGTTTCCTCCGTATAGATCCTCTCGATCCCGGTACCGGAGAGATATAACTCAAGGCAGCCCCGCTGCCCGCACCAGCATTCGGGTCCGCGGTAATCTATGGAACTATGCCCCCATTCTCCTGCCATCTCCTGGGCTCCCTGCCGGATCTTGCCGTTACAGACCAGGCCGCCTCCCATTCCCGTGCCCATTATGATTCCCGCTACCAGGCCGCAGCCCTTTCCCGCTCCAAGAAGGGCTTCACTCAAGGCAAAGCAGTTCGCGTCATTCAGAATAGCCACCTCCTGCCCGGCCCTGGTTTCCAGATCTCCTTTGAGATCCTGTCCAATAAGGCACCGCGTATTGGCACTCCGCACCCTGCCGGTCTTCCGGGAAAGTGACCCGGGTATGCCCATGCCGATGCGGTACTCTTCCGGGCAGAACTCCCTGCACTCATCAATGAGGGCGGCCAGCTGATTCAGTATATGCCCGTAGCCTTTTTCCTGTTCCGTGGGAACTCGTTTGCGGTACAGAACCCGGTCAAGGTTCTCCGACGTTACCATGATCTCGGTTTTGGTCCCTCCCAGGTCTATACCTATCCTGTTCATTGTGTTCTCCGTGGAAAAATTTATCGGCATTATTTTTTCTTTTTTACGATAACAGTAGTTTACGGAATAGTACTTTTTTTAAAAAAATTTGGAACATTTTACCCCGCATAAACGTCTATATATGATATTCTAATAATTTGGGGGTAAGGAGGTACCATGCGCCGTGACAAAAAAAAAGATTTTCTATACGCTGTTTTTTATTGTTCTTGTTAACCTGTTAGGTTTAATGGCATTATTTAGTTTATTGAAGCTTACCACTTAGTGCAAAGCCGGGCGAAAAGCCCGGCTTTGTTGTTATTTTATCCCTCTGAATAATTAATGGTACGGCAACCGGTAATGCGGAAGGGATAAGAGAATTAAAACTATTATAAAAATATAACAATAAACCTGTATCGCCCTTTCTCAACACTTTTCCTGAACATTTTCAGCATTTTGTTGACTTCTGGATTTAAATTAACTACTTTTAACAATAGTGTTATAAAAAATAAAGAGGTCTAAACATGAAAATAAAACAAGATCGTTTACCTTTACCGCTACCGTAATAACGGTTGGTGTTCTCACCGAAGGAACGCGTCAAATCCAGATGAAATTACTGAGGATGCTGTTTTCGCGATTTGGCTGAAATATTACACCTCCATACAGGCCTATAACTCTCTCAGCACTGTTAACCGCAAGATCCTGAAAGGACTTGAGACCTACTGGAAGATTAAAGAAGAGATGTACGATAAGTATACGAGCGGAGCAGTGTCGCACTATAAAGCGCTTTGCTCCGGGAACTAAGCGGCGCGATTTTCCTGCTGTGTTCCGTGGCCATGCTCTTACTTGAGTTTTTCCTTGACTAAATATAATAACAATATACGGTAATACTCCATATTGCAAACAGGAGTGTTGCCGCTGCAAAGGCGAAAAAAAGTAGAAAATTTCTTAAACATAGGGACACTATCATGGGACACATTGTTGCGAAAGACGCGTATAAACAATTATATCAAAAAATCGATACCATCACTCCTCGCGTACCTGAGACAAAAATCTTTTACGAGATCTTAAAAGAACTATACTCACCCGAAGAGGCCGAATTTATCGCGTCAATGCCGGACGGAATGGCAACCCTTGATGAACTGGAGCGGCAGCTCCCGCTTGAAAAAAAGAAAATCCAAAAGCTCCTGGAAAGCCTTTGTTTCAAGGGCCTGGTAATGGATCTCTGGCTTAATAATGATTTTTATTATATGATATCTCCCATTGTTATTGGGATATTTGAATTCACCATGATGCGGACCGATTCGAATATCGATATGAAAAAAATCGGGAAATTATTTTATGAATTATTTAACGATGAAAACTTTTATGAATTGAATTTCAACAAGGGCCAGAAAATGGGACTCATGCGAACGGTTCCCTATGAAGAGAGTTTACAGAAAAGTTTAAGTGAAACCGATTATGTTGAAGTTCTTGATTACGAAAAAGCAACGGCCTTTGTTGAAGAGGCCGACAAGTTCGCGATAGGCCTCTGTTCCTGCCGCCATGAAAAAATGCATGCCGGTAAACAAGAATGCGAGGTTCCCCTTAATACCTGTTCCTCCATGGGCATTGGGGCTGATTATTTTATCCGGAATAATCTCGCGCAGGAGGTCTCAAAATCCGAGATGCTTGAAATGGTAGCCCGTTCCAAAGAAATGGGGCTGGTTCTGAATGGCGACAATGTACAGAATAATATCTCCTATATATGCCACTGCTGCGGCTGCTGCTGCAATCTCCTTCTGGGGATAAGCAAGTTCGGATATGAAAAAATTATTGTTACCTCAAGCTTTATCGCCGAGATGAATGAGAACTGTATTGGCTGCGGTAAATGTGTAAAAGCGTGTCCCATCTCAGCCATTGAGAAGGCAGACAAATCCATAAGTATTAATCATGCCATATGCATTGGATGCGGCGTATGCGTTACAAAGTGTTCTCTTAGCGGAATTAAACTCGCCAAAAGAAAAAAAAGAGTTCTTCATCCGGAGAATACATTTGAAAACGCGATACTGAAGAGCCTGGACCGGGGTACATTGCAAAACCAGGTATTTACCAATCCCCACAGCCTTACTCAGAATTTTATGCGGGGATTTCTTGGCGGCTTCTTACGCCTTTCCCCGGTAAAAAAAGCTCTTATGAGTGACCTGCTGCGGTCATCCTTTTTAAGTGTCTTAAAAAAGGGTGTTATTCTCCAGGGGAAGGAATGGCTTACGAAGATATGATTCCTCCGGGGAGAGAAGAGTCTCTCCCCGGCAACAATCCCTACCTAATAAATATATCAAGATCCTTATCCTGCATTGTGTAGAGGGCATGCTGGTCAAGGTTGGATTTCAGTATAACAGTGTGATCTCCTCTCCGGTATGTTCCCGTAATACCGTTTACCACACCGTATTCAAGAACCGTTGTGGCAAAACAGTTCCACGTGCTGACGTAAGCCGAGAGGCTGTTGTAATCAAAAAAGATCTTTTCGGTATAATTATTGCCGTATTCAATCACTTCGGGCATGGTAATCCGGTTGTCGAGGCGGATTTTATACCAGTGTGCTTTGTCGGCGTTTGTAAGATTATTATATAAATCTTCATGAGAGCCGAACATCTCAGAACCGTCACCCATAAGGCTTACCTCTTTTTTATAACCGGAATTCTCATTACAGAGAACCGTTATTGTCATGGGATTGTTATATGCTAAGGGATGCTGCTCAATCGACTTTTTCCATACAGTGGACCAAAAAGACCTTCTATAGCTTGCAGAGAGCTTTGCTTCGTTAGAATAATCGAGTATTACCAGTGCATACGATTCATAGTTATCACTACTGTTATGCCAGGCTTGCAGGTTATGAAAGTCAAATTCCAATGAATTAAGACCAAATTCAATATATTGAGGGTTGCTGATCCTGTTGTCGAACTTGATCTTGCAATCGACTCCCTGGTTTACCACAAGGTCATACAGCTCGTTCCAGTCGCCTTTCCACATCATACCGGCGTCATTCATAATGAACTCTTTTGTGTACACATCTTCCGTGAAGACTTCTATATTCATGCCCCTGAAAAAATCTTCTGTCGTGTCCTGGTCCGCGTCTTTTTTCCAGATTTCCGTAGCTATAGCTCTCCTTAAGCGTGCCCCAATACCGGCCCGGGTATTGTTAATAACATTGGCGTAGGCATAGGCATCGTTACTATTGTGATGCGCGGCCAGTCCCAGGGTATCGAAATTAACATAATCGTCGCCGTATTCAACATGGGGCGGCATAAGGATACGGTTATCTACCTTTACTTTTACGTTCGCTCCCTTTGTTGTAACCGCGTTATGCATCGCGTCCCATGAACCGCTGATTGCGGCACCGGCCGTATTAAAAGAAGCAATGCTGGTATACTTACTGCCGGGGCAGTAAATCTCAATCGTACTACCGTTAAAGACATCATCGATATGCTGGTCCAGATCCTTTTTCCAAACCTCCAGAGGCGTTCCGCGCCGGGAATTCACTCCCACTCCTGCCTGGATATTTTCTTCAACCAGGACAAAGGCATAGTCGTCCCAACTGTCATAGACGCCATTTAAAGAAATAAAATCAAAGCGTATGGAATTACTTGTATACTCAATATGCTTCGGTTTTGCCAGACGATTCCCAAAACGAAGGATACAATCGTCGAGCCGGTTAATTATCCTGTCATAGGCTGTATCCCAGGCCCCTTGCAGTACCGTGCCGTCCTGATCGATCCGCATAACAAGCTCATACTCCGTTCCGGCATTCCCGCCGGGTCCGTCCGGTCCGCCGGGACCATCACCGCCGCCCCCATCGTCATCATCAAAACCGCTCTGGGAACAGCCAAGGGCAATAGAAAGAATAAAAAACAGTAAAAATCTTTTTATCATAATTCAAACTCCTTATTTATTTAATATAATTTAAACTTTGAAATAAATACTGAGAATAATACAAGTTTTTTATACTCCCGGAGTTCTTTCCGGAAGATTTTTTTACTGTTTGACAACACTCTTTTATACCCCTAGAATCAATGTAGAAATGATAAAACTGTCTTTCGCAATTATTTATTGATTTAACGCACAAGGGGGAAGCAAAAGTACGGGAGAATATTTCCATTGTGTTTCTCATCCAGACCGGGGGCATCTTTATATGCCTCTCTTATTCCAACTCTTAAACAGAAGAAAGCTTATCCTTCAACCTCTCAACCAATGTTTTGGTAAGCCTATATTCCGCCACTCCCATAGGTTTATCAATTCCCCGTAACGAATATTCAACTTCAATTCTATCGCGCTCGGCGCAGAGAATAATCCCAATGGAAGAAGTTTCCCCATCTTCTCTTTCATAGTCATCAAGCAGGTTTAAATACAGGTTCATTTTTCCGGCATATTCCGCCTTAAACTCCCCGACTTTAAGATCAACAGCAACAAGGCATTTCAATTTCCTGTTGAAAAAAAGAAGATCAACATAGTAATCTTTATTGTTGAGTTTCATTTTATACTGGTTGCCGATAAAAGCGAAACCATGACCAAATTCAATAAGCACATCCCGTATACCGTTTATCATCCGTTGTTCCAATTCATACTCTAAGACCGGTTTGGATATTCCAAGAAAATCGAGCGTATATACATCTTTCATCGTTTTATCTGCTTGCTCAGCCTGGTGTTCCGGCAGCGTCTTCTCAAAATTGTGCTGTTTATCAATTAAGACATGATGTTTGTATGAGTCAGCTTTTACCTGGTTAAGAAGGACATTGCGGCTCCAGCTGTTTTGAATAGATGCCTCAATATAATATTTACGTGCGTCATAATCCGAAATTTTGTTCATTATCAGCAGGTTATGCCCCCAGGGTATTTCTGCGACAAGCTGTCGCAGATTCTCGTGATCATGATACTGTTCATAAAACCTTTTCATATCCCATAAATTCCGGGTGGAAAACCCTGAAATTCCGGGAAAATTTGTACAAAGGTCGGCTGAAAGTTTTTCTACAATCGATTTGCCCCATCCAAGTTCCTTTTGCTTTTCTACTATTGCCTTGCCAATGTTCCAGTATAAGGCGTTAAGTTCTCTGTTTACTATGCGAGATGCTTTAATCCTGGCAGAATGGATCTTTTCTTTGATATCACTTAAAAAATCATTGTAGTCACTGCTTTTTATGTCACTCATTTTAAAACAACCTCCCCAAAACACTAAACATAAATTTAGTGATAAATAATTCATACCATCAAAATGTCAAGTGTTTTTGCACAAAAACCCTGAAATGCTAATTCTGCGACAAGCTGTCGCAGAATTTCAAGCCGCAGCCGCCCACAGCCGCCACCTCAGAGCTCTTTTAAAGAGCTCTGAGGTGAAAACGTACTACAAAAAAAAATTTTTTATGGAACCTTTTGATCCCCCATTCCGTCTGTTTTGGATGCGCTGATGCATCATATATAAAACATACACATGGAGGAAGTATGAAAAACTATCTAGTACCGGGAGTAATGAGTCTTTTTTTAACCACAATAACGGTTTTTGGGGGTTGCGAAATAATAGATGAACAGGAGCAGGAACCGGAAAAGGGATACTATGTATCTCTTTCAGGGTCTGATTCCAATGAGGGAACCTTTGACGAACCTTTTCTTACTATTAAAAAAGGATTAAG
This sequence comes from bacterium, assembly GCA_024224995.1. Next base: position 21,207 of record JAAENB010000293.1, on the reverse strand, counting down.
CGCGGCAGAGGGGGGGGAAACAGTCTATCTCAGGGAGGGGACATACGATGAAAAAATTACCTTTCCGAAAGCGGGTACGGCAGGTGGGAGAATTACTCTAAGCGGCTACAATGGGGAAACGGTTATTGTAACAAATTCCACCAATCCGGATTCTAATTATGTTATGGATATTACAAAAGCATATATCTCAATAAAAGATATTGTTTTTGACGGAGAATGGAGAAGCGCCGATATTATCAAGGTTCGGGATAGCGGTGATAATCTTATTCTCAGCGGGTTAGAAGTAAAAAACACAAAACGTGACGCTGTTGATATGGCAGCACCGGAAAATGTCCTGGTTGAAAATTGTATCATTCATAATGCTCTCTGGTTTTATGAAAACGGAAGCGGGGCATTGACACGGGATGACGCGCACGGACTGGTTACCGGCGGAGTAAATAATCTAACAATCCGGAGTGTTGAAATTTACTATGTCTCAGGAGACGCGCTGCAGTTTCAATATGGCGGCTGGAACAATATCACCGTAGAAAACTGCCATCTCTGGAATGGTCCCTTACCGCAAACCTTAGCAGCAGGCGCCGGATTCGCGGAACTGGAAGGAAAGAATCCGGGAGAAAATGCCGTGGATACAAAATACTATATTGCTGACGGCCGCGGAAAGCTTGTTATTAAAAACGTTCTTGCTCATGGCTGGTATAGTGAGTATATGAGTAACGGAGCCGCCTTTAATATTAAGCATAATGTGGAAGTAGAATTCGACGGCATAACAACGTATGATAATGATATTGCCTTTAGACTCAGAGGACCGGGATCAAAAGGAGGCGCCTGGGTCACCCTGAAAAATGCCGTTATATACGATACGGCACGAGCAGTTCGATATGAAGATGCTATTGAGAATCTGCATATCTATAATTCAACATTCGCCAATAACAGCAAAAATTTTGAAAGCGCCGGCGGATACGGCTCCGGTTTTGAAGTGAAAAATAATCTTTTTCTCAATACAAAACCAGCAGAAGCAGGCGATTCTTCAAATTTAGCAGCGGATGCTTCGGCTTTTGTTGACATGACTTCAGATGACTATCATCTAAGCGCGGGCTCACCTGCCATAGATTATGGAATTTCCCTGGCAGCAGTAACCGTGGACAGAGACCGGAATGTCAGACCCCAGGGAAGCGGGTATGATGTTGGTGCTTACGAATATTGCGAATAACGAATAATACGGAGTGAACGGCCCGAAAAGCTCCAATAAAGAGCTTTTCGGGAGACAAAGACCTCAGAGCTCTTTATTGGAGCATTTTTAAAGCAAACAATCACCTTGATTTTCTTGGTTTAGCCCTCGCAGTAGCCTCTGCTTCCCGGGGATTGTCGGGCCAATAATGACGTGGATATCGCCCTTTGAGTTCTTTTTTTACTTCAGGATAGGCCCGGTCCCAGAAACCGTCCAGGTCACGGGTAATTTGCACAGGCCTGCTTGCGGGATTCAGCAGGTGCAAAAGAAGCGGCTCACCGCATAAAACCGGCGTCTCTCTACAACCGAAAAATTCCTGTAAGCGTGCGGCAAGCACTGGTATATCCCCGCTTTCATAGTCAAGGGTCTTTTTGCTGCCCGAAGGAAGTTCTATCATTTCCGGAGCCAGCTTATCCAGGACCGCAGCCCGTTCCCAGCCCAGCCGGTGTTTCAGTCCCAGCAGAACAGACTCTTCCGTGAATACGGAACCGCCGGTCCAGTTTCCCGAAGGAAGGAGCCAGTTTTCCATTTCACGGCTAAGTGCTTTCATTGAGAAATGGGGCCAGTCTTTTTGGCTGCCGTATTTTTGCACAAAGCAGCATCGCGCGCAGAAACGGCGTGCGTTACTGCTCCAGGGAAGCTGTTCCAGCCCTTCCCGTCGAAGGCGTTCAAGAACTGCCTGGTGCAGTTCTTCTATTAAACCCGTTGAGCCTGATAAATCGCTTGAAGAGAGGGACCGGAGGTTTTCGCGAAGTTTTATTCTGCCAACGCAGCGTTCCGTTCTTGATCTGGGAATCCAGCCGGACCACTCGATAATATTTTTCTCAACAGGCGCTCCGGCAAAACCGCTTTCCAGGTCATCCAGGGTAACGGGAGCCGCAAGAAAGATCGTTGCTTCTGTTTCACCGCCGTCTATTTCCGCGGCAGCGAGAAACTCCTCGTTCGCCAGATCCCCTCTTATACGGGCTCCTCGTCCCGTGACAAATACCAGGCGATAGCCATCGCCGCTCCCCTTCACGCGCTGCGCGGCCCGGTCGGGATAGGCAAGAAGAAGCAGTTTCCCTGCTAAGCCGGGATCAATACTGCTGCCCCTTAGTATTCCAGGGTCCAACCCTGCGGAGCGGATTATTCGCCGCGCCTCTCCTTCTATGCGCCGGGCAGCTCCCCCTGGCAAACTGCCGGATTTACCCGATTCCCATGAGGCCCATGCCGAAAGCCTGTCTCGAAAATCGGGATCAGTTCCTTTTAAGGGATCTCCCTCTTCAAGGATAGCGGCAGTTAGCGCGGCAGTACTAATCCACCCTTTATCTAATGCCGAAAGAATCATACGGCCCAGCCGGGGATGCAGCCCCATTCGCGCGGCCTTTTTCCCCTGTGCTGTTATGCGTTCTTCCCCATCTGCCAGGGCAAGCTCTTTAAGAAGGCCCGAGGCTCTTTGTACCGACCCTTTAGGCGGCGGAGTGAGCCATTTTAGATCGTATGGAGACCGGGCTCCCCAGAGCGCCGTTTCCAGTACTAAGGGAGAGAGATCGGCCTCCATTATTTCGGGGAGAGAAAAATCGCTGCGCGGCTCTGCTTCAGACCACCATCGCAGGCAAAAACCGGGTCCCAAACGCCCTGCCCGGCCTTTACGCTGTTCGGCCGAAGCATTGCTGATGGCTGACGTATCCCAGTGATCCATGCCGGTTCGCGCCTGAAAACGGACCCGGCGCTCAAGTCCCATATCAATCACTGCCCGGACTCCCGGTATGGTAAGGCTGGTCTCTGCCACATTCGTTGCAAGGATAATCCGGCCCGAATTTGCGAATTCGGGGGCTAAAACCTTTCTCTGTTCTTCCGGCTGCAAACGGCCATGAAGAATAAAAATATTATGCTCATATCCGGGCTGTATAGTCTCCAGCAATTTCCGGGAACGGTTAATTTCCCGAAACCCCGGTAAAAAAACAAGAATATCGCCATTATTTTTTTCCGAAGAGAGCAGAAGCCCGGCCTCCTTTACAAGGCGCACAACCCCCTCTTGAATCTTTTCATTGCTGCCAGGCTCATGATAAGATACTGCTACCGGGTATGTGCGGCCCGGCACGGAAATCACCGGGATATCACCAAAAACTGTTCGCAGCTCCTTCGCCGGTAAAGTTGCCGACATGAATATTATTTTAAGATCGGGACGAAGAGTCTCCCGGCAGTCCCAGGCAAAAGCAAGCCCTGTATCGCCCTGCAAATTCCGTTCGTGGAATTCATCAAAAATAATAATCCCGTAATTTTCAAGAGACTGGTCGTTCTGGATTATGCGCGTAAGAATGCCTTCCGTTACCACTTCCAACCTGGTTGCGCTGCTCACAAGGGTTTCATGCCGGGTACGAAGTCCAACAGACCGGCCCACCTTTTCGCCCAGCAAGGCTGCGATGCGCTCTGCCGCGGCTCGTGCCGCTATTCGCCGAGGCTGAAGCAGCAGAATCTTTGAATTCTTAAAAGCAGGATAAGCGATTATTTTCCACGGAAGAAGCGTGGTTTTTCCGGCGCCTGTTTCCGCGTGAAGCATAAGAGTACTGTTTTGTTCCAGAGACTTTATAATATCATCCAGGTAAGGATATATTGGCAGTGAGGTAATTTCCTTGTTATTCATGACATGCTTTTATGCACAGAGAGCCGGTCTGTCAAGGAATATTGGGCGGTGCGACCGGTGCGACCTCAGAGCTCTTTAAAAGAGCTCTGAGGTGCTAATTTCACGTAATCAAAAGTCATTCGTTCCAGGGCAATCTTTTCAATAAGACCGGCCAGCTTCTCATTCCCCAGGATCTCTGCCATAGAAGAAAACTCTTCAAAAGAGCTCTGAGGTATGTGCTCCGCCCGAGGATTGCCCCGGACCAGGTCCAAAAATTTATCTTCCAAATAGCGGTAATCGAGTTTCCGCTTCCGGTTAAAATAGGTCTTTTCTTCCAGAAGCCATTTAATATACCTGGCGCGGCTTTTTTCAAGAGGAGAAACATCCACGCCCTTGCGCAAATAAAGATCCCTCATATGGGCCAGCAAAATATAAACCTCGTCATAAATGGGAAACCGGTCTTTGTATACATGGTGCGGCACTTCCACGGGCATTGAAAAAGGAGAAAATATGTCGATAATTCTCTCCGAAAGTTCCCGGTTATATGAATTCACCGGCGCGCCCGACTGCCGCTCCTCCCGGTAAATATCGATATAGGATTTTTCAAGATGGGGAAAGTGCTGCCGCAGGGTGTGCATAAAAAGGTCTTTCTGCCTGCCCGGACGGAGCGTAAGGCCGCCGGGATAAATAAAATCCACCCCAATGGCAGCAAGCCGTTCAACGAGTTTAAGAATATTTTCGGAGTTGTCGGAAATATGGGGAAGCAGGGGAAGAGCCAGAACCCCGGCGTTCATGCCCTCTTTTTTAAAGGCCTCAAGCATGGCAAAGCGCTCTTCAACGGGACTGGCTCCCGGTTCAAAGATTTGCCGCAGGCTGTCATCGGTAAAGGTGAGCGACACCATGAGGGTAAAGCCGCTTTTTTTATGGACTTCCTTCCACAGATCAATATCACGCATTACAAGGGACGATTTGGTAAGCAAGGCTGCGGAAAAATCGTGTTCCGCAAGGACAGAGGCGCACTGCCGCATGAGCCCTTCCTCTTTATCCACGGGCTGGTATGGGTCACTGATTCCCGAACCAATAGAAACATTTCCCGGTTCCCGTAATTTGGGCAGTTCAATTTTGAGGAGATCCGGAAGATTGCTGCGAATAACAATATCCCGCTCAAAATCGCCCTGAACATAATACTTCTCAGCCCTGCCGTCGCAGTATTTGCAGGCATGGCCGCAGGCGCCATAGGGAGAAAAAGCGTACTTCCCCAGGGCAAAGGTGTCTACGAGCTTGCCCTTTTTCAGGGCTTTTTTGACCTCTCTGTAGTGTTTACGGACCATCTAAATTATGCCTGTAAGCGGGCCTGTAAGTATCCCCTCTTCTAAATGCTGCGGAACTCGCGTTGCTCAAACAGTCCTCACATTTAGAAGAGGGGATACTTACAGGCCATACTTTGATCGTAATATTAATTTGTTTCTATACCATATTTCCATTTTTACCATGCCACTGATCAATTGAATAGTACTTTTTTGATTTTGCTCTAAATTTTGGGCATTGTGACCTCAGAGCTCTTTAAAAGAGCTCTGAGGTCACAACAGGGGTCCGGCCTTTTTTTAAAAATTTTGCTTGAAAACTGAATTCCGCAGAAGATTATACAAAAATCAGGAGGACAGGAACCATGAAACAGCAGAATAAACAAAGAACAGTCATTATCCGGAAATGCGATGAATACAATATAGATACAATCCGTTCTCTTATTAAAGAAGGAATTGAAGAACTGGGAGAAAAGCCAAAAGGGCGCATATTTATCAAGCCCAATGTTGTAACTGCCAACAAGGAATATATTCAGCACTCCTATACGGAGCCCCGAATGCTTGAAGCAATGGTTCACACCCTGCGGGAAGATTACGGGCAGCAAACCATCACCATGGGGGAATCGGGCGGCATAGGTATGCCAACGCGGCTCTTTTTCGCGGAATCGGGAATTAAAAAATTATCGAAAAAACTGAAGGTGCCGCTGGTCGATTTAAACGAGGAGCAGACAAGGGAAATTACGCTAAAAAACGCGAAGCTCCATAAAACAATGCTGGCGGCAAAATCTCTTTATGAGGCGGAATATAAAATATGGATGCCCAAGCTGAAGTATCATATTGTTACGGAAATAACCAATTCCCTGAAGCTGAATATCGGCATACTTACACACAAAGAACGATTCCTCTATCACGACGACCGGCTCCATGAAAAAATTGTCGATATGCTGGAACCGGGATATCCCGACCTGATCGTAACTGACGCCATAACCATAGGCCGGGGTTTTGAATCGAGCCCCTACCCTGTTCACCTGGGCGCCATACTCATTTCCAATGACCCTCTTGCCGTAGATATGGCTGCGGCAAAAATCCTTAATTATGACCCTAAAACGGTACGGCACCTTGTCGAGGCATGGGAACGAGGATACGGAACGCTCGATATGCATGATATACGTATAAGCGGAGACATCTCCATAGAAGAACTGGCACACCGGACAAAGGATATTTATTCTCCGTTCCAGGATCTGCAAGAACTGGAAACGCCAATCCGTTTTTACGAAGGGATCAACAAAGACTCGGGCAACACCTGCTACGGCGGCTGCATCTGTTCCATTAAAGGAGTCCTGGGCACTGCCGATAAAAAATACGAGAACAATCTTAAAAACGCCCGGAAAGGAGCCATTGTTATGGGATACTATGAGGGAGACGTGATCCATCCCGGGGAACCCGTTGCCCTTATTGGCGACTGTGCCGGAGTAGGCGGTAAATTTGAATATGGCTCCAAAATTCATTTTAAGGGGTGTCCGGCAAAGGTGAAGGATCTTATGCTTTTTATGCTGCGGCGGTTTAAAATGAAAAGCCCGGCCTTTGATACGCGGAACCTGCTGCTATTGATATTCTATTCCATTGTAAAGGCGGTGATGCAAATGACGATCCCTTTCAGGAAAAGGGCGAAAATAAGCGCTCACAGGGAATGCCCGGGCTGCGATAAAAAAAATCATGAATAATATTATCAGGCTAATTGAAGAGCATATATACCGGTTTATGCAACTATGCGCGGGAAAAAAAATCTACATAAAAATGGGCTTCAAAGAATATTTCACTTTTGATCTATACAATTTTGAATAGCTATTAGCACCTCAGAGCTCTTTAAAAGAGCTCTGAGGTGCTAATAGCTATTCAAAATTTACTAATCAAAATTCCTATTTGTTTAAGACAAAAGTGTCTGGAATTTTTTACAAAAACCAGCCCATTCGGGCTTTTTTCTACTAGGTTTTTTTGCACTTTTTTGTATCTTTGCAATATAAAGACTACACTAGGGATACATTTACCATGCAAAAAATATTTCTTACAGGCTTACTGATCCTCTCTTCGGCCTTTCTTATTCACTGCTCGGACTCGGGTTCCTGGGATTTAATTACGGAACATGAAAAAATCGCTGCCGGAGAACCCGATGATCCTTTCGTACCTGAGGAAGAGGTATCGGACTGTGCTACCGACGGCCTGTTCCTGGCCGATGATCTCGCTGCTCTGGGCGGAACAGTTAATGGCCCTACTACCACTCCCGGTATTGTTGGAACGGGGTACGTATTTAACGGCCATGATCATTACCTGCGCATTCCGGACAGCGAAGCTGTTGAGTTAACCAATGCCGGTTCCATTGAGCTCTGGCTCTATTTAACCGGCCACGATCATTACGCCGGACTTATCAGCAAAGGCGAACTTTCAGCCCAGACCGACTGCGTCTATTCCCTGGGCCTGAAACATAGTACTGAAGAGCTGCGATTTAATCTTGATGGTGAAAGCGGTGATTGGCAGGAACTCGACAGCACCGCTGCCAACCAGGTTCCATTTAATACCTGGACTCATATTGTGGTTACCTTTGACAGTACTGAACTGGTAATGTACATTGATGGTGCGGAGATCAATTCTACGCCCCGGACCGTGGGGGCAATCAAAAATAATACTGCCGGAGTAATCATTGGCGCCTATTTCAGTGATGAGTTTAACGCGAGCTGGGGAAACCTGGGTTATGAAGGTATTATTGATGGGGTTAATATATACCAGCGGGCAATTACACCGGTGGAAGTTCTTGCTAATTATGAAGCCGCTTTTTAGGTGGTTGTGACCTCAGAGCTCTTTTAAAGAGCTCCCGACCTGGAAGGAATAGCCGGGCGATGCCTTTATGGCGATGCCTTTCTATAGAAGAAATAAAAAAAGCCCGGGAATATAATGAACTGACTTCAATAATAAGAAAATTTAGAACATCATATAAAAATATAAAAAAGTGGGATGATATCCCGGTTTAATTGAAGATATTAATCAAAGATATTACTGCTCAAGATAGGAATTCAAAAGGTCATCGAGGATTTTAAAGTTAAATGGTTTGGGAATATAATCATCGAAACCTTCTTCAATAAATTTTTCCCGGTAATCGGCATGAGAATAGACAGTCACCGCAATAATCGGAATTTCCGGGTATAATTTTTTCATTATTTTCATCCCCTCAATTCCATCTACACCGGGAATATTCGTGCCCGGAAGCAGAATATTCATAAGTACGATATCATACTTTTTTCTTCTGAATAATTGCAGCGCCGCAGCGTTGTCGGTAACACACTCGCAGGAGAAACCGCTATTATTCAAAATAGTATTGAGAAGCGATCTATTCTCCTTTTCGTCATCAACAACAAGTATATTTTTATTCATCTATTACCTGCCTGTATTTACCTCTTCCTGTTAATAATATACAATAATAGTGCGATTTAGTCTACAAATTAATATAAGAATTACTGCATTTTGTCTGTAGCCGCAACCCTCATAAAATGTGGTCAAAATAGCCCCAAAATTCAACCGTCTGTCCGTTATGCGCATGAATATGCGATCTATTGCCGGGCAAACAAAAAACCGTCCATTCGGCTGCACAAAAAAATATCAAATTAAAGCATTTTTACTTGACAGTTTACGCAGGAATTTTACTTGTGTATCTCTCGTAAACATTCATAAAACAACGCTGTAAACAGGTAAATACACCTGTTTATAAAGTTAAATAAATAAGGATACTAACATGGCGAAAAGATTATTACAGGAATATTTTTTATTTTTACAAATACTTTCATACTGGCCTTTTGTCTTTACGGTTATGCTCCCCATGAGATTTTTTGATTCAATTTTTGGCACAACAATATTCAAACGGTTGGTCAATAGTATGAAATATATCGCGAACGCATAACAGGAGTCAGGATGATAACAGGAATTATCTTAGCAGCAACAATCATTTTATTCATTCTCTGGCGTTTTGTTTTCTTTTTTAGAAATCCTGAACGGGTCATTCCCTACAATGATGATCATATACTTTCACCTGCTGATGGTGCTATTATATACATTAAAAAAGTAAGGAATGATTCAACGGAACCCATCTTTTCAATAAAAAAAAGAAATGTTATTAAGCTCAATGAATTGATGCACATAGATGATGAAGCGCTGGCCAACAAAAGCGGTCACCTCGTTGGCGTTTTTATGAATCCTTTTAATGTTCATTACAACAGGGCGCCTGTTCAGGGACACATAAAGAAAATAGCTCATGACTTTCCCGATTCTCCGCAATCAAAAAAGGAAAACCTGGGTATGTTTAATCCCATTTCCAATATCTTTTTCAACGAAAAACCCTATTGGAGAGATTGCGATTATTTAATCGACAACGAACGCGCCTCTTTTGTAATCAAAAATAAATCACTAACAATGTACGTAACACAAATAGCCGACAAACTGGTAAAAAAAATCGTCACCTATAAACAGGACGAAAACGTACAACAGGGAGAGGTATTCGGACTCATCCGAATGGGATCACAGGTTGATATATTCGTTCCCGATGAAAATGATGAGTTTGAAGTATCTGTTGAAGAAGGAGACAAGGTAAAAGCGGGGCGCTCAGTGCTCCTGGCAAGAAAAATTAAGGCTGATATAAAATTTTAAAGAAGGGCAAAAAACTATGAAAATTAAATTTATTTTACCGTATTCCGGAGATCCCGACAGGTCACTGCTAACCAATTATGATTTTACCATGGATGTGTTTTTTAAACGCGGACGAAAGGACGTAACAAACAGGATGCCGTTTATGTCCCTGGCATTTCCCATTCTCGCGGCATTAACCCCTCCCGAGTTCGATATGGAGATCCTGGACGAAAGCGTGGAGCCTATCGATTTTGATGACCCCGTTGATATTGTTGCCCTTACGGGAATGACTTATATGGCACCATACGCCTATCGCATTGCTGAAGAGTACAAAAAACGAGGCGTCTATGTTGTTATGGGCGGTGTTCACGTGTCTCTTGCCGTTGATGAAGCGCTGCAATACGTTGATTCAGTGTTTGTTGGTGAATCCGAAAATACCTGGGTCCAGTTCATTGAAGATTTTAAAAACAAGACTCCGCAAAAAGTATACCGGGACTCCGGCATTGTGGAATTCGATAAATTTGTTCTGCCGCGATGGGACCTGGTAAAAAATGAGTACTATATGCCCTATTTTATACAGGCATCAAGAGGCTGCTGTTTTGATTGTATTTTTTGCCAGATCCACCTCACCTTCGGCAAAAAGATCCGGTATAAACCCGTGGAACATGTTCTGGCGGAAATTAAACAACTGCAAAAACTATACGGCAGAGAATTTTGGGGCGGTTCTCCAATTATCTTTTCCGATGACAATATTATCGCGAATGTTCCTGCTGCCAAAAAATTATTTGAAGCCCTCATTCCCTTAAAATTAAAATGGTGCGCCCTTGCCAGTACCAATGTTGGGCGGAATGAAAAACTCCTGGACCTCATGAACGAGAGCGGCTGCGACCACCTGTTTATTGGTTTTGAATCCATATCCCAGGAAAGTATGGACCTCATGAACAAAGGCAGTGTTAATAAAGTTGATCTCTATATTAAAGATATTGAGAACCTTCATTCAAAAGGAATTAATGTTTCTTCACTTATGATGTACGGCATGGATGGTGACGATAAAGATATTTTCAGAAAAACCGTAGATTTCGTAAAAGAAACGGACCTGGAATACCCGCTCTTTCATACCCTGCTGCCGCTGCCGGGTACTGTTCTAACAAAAGAACTGGAAGACGCGAAACGGATAATAACCTATGACTGGGAAAAATATACCGGGTGTTACTCATGTATCACACCGAAAAAAATGACTCCCGCAGAACTGGAACAGGGAAGTGACTGGAGCACCAAGCAGGTTTATTCCGAAGAAGCGCTCCTTAATAAAATAGACAGCCTTTACGAAAAGGGCGCCATGAGAGGCGACCGGCCCTATTATTTTATGCGTTCCATCGTTACCCTCTACCTGTTCAAGGAAATGCTCTTCCGGGAAAAGGCTACTTCGCGGTTCATCCGGAAGATTATTAAGCGCATGTGGACAAAGCGGTTTACAAAAATCAGCGCCATGATCCTTTTTATTGACCACTTTGATTACGCTCAAAAAAGAGTACCCGACGTTGCTCCATTAACAACAGCGAATACCGAAGAACCGACATTAATTAAAAAAGAGGCCGTGTAATGAAAATTTTGCTGATATCCCCCAACCAGGTATTTTTTTCTCACCGGGTAACTCCACTGGGATTACTCTACCTGGCGGCTGGTTTGCGTGAAAAGGGACACGAGATCCGTCTTGTAGACCTGATGTTCTCCAAAAACGAACTTGGCGATATTGAGAAAGCCGTCAAAGAATTTAATCCCCAGGTTGTGGGAATGAGCATCCGGAACGTTGACACGATCATAACAAAAGATAAAAGTTTTGTTTCTTATTATAGAGCCTGTGTGGATACTATCCGGGCCAATTCAGACGCGGTTCTTATAGCAGGCGGTGCTGGTTTCAGCAATTACCCGGAGCCGGTTATGGAAGGGCTTGAAGCCGATTTTGGCATCGTAGGCGAAGCAGACAATTCCTTTCCCCAATTGCTTGAGTGTATTGAGAACAAAAAAGACTGGTCCGGTATTCCCGGGCTTATCTATTTAAAAGGAAAGAAACTGGTTTCCAATCCTCCGGATTTTGTCCAGGATCTCGACGCGATCCCCTTTCAGGCTATTGACCTTATTGATCATAAAAAATATAAAAGAAACAGGGGATTTTTCGGCATTATGACTAAAAAATCCTGTACCCAGCGCTGTTCCTTTTGCAACGACAGCAACATTCACGGCGACTGCGTACGCCTCCGTTCTCCTTCAAGGGTTGTTGATGAAATTGAATACGTTATAAAAAAAACCGGTATGAAATATTTCGATTTCGCCGATGCCCTGTATAATTCTCCCCGGAATCATGCTGCCGACATTTTACGTGAGATTATTAAACGAAAAGTCAAATTCAAATTTAAAGTTGAATTAAATCCCCTTGGCCATGACGACGAATTCGTTCGGCTGCTCAAAGAGGCCGGGTGCATGGGGGTGGATTATACCGCCGATGCCGGGTCCGAAAAAATGTTCAAGAGTTATAACAAAGGGTTTACCGGACAGATGATCCAGGATGTAGCCAAACTCTATGTGAAGCATAAGATCCCCTACTCCATCGGTTTCCTCCTGGGCGGTCCCGGTGAGGACATAGATACTATTACGGAAACTATCGAGTTTGCCAATAAACTGCCAAAGGTTAAAATCGTCTATTTTTCCGTTGGGGTTATTCTGCTCAAAGACGCGCCAATGGAACGCATCGCGGAACGGGCCAGCATTGTTAAATCTCCCGGCGATATTGTTGAAGTGAGATATTATCTCAGCGATGATTTCAACGAAGAGTGCGCGGAAAAAATACTGGAAGCGTGCCGGAAAAATAATAAATTCTATGTTAGTGATACTTTTTTTATTCCGCTCATGGGCATGTTCTGGAAAATGCTCGATATTATTAACCTGCGGCCGGTGTGGAAATACGGGTCTCTTACGAATATTTCGCTGAGAGCGCTGAAATTCGGTAAAGAGTATTTATACTGGGACAATGAAGAACGGCGATATAAAGCGTCGTAATTATTGCCCATTGTACAGCGCAGCCTCCGGCATGCCGGAGGCTATTTACCCGGTGGAGAAAAATCCGTTTCCGGTAAATTTTCAGCAAAATGGAAAAAATTCAAGAGCATTGGCAAGGCTTGAAAATTGATCCCCTTTTTTGTCCGGAGTTCCAGAATGGATCGTTCAATAAAACCAACCATAGTCCCTTGTTCTTTAAATTTTTGCAGCCATAATTTAACCGTTAAAAACAGTTTGAGAAAAGTATAGTTCCGGTCAAGTTTATTGAATCCCATTTCCCATAAATAATCAAGCCGCTTAAAAATTGCCTCAAAAGAATAGACCTCTTTTAATAACCAGTAGTAGCCATTTTGTAATGCTTCAACAGACATGGAATCGGGTTGAAAGCATACATGGGAACCATTATATTTTTCCCACTGGTCATGGACAATCCTGTTTTTTTCCTGCATCCTGTCATAGAGACGGGTTCCCGGGATAGGGGTTAAAATATTAAAAACAGGGAAGGCTATATTTGTTTCTTTGACGAACTGTGCCAGTTCCGAGAACATCGATTCATCTTCTCCATCAAAACCAAGAATAAACATTCCAAATATCGTAATTCCATGATCATGAATTTTTTGTATTGCTTCTTTATAGAAATCTTTCTTATTTACGCTGCCTTTATTAATCGAATCCAGGCTCTGTTGTGATATTGACTCAAAGCCGATTAAGACACTATCGCACCCGCTTTTTTGAGCAAGATCGAGCAATTCATCGTCCTGGGCCAGGTTGATACTAATCTGGCTGGACCACCTGATATTTAACGGTATGAGCGCCTTAAAAAGTTTCCTGGCGAATGCCTTATTTGAAATAATATTATCATCAGCAAACTGGACATATCGCCATCCCGGTATCTTATTATATTTAAGAGTTTCTTGAATTTCACGGACTACATGTTCAACAGGTTTGCTCCTTGGCGGTCCTTGAAATGTTCGTACCGCGCAAAAATCACAATCAAAGGGGCATCCCCGTGTTGTCTGAACTTGATAGACAGTGTAATATTTATGTTTCATGAGGTTCCATCTTGGAATCACCAGTTTTTGCAAATCGGGCCTTTGTTCGGCCTCATACTTTTTTTCAGGCTTTTTTGCGCGAAAATCATTTATAAACGTACCCCAGGTATCTTCCGCTTCACCAATAAAGATGGTATCGGCATGTTCTAACGCTTCTTCAGGAAACATGGTGGTATGGATTCCACCCAGAACAACATGGACACCGCGTTTTCTAAATTCATCGGCAATTTCATATGCCCGGGGGCTTAAGAGGGTTAAAAAAGATATTCCCACAATATCAACATCCCTGTCAAAATCTATCTTTTCAATATTCTCATCAGTAATACTCACGTCAATATCCGGAGGAGTAAGGGCGGCAAGAGTGGGGAGCGCTGAGGGGATACATCCCATAATGCTCGTTCCACCGGTTTCCCCGGTTTTGGTAAATAATTTTGATAAATATTTTAAATCTAATTGGCTGTCCATACCGGTTGCGGCACAGGGTAAAATTAGACTAATTTTCATAAGAAACTCCTTATATTTTTAACTCGCATCAGGCAATAATTTCATTTTTTATACTTTACCAATGAAAGCAACGCCGGAAGAATAACCAGGTCTCCCAGGAACGCAAGCACCATTGAAAAAGCAGTAAGCACACCAAAAGCCCGTGTTGATGACAATGATCCGAATATAAACAGGAAAAAGCTCAAAAACAAGACAATGGTGGTTACGGCAATGGGTTTTCCCGCGTCAAGTACTGTTCGTTCTATTGCTTCACGCAAAGGCAAACCGGAGTGTATATGCCTTTTAAACCAGGTGACAAAATGAATCGTATCGTCAACGGCGATTCCCATTGTAATACTGGCGATCATAATTGTTGAAACATCAAGCGGTATTCCCAGCCATCCCATGACTCCAAGGGTTATGGTAATAGGGAATAAATTTACAATGATGCTAAACAGCGCAAGATAAATATTCCTGCAAATAAAAATCATCATAAAAGATATAATAACAAAGGCTGCCGCGAAACTCCGGATCTGGCTCTCCTTCAGGTTGGACTGCATTTTTATATATATGGGCGCTATTCCCGTTATGGTACAGGTATAGGAATCTCCGGCGATTGTTTTTGTATAGTTAGATATGCGGTCAATAAGTTTTTGGGCGTTTGTGTCTGTATCCAGTTTCATTTGCGCGGCAACACGGATTTCCATTTTATCCGGTGAGATTATTCTGTCTAAAATTTCCAGGTCGCCAAGTTCATAGAATTCCACCAATTTCTCCCGGGTTTCCGGAACCGAATAATACTTTTTATTATTATCATTGAACGCCTGGTTCATCTCTTTATAATAATCAGCAATAGAAAATGAATTTGATATATTTTGTATTGTGTCAAAAGTATTTCTTTGAATCGCATCTACCAGTTCAATGCTTTCAGGGTGGGTAAAATCATTTTCACCGGATTTTGCTTTCAACAGTAAAACCAGTGGAACGGTGCCAACGAACTTTTCGGAGATATGTTTATGGTGTATTCTTGTTTGATTGGATTCGGGAAAAAAATTAACAATATTTGTTTCATACGTAATTTTATTAATACCAACAATTCCCAAAATGACTATCACCACTGCTAACGCACTGAGCGACTTGCTATATTTCGCCGACGCGGTGCCCATGACAGCCAGGAAAGGGGTTAATACGAGCGCTTTTTCTTTTTTGTTTTTTTTGCGCGTATGAGCGCTCGAAACTTTTTTCTTGAAAAAAAAGAGTAATGAAGGCAGAAAAAAAATCGTTAACATATACGCGAACAGGATCGCGATGCCGGTAAATATTCCCAGTATTTTTACCGGTCGTACGGTGCTGGTGAAAAAAGAGAAAAAACCGATTCCCGTTGTTATTGTTGTAAGCAGGCACGGCAGCCATAAAGATTTTACTGAAGCCGTAATAAGAGCGGTTCCGTTATTTTCTGCCGAAATCCCGTTTTGAATCGTTTTTTCTTTATAATGAGTAATAATATGGATCGTATCCGCCACTGATATGGCCAGTATAATAACCGGGATTACGGTAGTTACAATATTAAAGGGCTCGCCGCTTAATGAGATCATTCCGATGCCCCAGGTAAGACAAAACAGAAGATTAACCATACAGAGAAGAGAAAGTTTTATATCTTTTATGAGCATAAATACAATAAAAAATATAAGGATAAAAACCAGTGGTATTAAAACCGTAAAATCTTTTTCGGATAATTCGTTCATATCCATTTCAAGAAACGGCAATCCCGCGATACTGGTTTTAATTGTATTCCCCACCAGCTTGTTCGCTTTCGCGCGAATCGATTTTAAAACGTCCCGTTTTTGGCTGTCATCTTTAAACGAGTCAAGTTCTACCTGGATGGCGGTCATTGTTCCGTCTCGCGAGATGAGTCGATTCCTGGCGTACCGTGTATCAAGTATATTCTGTTTTGCTTTGAGCAGCTCCGCTTCGCTTAAGCTGCCCTCAGGAACCATTGGTTCAAAAATTATTTGATCTTTTGCCCCTCTCATGATTTCAGAGTTAGTGATACTAAAAACCCGCTGTACACCCGGTATCTCAGTAATGGCATCCGTTACGGTTCGTATGAGTGTTATATTTTCATTGGTAAAGAGGTTCGCGTCTTCAAAAGCGATAACTGCAGTTTCTTCATTCCCGTATTTCTCTTTAAATTGAGTATAATCGCTTATTACCGGGGCATCTTTCTCAAAGAATACTTCAACATTATTAAAAAACTTTTGTTTTGAAAAATAGTATCCAAAGGGTAATGTTAACACTATAATGACGATGAAAAAATATCGATAATTTTTTTCAAGAAGATCAATCAGCCTGTTCATCCGCTGCCTCAGCAATATTCGCAATTAGATATAAATTAGAAGAAAAGCCTTTTTCTAATTTATAGCGAATCATGAAAAGGATTTTTTTTTATTTTTTAATTTTTTTGAAAAACCACCGCCCAGGGGGTCGAAACAGCCCGGCTGCTCATTGAGTTTAGTACCAACAGAGCCCTCCCCGGTAGAATTAATTTTAACAGGCGCCCTCATGAAATCCCAACTTTTTTATTGACAAAAAAACCGTCCGGACCATATTTACCATTAAGAACAATAATCAGTAACCTTGGAGGGTTTTATGTTCCGAAAAGAAGATATGAGGATCTCAGGACAGATCTTTAACAACACCGAATATGATAAATACGTATATATCGACGGGGTCGATTTTCATTACCGGGAGTACCCGTCTAAAAAGAAAAAGGCGCAGCATGTGGTATTACTGCATGGTTTCGCCTCATCGACCTATACCTGGGATGCCATTGATTACCGGCTCCATGAAGAGGGCTATCATGTGTGGGCGCTGGATATGAAAGGATTCGGCTGGTCCGACAAACCCCTCGATTCCGACTATCATGCCATAACGCTCATGGAAGAGGTAAACAAATGGATGGTAACAATGGGTCTGGACGATGTGATCTTTGTTGGGCATTCATATGGAGGCGGGCTTGCCGCGCTTCTGGCGTTCAGTTACCCCAAACGGATAAAAAAATTAGTACTTGTTGACGCGCCTGCCTATGAGCAGAAACTGCCCATGATACTCCGTTTATTACGGCTCCCCCTTTCACAGCAAATAACCACACTTGTAGGCAATAACCTGCTGATAAAAATTCTGGTGAAAATAATACTCAGGGAAATATACTATCATAAAAAATGGGTCTCGAAAAAACAGGTCTTTGAGTACTACCAGAGGCTCATAACGCCAAACGCGGCTCATATTCAGATCTTTCTTTCAAAGGCAATTGACTTCGGCGCTCTCTCTGTCTATTCAGAACGGCTTTCTGAAATTAAACACGACACCCTGCTCATATGGGGCGAGAATGATCCCTGGATTCCCCTGTCTACGGCATACGAATTCAATAAAGATCTTCCCAACTCCAAACTGGTCATTATACCGGAATGCGGGCACTCCCCTTTTGAAGAAAAGCCCGAAATCTCCTTTAAAATGCTGCTCAATTTTATGAAAGGAAAAGACGTGTATACGGAACTGAAAGGAACCATAAAGGGAGAATCCCCGCAGGATCTGTTAGTACTGAATAAGCAGTTCGCGGCAGGATAAATCTCACTCATCGAGCTCAAAGAACCGGTTAAGATTGAGCCGTTTAAAAACGGCCCAATCAAGTTCTTTTTCAAGGGGTATCTTGAAAAATATAATCACTGCCGGCAACAGAAGAAGTGCGGCTATTGTAGTGGCAATCATGGTAGAGGCAACCAGCCATCCCAGGAACATAATGGGCTTGAACTCCGAAAGAAGCAGCACGGAAAAACCAAAAATAAGGGCGATAGAAGTATACACAATAGCCATTCCCGCTTCAACATAGGTCCGCTTCATTGCCTCATGCATGGGAAACCCTTTTAACAGGTTATGCCGCAGCGTTTTGAGCATATGGATAGTATCATCAACACCAATCCCAATAGCCATAGCGGCAAGCAGCGCCTTTGGCAAATCAAGGGGAATCCCCAGGTATCCCATGGTCCCGTAAATTATAATAATACTGCTGGAAATAGGGATCAGCGACACCAGGGCCGCCTGCCAGTTCCGAAAAAGCAGGAAAATAACCAGGGCTACAACAAAAAGCGTGAGAAAAATGCTAATGAGCTGCCCCCGCACAACAAGGCGGGCAAGAGCAAACATATTGATCGGTTCTCCCGCGAAGTAGCATTTATACGAACGCGCTTTTGGATGGTTTGCCAGGAAATTCCGTATCCATTTCTGCCCCTGGGCGTTCACCTCCGTTGAAAAAAGCTTTCCGTCTACCGCGCCCAGGCGAACGAAAATATTAACATAACGATAATACGAATCAACAAACCGTTCCATGGAGTCGGGACGGCCGTCGGAATCCCGGTCTTCACCGGCAAAGATTTCAAGATATTCCCGAATGGTTTCCTCGCTTTCGGGAATGGAATAATATCCGTCTTTATCGCCGTTCATGGCTTTATGCATTCTTTTGATAACATCGGCAAAAGAAAGCGTATGTAAAAAATGATATCTTTTCCTTCCCTCGGGAGTGGCAATAAGAGAGGAAATTTCATCAATGACCGATAAAAACTCCGGATCTTTCGCGCCGTTTTCCCTGCCCGAATCAATAATTACATTAATAGCCAGGCTTCCTTTAAAGAGTTCACCAATAACCATATCCGATTGATATATATACGAATCATCTTTAAAATTATACAGAGGAGCGGTTTCAACCTTAATAAGATATATACCAAAAATGAATCCCACAATTAAAACAAGCGCGCCAACAACCACCAGGGAGGAGTGTTTTAAACTGAGGAAACTGAAAAAATCCAATATCTTCTTAACCAGGGTATTTGTATGATTACGATTCACGGTCTCATCCCGTTTCCCTGCCCCGGTTTTCGGAAGCAGGTCCATAAGCATCAGGGCCGAGGGAATAAGCATGACCGATATAACCATTGAAAAGAGCGTCCCAATTGCCGCGAAGACCCCAAAATGCTGAAGGGATTCAACCTGGTTCACCGTAAGGGTCATAAAGCCAATAAAGGTCGTAAACGCCGCAAGCATAACCGTAGACGAGATATGGCTCATTGATTTATGAATCCCCTCCCGCTTGCCCCGGTCGTGAATCTCCTCCTGGCTGTGCAGATACTGGTTAAAAATATGAATGGAATATGAGCTGCCAATAGCCACCAGGAGCGGAGGAAGAATATTAACCACCAGGGTAATGGGGATTCCCAGGTGGCCAACCAGACCAATGGTCCACAATGAAGCGAGCCCAACCGAAACTGCCGGCAGCAGAACCCCGCGAAAGAGTCTGAAATTAAGGTAAAAGGTAATAATGATAACAAAAAAAACAAGGAGCATGAATTTTCTCAGATCACTTTTCATGTAATCCACAACATATTTCATCATAACCGGAATGCCCACGGAAGTAAGCTTAACAGGGCTTGTATTGTATTTGTCGATTAGCACCTGGAGGTAGTCAAAAATTTCATTATGATCATTCAGCGGCCGCAGTTCAAGACTGATGGCAAGGGCTCTGAATTTATTTGTCGCAGGGTCTATTGAATAGAGCGTGGAATCGAAAGAAGGATTTTTAAAAATCTTTTCTTTATACCGGGCAAAATCTTCTTCCGTTTCAGGAAGGATCCGTAAACCATTCTCATCTTCCTCAAGAAATTTTACCGGGCGTAATTCATCTTCTGTTCCTGCAATATCCTCACCGGAAACGGGATTCATAACGGACTTTATTATTTCCATTGATTTATACAGGTATACCGTTTCCCAGGTTTCAAGAATATCCCGGAACCGGGCTCGCGTAAGGATATCATCATGATTGATTGTACCAAACTCCTTATACCGCGTAATGGTCTCAAGCATTCTCCGGCCCGGGGGATCAAGTTTATCAAAAAGCAAGCCAAAGCGTATTGGCTGAAACCGCTCATAGTTAAACCGGTTCCGGGGACGCGCGGGTTCCGCGTAAAAATCGGTTTTAATAGTTTTGTCCAGGTCCCAGGCATCAGCGCCGCCGGAGTCATGAGGGTCTGTTTCTTCAGCGGCAGGCTCCGCCTCCGGTATCTCATGGGGTTCTGTTTGTGCGGTGTTTTCTTCGGCAGGGACGGGAGAAACATTGGACAATTCCAGGAGAAGCGCCAGCCGTTTATTCTCCTGTTCAAAATCAAACTCATAGAACTCCTCAAGCTCCGTTACCAGCTTATCGAGATGAGAAAAGACTTCGTTCGACAGGAGTTCCTTTCCTTCGAGGGGTTCAATCGCGGTGAGCATATAGGTCTTGGTATCGGAAAAAATCTTTTTTGCCCGCAGGCCCAGTTTATAGGCCATATCTTTTTTGGGCATAACGGTTTCAGTGGAGCTATCAAAATAAATTTTCGCAAGCCCGCTGCCGGCAGCAAGGGTAATAACCAGCAGTATCAGCAGCACAATCTTTGGATGATCTATATTAAATTGGATCCACTTTTTCAAAAGACTCTCCGGACAGCAGAAATCAGAACTCCTGATGATACCTTATAGAGAACATCCTGTCAAGGATTTCGCAGGTGGGCTTGGGAATTAGTATATTTCCCGGAATGTAAACTATGCCTGCCTGGAGTAATGCCTCTGCAGAACGTTCGGAACTCGCTCCGCTCAAACAGCCTCACAACCTGCCGAGGCATAACTCCAGGCAGGCATAATTTACATTCCGAATGACGTTTTTCGGGCCGAAGGGCCTTTTCTTTTTTCCCGGAAAAAGCTTTTTAAAAGCTGTGCTGATTC
>JAAENB010000292.1 GCA_024224995.1 bacterium | reverse complement strand
TCGAAGAGTTCTTTTGCGGCAAGGAGCTTGTTTTTAAAAGCCCCCTCTTTGATCTGGCACCCTTTTCGGTGTGATCTCAGAGCTCTTATAAAGAGCTCTGAGAAGTTTTCACTTTCGAAGCGTTCTTTTGCGGCAAAGAGCTTGTTTTTAAAAGCCCCCTCTTTAATCTGGCGCCCTTTTCGGTATGATCTCAGAGCTCTTATAAAGAGCTCTGAGATCATACCAAAAAGGAAAACCACCCGGATGGGTTTTTTGTTGACAAGTCTTCTTTTTTGTATTATTATATAGAAGAGTTATTATAATAATAATACAAATAAGGCTTTTTTCCGCAATGATACAATATAAAAAAATAACCCAAATTTTTAAAATTTCCCTGTTAATCGTATTATTTATTGTACCTGTAGTGAGCTGTAGTGATATGGGAAGCTGGGATCGCATTAAAGAGCAGGAAGAGAGCTTAACTCCATCAATTCCATTAATTTATGAACCTGACTGGAATGATAATATAGATATTACAATCAATGCCCAGACCCTCGGTTTGACCGCAAATGTAGATAATTATCCATTGCTTATTCGGCTCGATACGGCGAATTTTCCCGATATTGCGGCAAAAACAAAGTCGGGCGGCGCCGATATACGCTTTACTGATGCAGCAGGCGAAACTGCTCTCTCCTATGAAATTGAGAACTGGAGTGACAACTCAAGCGGTACTGTTTGGGTTCTGGTTGATACTATATCAAGCAGCTCTCCAACAACAATCAGGATGTATTATAATAATCCCAATGCCGCGAGCGAGTCCGGTCCTGAATCGGTTTTTGAAACCGCAAACGGGTTTACGGGAGTATGGCACCTGGGAGAGGATAATGCCGATTCTTTTGGAACTGCCGATGTCTATAGTAATTCAGCAGGAACAGGATCCTATGGAGCTGATTATGTAAGTTCAACAGACAAGTCCGGCATAATCGGCAGCGGTCAGGGCTTTGACGGCAGTGACGACTATATTGAATTTGATACGGTTCCCGGTTCCAGCGCTAACCTCACATTTGAACTCTGGTTAAATTCAAGCGTCGACAATGCGTTTCAGCGAGTAATCAGCAAGCATATATCCCAGGGAACTGATGGATGGGTGCTCATGGCGCGTCCCTCAGGGGAAGCAGGATATTCAAAGGGATTAATCTTTAGAATAGGCTGTGAAGATGGGAGCTGGGGTGACTACTTCGGCGGCTGGGGTAATGAAATTTCCGCGGAGAATCTCTACTCTGCCGGGGAGTGGGTCCATGTGACCGGAACCTATGACGACGCCAGCGGCACTGGAAAGCTCTATGTCAATGGAAGCAAGGTCGCGGAAAAGACAAATGCCGACACCAGGGGAGTTGCAAATACGGCTACCCCCCTCAGGATCGGACACGGTACAGCTTTCCCTGAAAAATTCAACGGGCTTATTGATGAACTCCGCGTTTCCAATACCGTACGCTCAGCAGACTGGGCAAAATTGAGCTATGAAACGCAACGGGCAGATCAAACAATAGTTGTTGTAGATTAAGACTGTTAACATTTTTGTGATCTTAGAGCTCTTTATAATAAAACTAAATTTGGGCGCACCCTTCGGGCCGGGCTTCTCCGGGCTCCACTTCGTTCCGGTCCTGCGGAAGACCTCCGGACTAAACCCTCCATATCCCTTGCGCGAGGGGCGCTAGCTGCGGCGGGGATTATTTAAAGTACATATCTTCTCTCGCCTTTCTATAGCGGTCATAACTGCTGGAACAAGTTTCCCGGGACTCCGGCCGCCCGATAAGAAAAACCCAGTGTCATATTTCAGTTTTCAATTTTGGCAATAGCTAATGAATATACATACAAGTTTGCTGTTTTTCAAATATTATATTGACATCCTTAATCACCACAAATATACTTTAATAATATGAAAAACCGGAGGGAAATTCTATGAATACCCGTAATATTTTAAAAACTGCAATATTCAGTACTATATTATTTGTGCCTGGTTTGCTCCAGGCGGTCGAGGGTCTCACTGTGGGCCTGGAAGTGGAATTCTGGTCAAGGCTAACCGTTGCCGCAAAAAAAGAGAACGGGGGGGAATATAAAGCGCTGGACGGCATAATGAAATATGACCATCAGGTGGGACAGGCTATTCGCCAGTTACCCAATCAAGACGACCTGGGAATTCGCAAGCTTGAAAAATTCGGCAAGGGAGCGCTTCGGGTTGTTCTGGATCATTGTAAGCCTGGGGCGAATCACTGCGGTTTGGAAGTAGTCTCCGCTCCCTTTGAGTCGGAAGTAATTCCGGACCTGGAAATTATATCCGATTGCTGGTCCGCTGTTGCCACGAACGAAGCCAGCTATACCAAAGATGAACGCGTAGAGATTATCGGCCGTTCGGAAGTCTTTGTCCGAGCGAGCAAGGTCTTTGATGTGTACAATAAATGTATCGCAAACGCGGGAAAGAGCGCCAAAGACAATCCCGGCTTTAATAAGATGTACCAATACTATGCTTTAAAGGAGAGTCTCGATGAGCGATTAAAATTAGATAATGGCGTCCATTTGTATACCGCAGTAGGGAAGGATGGAACGATTCAAGATAACAACCCGCAAATGACTGTGCAGGTTAATTTCGACGTGCCCATGAAAGCCCTGTTAACCAAAGAGTTTTTAAACCTTTTCGAAGCCGGGCTCTGGGGCAAAAATGATAATCAGGATTACCAGGAGGATTGCGCCTTACAATTAAAGGACTGGCTCTCGGCCCAGAAAGCGGCACACGATGTACTCAAATCCATTCCCAACAAGGTAATCCGTTCCCGGTCGGACCGTGAGCATTTTAAGGGAATACTGGCCCTGTTTTACTCCCAGATGGGCCGGAAATATACTGAAAAAAATTCTTACATGTATTTACCGAAGATTCAGCCATACGTGCTTGTGCGGCACATGAATTTACTCAATCTCAAGGCTGCCCTTAATAAAAATAATAAAATCATAACTGCCGCGTGGAAAATTTTTTTTCCATATTATGCTGCATACTGGAAATCGGAACTGGGAAATGGGAAGCCGGCATTAAAAATTTTATTTAATGATAATAAGGAGTATAAACGAAAAAAAGAGGCATATGAGAGAGCGAAAGCATTGCTAAAAAAGGACTTCGACAAGATATTTACGACTGTGTTCAGATCTCGTGCCATCACAACATTCCTGGGTTCGTTCATTGACCGGAAAATTTACCTGCCCGTTCGAAAATTTGGTGAAAAAAGCGAAGAATTTGGATTTGTGATGGAAGCTCGCTGGGGAAACATGGATTCCGGATTTCTTCCGCCGCGTGATCGAAAGAAAGCATTTGGCGATGAAGCCGACATAGTCCGCCGGAATGCTCTAATGATGCTGAATGGAATCGGCTTTAAAATCAAAATCCCCGGAGATTGATAGGGGATTCTTCACTCCGCCGAAGGCTCCCCCGATTTCATCGGGGGGCCTGTCGTCTCGGCGGAGCCGAAGTATCACCACCTGTTACTAATTGATTTCCCGTCAATGGAAATCCCGGTTTTATACACTCTTCTAAACTCCTTAAAAACAAAGGGATAACTCTCGCTAATCTTCGCGGCTTTAACAATATTAACAAAGCTGCCAAAACTTCCGTGAGTATTTTTATTGCCAACAATGACGGCCCACATCTGGCGGCCCCGGTTGGCATTGGAGTAATAGTACCCGTTTCGTTTGCCCGTACCATAGCGATAAACGGCAATATAACTATCACCCTTACGCCCGATAATCCATTTCCCATGGCCAAAGGATTCATCAAACCGGTCTTCGGGCCAGTGCAATGTCACAAAGGTATCGTATTTTCCCAGCCACTGGGCAGTGCGGATCTCTATTTTGGGGAAATAGGTGATCAACGCCACATTGCCGTTCTGCTGAATTTTCGGGAGATGGGTATTGGCACTGAGCCTGCTTTCCGGTTTCCACCCGGCACTAATATCCTGAGCCTGGGTCCACACCGCGATATCATCAACCGTTGCAGCCCAGGGCCATTGCTGGTAACCGCGGTACCCGGGATAAAAATTCTCCAGGGACGTAAGTACCACGCCTTTATTTTTATAGATCTTAATCGTAGCCTGGGAAATGCTTGATCCTCTTGAGAAGACCGCCCCGATTTTTGAAAAACCATTTGACCACTTGTCGGGAAAATTGGGAATGCTTTTAAACACTTCAAAATGATGATTGTTTTCAAGGTTATATTCATCAACGAGCCAGGTAGTGTCATTAGCCACATCGGGATGAAAATATCCGCCCGAGCTCCACTGAAAAACCGTACGGTCTACCCGGGTCTGTCCCGCGTGGACTGTCAATTTATCGCCCTGTGAATGGCCGAATTTAAATGTAGTATTCAGAGAATTGCTCCACGAAGCTTCAACGTCACTAAGATCAATACTGCTTGTTGCAAGAAAAGAACCGGCATAATCGCAGCTTGTTCTCATTGGACCCAGGCCGGAATTGATCCAGGTGATTGAGCTTGACCCAAAGGAGGTGTAGCGCTCACTGTAATTCCTGCCCGCAACGGGGTAGAATGCGCCTTTATCATTAACCATAAGGAGCCAGTTTTTCATAAGCTTTTGCGCGGCCAGTGTAGCCTTGGCTTTAATCTCTCCGTCTTCGGCAAAGTCCGCCAGGTTAAGCAGGGCTCCTAAGGTAAAAGGCAGGTAGGTACTGGAGAAGAACTCGTAAAACCCATATTTTAATTTTAGATCAAGATAGTGCTTGAGCCTGCTCTCCATTGTGGGGTCCATTTCCCAGCCTTCACGCTGCTTCAAAAGATAGGCCGATGAGGTCCATAATATCATATGATTTTCCGACCAGAGGCAGTAAAGATCTTCACCCTTTGTGAGCCAGAAATCCGACTCTTCCAGGGCCGGTAAAAGTTTATGATCATATTCATCAGTAAGACAGAGAACCCGCACAATCTGGGCCAGTCTAAAGTCACCGGTTTCCTTCGTCTTAAACGAGTTTATCGCGCCGTCAATATCGGCATCACTGATTGGTATACCTTCATATGCCAGTATCCCCATAGGTGAACTCCCACTGGGATTATTGTCGAGAACCATATCCCGGAAATCAATTTTTCTCTGCTCTGTTGGGTTCATAGAATACAATTCACCCCAGACCTGTACCTCGGCAAGAGATAAGTACTGGGTTCCGTTAAGCCGGACCCGGACAGAATGGACGCCGCTTGCGGGAAGAGTAATATCGGTCCTGGTTCCTGCTGTACCGCTATGATTCCAGTACGTAATAAGGCTGCCATTTGCGTCGAGATACTCCACGCGGAAATTGGCAAGGCGGCTGCTGCAGCAATCCGTACGGTTCCACAGGGTAACGCCGGTAACCCGGTGCGCCGCGCCCAGATCAACAGACCACCATGGAGATGTTGTCCTGGCAGTGTGAGTAACAGAGCCATGTCCCCAGGTTCCACTGGTGTTGCCGTCAACGGCACGAGACGAAGAACCGCTATAGCCCGTGGAGGATTGAGAACTGCTTTTTCCTAAAGCCGCATTATTGCCCCGGTCTAATGAGGGCAGGCTGTGAGCAACAACGGTAAACCGCTCCCATGAACCGATCCTTGTCCGGTTCGCGTTTGCTTTCCCATTACTTTCAGCAACCACGTATTTATTGTGGCAGCTTTTCAGAGTAATTGTGTCATTGTTCCTCAGAGGACCGCCGGGGTTGGAATGATTGATCAGGGTAAAAGTCTCCCAGCTTCTTGCGGCTCTTCTGTTGGCGACCAAATTACCGTTTGATTCGGCACAAAAATAATAGTTGCTTGAGGTACGAATATGGATCTTGTTCCCATCCATAACGGGGCCGGGCGCATCCAGAGTGAATTTTTCCCATGAACCGATCCTGGTCCGGTTGGCATTCACTGTATTGCCGCCGTTTTTTTCAGCAACCAGGTATTTTCCATGAACGCTTTTAAAAGAAACAACAGTTGGTACAGCTACAGCGCTGCTGCTAAAACGGGGACTTTCATCGGGAAGAAATGCTTTTGAACCGTTAATATCGGCTTCAGCAGCAATTTCACCTTCGTTGATATCATTAATATCATTGACTTCGCATGACAAGAAAAAAATACAGAGAAATGATGATAGAAGAACCACCAATTTTTTACTGATTCCGGTCATAATGACCTCCTTTAAGATGATTTATGATTTATATTTTTGTGAATAATTTTTTATGTGCCGCCCGTCCGGACGGTTTATTCACTTTTCAAGTATCTGATCACAATTGGTTTTTTGTCAAGATATTTTTCTATTTTTTGCATTTTTTGCGTGCAAAAAACAGAAAGTTGAGTGCCTGTTTATAACTCATTATTGCAGATATGCCTTTATATAGAAGAGAGTTGGCCTTAAATAGCCGGGGGAGAGCGGAATCCTCTTGACTAATTTTTTAAAAGGAATAATTAAGTGATAGATAGTGAGTAAGATGCAACAATTAGAGAAATAATAATGAATAAAGCAGAAAACCAATCCGAAATCGTCCTCTACACAACGATTGATGGCAAAATAAAAATCGACACCACATTCAAAGATGAAACCATCTGGTTAACTCAGAAAAAAATGGCAGAACTTTTTGATGTTGGGCGACCAGCCATAACAAAACACCTGAAAAATATCTTTGAAAGCGGAGAATTGGATGAAAAAGTGGTGAGTTCCATTTTGGAACATACCACGAACCATGGAATTATTTCCAAAATGGAAACAGTTCAACAGAAAGGTAATCGTTCTGTTACTCGTTACTTACAAATAAATATCAATCAATTAAGTGACAAATTGCCTCAAAAATAACACATAACACGGGCGTTTTGTGAAAGACTCAGCAAAATTATTTTAAATGGAAATAAATTATGTTATTTGGAATGTTACTATATGGAATTATTTTTTCATCTATAGAATTATTAATATTGGCGCTTGTTGGTAATCACTCAGATAGAATTGTTTTAGTAAAAAAACGTATTTTCTATTTTTTTATGGCAATACTTGTTCTATTTTTAACAAATATTAGTCTTTCAATAATTGGATTTATATTAACTAAACTTTTAATACAGTATCAAAATTGAAATGCCCTTTGTTGCAGACATGCCTTATTCATAGAAGTTCTTTTGTCATTCTATTGGGGTTGCCCAATTTAGCGGCAAACAATTTTGGTTTGTTCTGTTCAGTGGTTTTGTAGCCCATACATTCATAAAGCTTTATCGCGGCGGTATTGTCCGCTCGTACGTCGGTTGACATCAGCCTTGTTCCTGATGCTATGGCTTCATCCTCGATTAATTCCATCAGTCTTCTCGCAAGACCGCGCCTTTGATAGTTATTAAATTACATTAAGCGACTCAATCTAACCTGGATGAAGAGGATGTTAATGAGTGGATTCTATAAATTTTCTCCAAAAAGGAGTCCAATATTATATATCAGGTCGATCCAGGCAGGATTTATCGCTAAATTTTCAAAATATAGCACAATATGACAAAAAATGAGAGGTAATTATGCAGCAAAGATTCACGATTCGAGATGCGGGGCTCGCACTTTTCCTGCTTGTGTTCCTGCTGAGTGCCAGCGGCTGTGACGGTACAAATGACGTCTCCTGGAACGTGCCCATCGTTGAGGGCAACGCCCTTGCGGACGGGTTCGACTTCCCCGTCAATCCAGGCGAAATGGACGGTTGGCGGGAGCCGCCGGAAGCCGACAAAACCTGGGACGCCTCCAGCTATCTCGTCCACAGGGATGACGGCATTCACGCGGCTATCGACTTCATGAGAGATGACGGCTCAAGCGCTGCAGGGTACGAACTCCGGGCGATTGGGGACGGCGTGGTCGTCGACATCGTCTATGACCGGGAAGCCTATCCGGACCGGCATAATGGCGGAGATAGAGATAAGGGGTGGGGGAACCTCATCCTCATTCAACACGATTACCGGGAAAATGACACCAACAAGAGAGTCTGGTCCCTCTATGCCCACTGCCAGACCATTGAGGTTGGGCTCAATGAAGTCGTCCGGCGTAATCAACGCATTGGCCTGGTGGGCCGCACGGACGGAGTGATTGGGACCAATTCGTGGAACGACCATCTGCACTTCGAAATACGCACAACCAACTTGAGGGCAGATGCGTGGCCCCAGGACATGGGCCTGACCACAGACGAAGAGGTCGCGGAGCGCTACACGCATCCCCTCAAGTTCATCAGGACTCACAGGCCGGCGCGCTAACATCCCGCCGGAGCGTACGAATACCCCGGACCATTAAGATCAATTACTCCCTCTGTCCAATGACACTCATCAAACCAGGGATTGTTTTCAGGGGCATTAATTGATCTTGAATTTATAAACCTGTTCTCAATAATTCTTCCGCCTGATTTTTCATAGAAACCAGGTACATTATAGTGAGCCCAAAAAATAAGACAAAATTTTTTAAAAATGAAGGTTGATTTCTCCTTGAAATAAACAAAAAAAGAGTCCAATATTATATATAAGGTCGATCCAAACAGGATTTATCGCTAAATTTTCTAAAGATGAAATTAAACTAAATTTGGAGATAATAAATGGACCTGAGAATTACAATTAACCGGATTTTTATGCTTACTTTTGGATTCCTGATGCTGGTGAACGTTTCCTGTACAAAACCAAAAGCCAGAGACACCGCGTCTACACGATTACCCGGTGAATGGGAAGAGCAGGCTTCAGTCTGGATGCAATGGCCCGGAGATTGGGAGTCTGGTTTACGGCCTTCCTTTGTGAGCATTGCTGCTGTGATTCAACAGTATGAAAATGTTAATCTAATTGTTCTTAATGAAAGCATGAAATCGAGGGCGACTCAAATGTTCCGGGAACAAAATGTTCCTTTAACAAGAATTACCTTTCATACGGCAAATTACGACAGTATATGGCTTCGAGACAACGGACCGGTTTATGTTTTTGATAAAAACAGTAAATGGGTACAGGATTTCGGATTTGATGCTTATGGTCAGGACTCGGGAGATGATGTGGAATATAAAAACGATAATAAAATTCCGCAAGTGATCTGTCACCGGGTGGGAGGCGAATATGAAAATAACAACAGCTATATTTTGGAACGAGGTAACCTGGAAGCTAATGGTAAGGACATGGTAATGCTTAATTGGGATTGTCAGCGTGACCGGAATCCGGGCTGGTCAAAGGAACGAACTGAGATATATTTAAAAGAAAAATTTGGAGTATCCAGGGTGATCTGGATGGAAGGACATGATCCCGAGGATATCACAACCGGTCATATTGACGGCACTGCACGATTTGTCAATGAGTCAACTGTGGTGATTGCCCGGGTAGCTGATGCGGCAAACGAGTCTTATTCCGGAGAAAAAGCAAACCTCGATAATTTAGCAGCAGCCGCTAAAGCGGCAGGATTAACGGTAGAACGATTTCCCATACCGGGTTTTATAAGTGTTAAGGGCGAAGAATTACCCGCGATATATATGAACTACCTGGTTGGGAATAAATTTGTGCTGGGCATGGCTTTTGGCAATGACGCCTGGGACAAGTCCGCCAGAGCTAAATTGCAGTCACTCTATCCAAACCGGACAGTCCATATGATCGAAGTAAACGCGATCTGGCGGTTAGGTGGAGGAATACACTGCGTTACCAATGATGAACCGCTGCACTCAATAGAATATCTTGACGGAGAATAAAACATATGAACAGAAATATCACAAGGCGTTTCTTTTTAAGCGGTATGGCCATTGGCGCGTTTGGGGCTCTGGGCCTGTCGGAGTTGAAGAATATATTGGAAGACGATCCTAATATACCTCAATTGCTCTACGAGTTTTCAACGGACAACTTCTGGTTTACGAAAGTGGATAAAAACCTCATGGTCATAAATAATCCGTTAAAAGGAAACCATAAGGCCCATATCGTTATCATTGGCGGAGGATTTACCGGCCTGTCTACGGCGTATCACCTGGCCCAGCGGTATCCCAATAAAAAAATCGTTGTTCTCGAAGGAGCATACTGCGGTTACGGAGCCAGCGGCCGTAATGGCGGCCATCATGGTCCTGAAGTGGGCGGAATAGACGAGTATAGCAAAGAGTTCGGCCTGGAAAAGGGCATAGAAGCTTATAAACTGACGGAGTACGGAGAGGAGATGATTAAAACCTTCGTTAATAAACACGGCATAGACTGTGAATTTAATGAAAAGGGGTCCCTTGAAGCGGCTCTTACTGAAGAGCAGATGCTGGAATTGGAAGAGACGAGAAAAGAATACGCGCTAATGGGCATTAAGGCAGAGCTCCTCCAGGGCGAATCATTTAAAAAGGAAATTCAATCTCCAATATACATTGGCGGGCTAAAAGTCCCAAATGGAGGGCGGGTCAACCCGGCAAAGCTGGTCCGGGGAATGAAAAAAGTTGTTGAAGAGATGGGGGTGGAAATAAGGGAACAAACCCAGGTGCTAAAAGTCAGGTCCGGTAAAACTCACCTGGTGGAAACCGAGCAGGGGACAATAACCGCTCCCGTACTTGTTCTCGGATTGAACGCCTATTCCCATAACCTGGGATATTTCAAGTCCGGAACAATTCCCGTTGCGGCATACAACATCGCCACAGCGCCGTTATCCAAAGAACAGCTGAGTGAAATTGGATGGCAGAAAGGAAGCATAATAACCGATTCCAGGGACAATTTTAATTACCTTCTGCTTTCGGAAGACAAGCGGATTATTATTGGCGGATCTGAATACCCATATTACGCGAATGACGGATTAAGCACCGGTAATAATAAACAGGTCCTGAAGATCCTTGAAGAGGATCTGTTCTACACGTTTCCGCAACTGGAGGGATTAAAAATTGATCACAAATGGGGAGGGTCTGTTTCCATGACCCGGGATTTCGCGCCTTCCGTGGGAGTTATGGGAACGCACAAAAACATCTTTTACGGAGTTGGATACTGCGGCCACGGCGTTTCATTCGCCCATACTGCCGCCAGGATCATGAGCGATTTGATTGCCCGAGAGAAAACAGAATTTAGCGAGTACTTCCTGGTTAATCGGCCGCTGCCCTATTTGGGGCCAAGAAGTCTCCGGTACATGGGTTTTAAACTTTTTTCACGGTTTTTTTAAAATGAAAACATCAATTATCAAATTACTAATAATATTCGCGGTCATTCCGTTGAGAATCGCGGCTGCATATGGCAATGACAATATTATTGAAAAAAATGCAACCCCGGATTTTGAAATTACTCATTCTATTGGTATCGATGCAGCATATTATCCTCGTTTAAGTGGGATTGGTGTTCAGGATTCCAGCGACTATGGAATAAAAGCATGTTATACTTTTTATGTGGAAACGCTGGATTACCTGGCCTTTATGATATCAGCAAATTGTTCGCCAGTGACAATTGAAATTGAACCGGGTTTTAAATTTACCCCACTGGCCTTTTTTTCATTAGGATTGGCTGCTAAAATAGGTACAGGATGGAATATCGATTCTATTGAAGCGTATGGGCTTGCGCTTAATACACCAGGTGGTCTTGAAAATGCTGCCGGGATTGTTTCTATTTCTGAAATAAACGCTGCGTTTGAATTTGACCTGGGTGAAATTATAAAAGGGGATTGGACCCATCTTGTTTTCTCAGCAGAAGAAAGTATTACGTACCAGCATTTTACCGGTGCGACTCATGAGCATAGGTACTGGTTATGGGAAGACGATGACGGACAAAACCGGAATGGTTTTACCTGGTCTCAATCTTTTCTTGTGGGATACCAAATGCCGTTAAGCCCTGCCTGTATTAATCTAATAGGTTTTGTATTTGGAACAGATCAACGCATCACAGGAGTAAATGATTCAACGGTAAATTCCGGTGGATGGGGATCGGACTTCATTACCTGGAATTTTGGACCGGTAATAAATTTTCTCTTTAATGATATTTACTCACTTACCGTAACGGCACAGTTTTCTCGTGATCCCAACTTTACCGATTCTACTAAAGATGTTGACTATTTTGCGTTCGGGAAAATAGACATCAATAATAAATCAACAGTCTATTTAAGCAGTATTGCTCTTAGCTTTGAAATAGAATTTTAACTTTATAAATTTAGAACGCGACCCTTTTCCTGTATTCAGAGGGTGTTTCCCCGCTGAATTTTTTGAATACCGAATTAAAAGATGATTTTGAATTAAAACCAACGGTGTAGGCAACAGAAATAATTGATTGCTCCATATTTTTTTCCAGTAATTCTTGAGCCTCATCAATTCGGAAATGATTAATATATTCATTAAAGTTTTTACCAATTCGTTCATTTAAGATTTCAGATAATTGATGAGTTGTGATCTCCAGCCTGTCGCTTAAAGACTGCAAAGAGAGCTCATCATCCATATAAATCTTTTGAAAATTCATAAGATCCTGCATTCGTTTGAGTACTGCTTCTGTGTCCAATCCTCTAATCTTTGAAGATTCATACTTTACCATACTCATTTCACTGGTCATAATAAAAAGGAACTCGGGATATCGCCGGCCGATAAAATAGATTGTTGTCATAATTTGAAGAGCCATAACCGATACAATGACAAGGAGAGTTCCATATTCCAGGAATTCTACTCCTATTAACAATCCAAAAATAACAATAGCCTCTATTAAAAGTAAAAGAGCTGTTATAAATACTTTTCTATTTTTAACTAATTTCGACATCCATGATGAATACGAATAAAAAAGACCCAAAATCAAATATCCTTCTATCCACAGGTAGGGGATTGAAAATATATAGTCCGCGAGAGGGTTTTCAAAAGGCTCATTCGTGAAGGCTAAAAAAATACAAACCATAGCAACAAGAATACCAGGGATAAAATGAAGGATTGTGCCTTTGGAAAATTTTTGAGCGCTGTCAATTATATGCCTGAAGTAAAAGAAAAGAAGCGGCCCCATAATAAAAGCCGCAGGAGGTTCCGCTAAAAAAAAGAGGGTCCATGAAGATTCATCATCTATTATAAAATAATTGCAAACCTGTAGAAGTAAAAAACCATAACAGAACCACAAACCGGCAATGATATAATCAATTGGTTTTTTCTCCCGGCTCAACACTGTTCCTATTGATAAGACAAAGGCGAAAAAAACACCGGAAAAAGTAAACAATAAAACTATATCATATCCGTCATAATTACTCATTCTTTTAATCCTCTAACAGCATCATATTAATGCCGACAATAAAAGCAGGAAATATTTTCTGATTAATCCTGCGTTAAGATTCCTTACTGATTTTTTCTACTAACCGGGTGATCGTATCACAGTTGAAGCACTTTCTATTGTGAATTGAGATTAATCCGCCGCACTTTGAACAACAATATTTCTTGTATTGAGCATCAATGAATTTATCAATTCCCTTTTGTTCAATATGTTCCAGATTCTCCTTTACGCTCATGTTGTAATTTTTTCTATACCTGTCATCCATACGCTTGATCTGTTTGCAGGGATACTGATGGCATTCAAAACAAAAGACGGTATTGACGGAATTGCCTTCCGAAGTATTATTAATCCCCGTACATTTTTTAAATAAGTATTCACACTTCTTATTTTCCGGGCGGCAGCCCGTGCATTGTGGCCGTTTTAAATTATTAACATAAGAAAGATATCTACTGCAAATAGCGCAATTCATTCCGCAGGGCGCTATAAGTTCTTCTGTAATTGGATTTGATTTCTTCATTTTTATACCTGATATCTTAAGAGACCACTCTCTGCGGGAAATGTCAACCAAAAAATTCCCGGTGTTCCGGAAGATCCGGTCTGCGGCAACTATGAGGCTGATTTTTTTTTAGAAGCCGCGTGAATTAACGGAGCAGGATATTCCTGCTTCATGTCTAAACCCGCGCAGTATTTAAAAAGTTTGACAGCGAATCGATGAATTTTATATTTAAAAGATATCAGCAACAATAAAATTCAGGAGGACTTTTTAAATGAAAAATTTTTTTACTACAACGGTGTTCTGTATTTGGGTACTTGCTTTGACCGGGTGCGAGGCCGGGCTTACTCAAAACGATAATTCAGAGAAAGACGAGGGATTCAGCTTCTCCGATATTTACAGCAATATGAGCTTCCTGCGAGGGGATATCTCGGACTTGAATGCCTCATCATGGACGCCCGGCTCCG
>JAAENB010000291.1 GCA_024224995.1 bacterium | reverse complement strand
TTTCCGGTATGGGACTGAATCGCCCGCAGGGCATTGGTTGATCATTAGTTGATGCTGACGCAAGACAGAATTGCACCAGCGGGGCAACGTATTGTAGCTCGGGGATTCAACCCCGTGGACAGAGCAGAGCCCCGGATAAAATCTTCGGGAACAGGCCCGTAGAGGCGTTGCACTGCAACGTCTCCAAAAACCAAACCCGGGGCAAAAT
Source organism: bacterium (assembly GCA_024224995.1). The sequence goes on along the minus strand of JAAENB010000291.1, from coordinate 12,464 downwards.
CCCCGGAAACAGGCCCTGTTTAAGAAGAAGTTTCTTGAGAGTGCTGACCCGGCGGAGCAGGGAAAAAATACGGAAGAAAGTCCAAAACAGGTTTAATCTCTTTCCGGGTAATTAACCCTCGGACAAAAAACCTCGAACCTCGAACCTTGAACTTTCTTGAGAGAGCAGCTCCCAACCAAATTCACCACTCACTTTTTAAACGAGCCGGTTCACCAATAGAGTTTCTTTTTTTGATTTCCTGTAAAACTTTGCGTCCTATTGAGAGGTGCCGTTCCGTATACTGGTTAAAGACCATCTGGGCACTTTCTTTGCTTTTTATTCCTCCTTTTTCAAGGGGAAGATCGGATATGAGCATTATTGCGCCAATGGGCAGGTTTAAGGCGTACGCGACCGCAAAAAGGGTGGCTATTTCCATGTCTATTGCCAGTATCCGGTGATCGAGTATATACTGGATAAACTCTTTATCGAACTCCCACATTCGATAGTCCGTCGTTAGCATAATTCCCGATTTTGGTGTGATTTTAAGCTCCCTTTTAATAACCTCTTCACAGACCCTGTTAATGCGGAAACTCGGCTGAGCCGGAACGTTCTGTTTCAGGTAGTGCTGGCTTGTGCCTTCGTCCCGTACACTGGCTGTGGGTATGAGCAGCTCGCCTATTTCCAGTTTTTCATCTATGCCTCCGCACATTCCCAGCATCAGGACCGATTCTACCTGGTGCACATAGGATAGACAGTGCGCGATAATCCCGGCCGATGGTGAGCCCACGCCAAAATTTATTATTGAGATATTATTGTCTTTATCATGGGCTGCTGTCCAGTATCCCGATTTTATTTCAGCTCCCGTACTCGCGGCAAAATCTTCTACGTATCGTTGAAAATTTACCAGTAATATATGCGAGCCGAATTCCGCAGCAGATGATCCGGTATATCGCTCTAAGGTGCTTATTGCGTAGGTGTCGGGTTTTAGTTCTTTTTTCATCTGGTGACCTCTGACCAATAGTATACTACTGCCGTTATTATCGCAAGAAATTAAATTCTTGAATTATTTTCAATTAAGTGTATACTCAAATACAAGATGAAAGCCCGAAAAAAATATATTATCATACTGCTTATATTCTTTTTGATCCCGGCAGCATTTGCTCCTCTATTTTCAAAGACAATTATTGTTGATAATTCTCTGCATGAGATAACCCTGGGTTTGCACATGGACGTTCTTGAGGATGAGTCGAAGAAAATTACGATAGATGAGCTGCTTGATAAAAAATACGAAGATAGATGGGCTGTTTCAACCAGGGCAGCTCCCTCTTTTGGCTATACTCATTCTGCTTATTGGGTTCGGTTTTCGCTCAAAAATAAAAGTGATTCTGTTCTAAACATATTCATTGAACAGGTTTCCCCCCATATTGATGACCTGCGTTTTTATACGGCACACACTGTTTTTAAAACCGGGGATAATTTAAAGTTTTCAGAGCGTTATTATAATTATAAAACTTTTATTTTTCCGCTGGAATTGGAACCGGGGTCACAAACAGACTGCTACCTCAGGTTTGAAACGACCGGCGCCATGAGAATCATACTAAAAGCCTGGAAGGAAGCCGAATTTAAGCAGCATGAAATAACCGAGTATAGTCTTTCGATGCTCTCGTACGGGGCTATTCTTATAATGATTTTTTTTAATCTTTTTATCTATATTTCTGTTCGCCACATTAGCTATCTAAGCTATGTATTAATGACATCAAGTTTTTTATCCTTCATTGTTGCCAATCATGGGACGTCATTTCAGTTTCTCTGGCCCAATTCTCCGCAGTGGAACAGCTACTTTATCCTTTTGAGTATTTTTTTCATGTCTATCTCTGTCCTTTTTTTTACCAGAACCTTCCTGGAGACCAAAATCAATGCGCCTCGCCTGCATAAAGCCTCAAACAGTATCATGGTTGTAAATATTATCGTTGGGTTTTGCACTGTACTCACATGGTTCTTCCCGGTTTATTCAGTAATAATTCAATGTGTCTTATTAACTATATCTGCAACTGCCGTTTATTTTATTATTGTCGGGGTATATCTTGTTTTTAAACGCCAGAGATCTGCTTATTTTTTTACCATTTCCATTAGCCCCGCGTTTCTTGGAGGGGTAATCTATGTACTACAGTTGCTTGGGGTGCTCTCAATTAATTTGATCTTCAATTGGGGCATGCTTCTGGGTTTGGTTGCCTTTGCTCTTATTATCTCCTTTGCCCTGGCCGACAGGATCAATTCCATGAAAAAAGAACTTAAAACTTTTTCCGACGGCCTGGAGATCAAAGTCGAGGAGAGAACTATTGAACTGGTTAAAGCGATGAAAGAGCTGGAAATTATGAATTTGGAAATCTCCGAAGTTCGTGATTCCCTCTGGGCTGAAATGGAACTGGCCCGAAAAATTCAAACAGTTCTCCTCCCTAAAAAACCGCACATCCAGGGGTATGACATTTCAGTTTACATGGAACCTGCCCTGCAAGTTGGCGGCGATTATTATGATATTATCAATACCGGGAAGAGGGACTGGATTATTATCGGTGACGTATCCGGGCATGGTATTCCCGCGGGACTTATTATGATGATGGCCCAAACTGCTATTCATATGGCTATCAAAGAAGGAAACGATATTAACCCTGTGGGTCTTCTTTCAAAAGTTAACAGGATCATTAGTGAAAACATTCATAAGATCGATGAAAACACTTATATGACTATTACTGCCCTGGCCTGTTTTCAAGAAGGTTCATTCTCTTTTTCCGGTCTTCACCAGGATATTATGATCTACAAAGCGAACACTGATTCTGTTGAAGAAGTGGAAACAGACGGATTATGGATTGGTCTTCCCGAAAATATCAGGGAACAGACTGTTGACGCGAAGCTTTCCCTTGATATCGGTGATACCATGTTCCTCTATACCGACGGCATTGTTGAAGCCTGGAAAAAAGGCAGCGTCAAAAACAAACGGAACATCAGGGATGATATGTTTGGCCCTTCCAGGCTGAGAGATGCCATTGCCCGCCTGGGAAACAAACCCCTTGATGAGATTAAAGATGGTGTTCTCGCGGAATTGAAAGACTATAACTGCCATGATGATGTTACTATGGTTTTGGTTAGGCGAACAGCCCCCCAACCCCCGGAGGGGGCGTAAGAGTTTTTGGGAATGGGAGACATTGAGAGATCCCTCATTGAGTCTATTTTATTATGGCGCCACTGTTCAATATTTCAAGATACAACTCCAGGCTTTCTTTTACCGAACCGGCAACTACCGCGTAAAAGTCGCTTAGATCTTCCCGGGTTTGGGCCTTTTCTATTGCATTAATATAACGAGCTCTCTCCTTCATTTTGATAACTGCCGGAGGATATCCGTTCTGTATTAAAATCAAATTCATTAAGAGCCGTGAAGTTCTTCCGTTGCCGTCAATAAAGGGATGGATTGATACGAGTTTGTAATGCGCGTCGCTCGCGAATATCACAGGATGATCCTGCGTTGGTGTTTTGAGCCAGGAAAAAAAATCTTCCATTAGTTTGGGTACAATGAAGGGTTCTGCGAAGCGGTGGATTTTATCTTTCTGGCGTATAAATACGGGTACATTTCTGTACTTGCCCGCGTTATCAGTATCAATACTTCGTAAGATAATATTATGTATACTCAGCACTTCATATTGGGTCAATTCTTCTGTTTTTTTTATGGCAAGGGTTTCAATATAATCAATTGCTTCTTTATGGTTGATCGCTTCAAGGTGTTCTTTTACGGATTTTCCGCCTATGGTGATCCCGTCTTCCAGGATGATCTTTGTTTCGTTGTAGCTTAATGTTGATCCTTCAATTGCATTTGAATTATAGGTAAGATCAATATCAAACAGCTTTTTCAAATTCTTTACCTGCGCCGATGTGAGCGGGCGGAGCTTGTCCAGTTCCGTTTTCAGGGAGTCGATTTTTTCCAGTACAGCTTTCATAATTACGAAACATTTTATTAAACAATAGAATTTGTTCAAGGCTTTTATGGGCCGGCACATCAAAAATTTGCTTTACGAAAGCCTCCCGGTTTAGTATATTCACCATATGGGCTGGAAAGTAATAAAAAGAAAAATCGGTAAGGCAGGCGGTCTTAAACAGAGAATGGTCCGGCAGCGGGAATGGGACCGCCTTTACGGCGAGGGGAACTGGATCGTAGGATACCAGGTTAAAAATGAATTCATTCCCCAGGAAGAAGCCCTGGATTTAATTTACTATCAGAGCTATGTAGAGCACTTCGCGAGTCATCCCGCAGACCTGGAAGAGCTTATTGCCACGGCAAAAACTCTGAGGAATCCCCATGCCGATGCAACCACGGGAGTGGACCTCCAGACTCCGGCCATTCTCCGGTATCTAAAAGAACAGAACCTTCAATTAAACGGCAATGATATTGTCGATATTGGTTCATGGCAGGGCTCAACTTCCCACAAGATCAGCACCCGCTTGAGTCCGCTGCACATCAAAGTTACGGGAAATCCCAAAATGACCCTGGAAAAATTCTGGCAGGACAAGAAGTGCCTTGCGGTTTGGGAGGAGGATTAACCATGCACTCTGACGCAACTATAGCAAAAGAATACCTGGCATCATTGCCGGAGAAAGACGCGCTGCGTACCCAGGATAAATCCTTGACAGAATACTTTATAGAAAAACATCATCTTCCTTTATGTCATCAACCTGCTTTTTGCCTTTAAGTAATTCTTTTACAATACGAGAGCGAATAAACCATTCATTTGAATCTTTAACTTCACCAAGTCTTAGAGCCAGTTTCCTCTTTCTTTTTAACTCTTTAAAAAGTTCAATTCTAAACTTTGAAACATCGGATTTGGATAAATCAATTGATCTGTTTGTGACAGGATTATGAAATCGTTTGGCTAATGGCATGCAATCATAATAAAATATTCGATACAATGTATACTCTTCCAGATCTCCCGGATATTTTGAATGTTTAAGAGCGCATTTATGTATCTCATCTGCCATTTTTTTAGCATCATGTGGGTCAAAGTTGGGGGGTATTTTTTCTTATATTCCGGTAGCGTTTTATAAAAAAATCGCCATCAATCATTACAGCATATTTCATAGATATAACCTCTAAAAACTAAAAGCCCCTAGGTTCGGCTTATCTGCTATCAATAGGATAAACGTACAACCAGGGGCGCAATTTCCAATAGATATATCTTAATAATAACAAGATGCTAAAAATTTAATATAATGTCAAGCAAAAAGCTTAATTTTTGTTAAGCAAAAAGCTTAATTTTTGTTAAGATGTATCTAAAAATTTAAAAAAATCTAAAATTTGCGTCCACCTGAAAAAAATAACCTCACTTCAAAAATCCATTTTCACCTTCCTCCCTTCCAATCGCTCCCAATACTCGCCCTCTTCATCCGTCCCTTCAGGTGAAACAACCCAGAGAATAGGATTTCGTGAAGAGACCCGCAGCGGCGGAGCGAACCCGTCGGTGAAATAGATAATGGCATCGGGATTATATTTTTCATTGGCGAAGCGGACCGGTTCATCGAAGCAGGTTCCGCCTCTTCCCGTAACCTGCCCGGGAGTTATTCCCCGGTAGGGGTAGCTGCCGGTTATCTTCGTATCACACTCAACTACAAAAATTTCAGAGCCCTGCTTGTAAATATAATAGAGCTCATTAAAAAAACGATTTAACTCTTCCTGAGAGATACTCTCTGAAGTATCAATGGCAACCAGCAGTTTATTCCGTTTTTTTATTTTTAACCCGGGATTGGTCCCGTATCTTTTTGAAGGTTTTTTAAGCGAATTTTTAAGATACGTTCTGCTGCTGCCTGCGGCAAACAACCGGAGCACCCGTTTCCAGTTAACCCGGGGAGTAAGACTTTCCAGGAATTGGTCCAGGTACAGAACAAGCCCCGCAGGCAGGCCTCCATACTCTTTACTTCTAACCCTTTTCAGCGCGTTACCAATAGCATTGTCGATAATCGAATCCACAACCCGGGCTTCGGCTTTTGACCTGTTATCCTCTGCCCAGCCGGAATGATCTTCAAAAGCCTCTTCATCATCCAGAATTTCTTTCAGGTTTTTCCAGGACTCCCAACCTTTTTTATTCTCCGGATCTTCATAAAGAGCCATAAGCTTTTTATAATAATAATCAGCCGACTGATTGAAAGTAAGATTCAGCTCGGGAAAATGCTCAAAGCCAATCGCGCCTTTAAGAAGCTGGTCCCGGTCGATATATTGATTAACAACCAGGTCAGCGGCAATATTAAATATACTCCGGTGGCTAAAGTCCCGCGCGCGTAGAATATGCTTAAAAACAATATGAAGAATCTCATGCTTAATAGCCCCATATTTCAGATTCTCATCCGGAAGTTGGTTTTTCCAGAAGTCTTCATTGATATGGAGTTTAACCATTTCATTGGGCATAAGAATAACCCCTAATGTAGAAACCTCCGAAGAAACTTCTTTGACAATAGAAGTAAAGAAGTGTCCGTAAAACGGTTCTTTAAGAAGCAGACGAATTGTAGTTTTTGAAACATCTTCAAGTAAGTCATACATATTCCTGCCTCCTTACGCGCTTATAGTACAGTGAGGCATACGGCGTTTGAGCTCCGTAATAGCCGCAACCGGTTTCTTATTATTTTTCCACCAGAAGGTCCGGAGATTCAGCTTCTTCAGATTCGTAAGCTGAGCCAGTTCTTTGGGAACCGCGTCGAGTCGGCAATTGAGCAGGTTCAATTCTTCCAGGGAATTCATATCGCACAGGACCATTGGAAAGGGCATAAGGTAGTTTCCGCCAAGGTCAAAAGTCCTCAGGTTTTCAAGGCTCTTCACCTGCCCTGGAATACGGGTCATATAATATTGCATTAATGAGCGGTGACTGATATCCAGGGTTTCAATAGCGGTTAATTCCGCCAGGGCTATTGGAAACTTTTTGAACCTGTTCTCCCCCAGGTAGAGCTCTTTCAGATTTTTCATGGAGCCAATCTCCACCGGCAGCCTTCCCAGTCTATTATACGTAAGGTCCAGAACTTCAAGACGGGGAAGCTCCGCAAGGACCAGGGGAAATTTAACAATATGGTTGCCGGAAATATCAACTTTTTTAATATGGCTAAACACTGAAAGCACTGCCGGAATTTCTTTTAATTCTTTTTCCGTAAGAACCAGGGTATCCCCGGTAATAAATAATTTCAACGCCTGGGCGGCATCATCCGGGCTGCCGTGGGTAAAAATATATTTCACTCCAAACCGGCTCCGTTCAAGGAGAAGCTGTGCCAGCTTAAGCCCGTTTATTTCGGGACACTGCTGTTCCAGGCGCTCAATCCGTTCCATCCGTTTGGTCTCTCCCATCCTGTCCAGGAGAAGAGAGTTTGTTAATCCCGAAAGAGCTTCGCGCATATGCTCCGGCGCGTATTGAAAAAAAAGTTTGCGGGCGTCTTTCCGAAGAGCCTGGTTCATTTTTAGATCCTGGCAGAGAAGGAACAATTCAAGCATCACTTCCCCGGGAACACCTCCTTCTTTCATTAATTCAAGAGCCAGGCGAACATTCTCATCATCAGTACTTTTAAGGATTTCCGCCAGGTTACAGTTTGACGGAGCCCCTGAAGAACCGGGTTCAAGAAGCCAGGGCTCCTCCAGGCTGCTGAGAAAAGTGTTGAGCATCTTTTCCGTTCCTATGGGAATATTTTTTTCCAGGGCTTGTTCGTATTTGTTTTTTGGTTTTTCTCCAACAATCACATGAGTTGTTTCCGGCAACATCTTTGAGGAAAAGGAGATATTGAACCGTTTCATTTTTTCTTTTACGTGCTTCTGAAAATTAAATGAGCCCAAAAAAGCGATACATGATTTTTTTGTTAAGGGATTGGTCTCCATTTCTTTAGCCAGCATTTCATTAAGACACAAAAGAGCGCTGGTACGGACAACAGTCATGTTGGAGTCCAGAAGCCGGAGCAGGTCCGTTTTTGAGGCAAGCTCCTGTGCTTTTTTCTTTTTCCCCAGGAACAGGTTCAGGGCTATTAGCCGAAGATGCCGGGGGGTGCTGCTTTTAATAAATCCCTTTAATAAAAAGTTCAGCTGAACCTGGTTATATTCCCTGGGAAGTACACTGTATTTAAAGCTGACCTTTTCCAATTTTTCTATGGTAAAAAGTTCATCCGGAAGACCTGCCAGGCGGTAATTATAATCGAGATTTATTTCCCTTAAATCTTTTAACTGCTCAATTTCCGGAGGAATTGAAGTAAACCCGGCTGTTGAAATACGTAATGCTTTTAGATTCGGATATTTCAGGATCTCTTTGGGAAATTCCGAAACCTGGTTTTGAGTTCGTTTTAAATAATTAGCCCACCCTTCAATATTCAGCTCTTCCGAATTTTTGGGTTGTTTCAGGGCCTCTTTAAGTATTTTGTAGTCAATTCGTTCGTCTTCATCGTAATCATAAAAATCGCTCATAGTATAACTCCGTTATTTAAAAATAGTATAATAAATTATTATAAAAAAATTTATGGTATAATTACATTCTGGAAAGCAGAAGCTTACCAATATCTTTATCGGTCATAATCATTTTTAATTTTTCCACCGATACCATGTCCCTGGCGGTTGTTAGACGCAGGTCGTTTGGTAAAAAATCGAGAAGAAGAAATTGTTTAATATTATCTAACTCTTTGTCGGTTGGCTTGATATTATTTATCATGAGATAATTAATAAGCCGGGTACAGAGTGTTGCCAGTATATCTACCCGCAGCACCTCTTTTTGCACAACCTCGTGAAGTCTCGAGTGTACTTCCGGGTCAAAATTTTTAGCCGCGAGAATCTCTTCAGGGCTTATGAGTTTTGAAAGATTGTTTTTTACAAAGTTAATAAAAGACGTCGCGGCATTTTGATCCAGGCATGAGTCGGCCAGCATCTGCACCAGGGGAATCTGCTCCTCAAGATCTTCGATGTGGGCAATTGACTCAAAAAACTGAACCAGGGTTCGCGGCGTAGTCCGGTCACCGGTAACAATCTCCGGGTAGGTAAGGACAAAGTTTATCCCCCGGGGATCGACCCCGTTCGCCTCAGCCCAGTGCGCCCAGGCTTTGACTTCGAATAACAGGGTGATGTGCATCATCCTGGTAATCATAGCGTCATCCATTGGCGTAACGGAATAGTCGCCGCCGTCGGGATTGGCAGTTAGGATAATGTGCCACCCGGGCGGGATCTTCCAGCTTACCAGTTCGTAATTTTGCAGCAGCTGCATTATTCCCCGAAGTATGCGGTCATCGGCCCGGTTCACGTCATCAATGAGTAAAATACCGGGGCCTTCAGTCGAAGGAACCCATTCCGGGGGAGTAAACACGGTCCGCCCGTTTTCGATCTTCGGCATCCCTACGAGGTCGCCCATTTCTTCGAATTGCGCGGGAGCGATGTACGCGAAATCATATCCCTTTTTTTGCGCTATCTCTTCCACAATGTACGTTTTCCCAACACCATGCCGGCCCCATACGCAGAGGGGGACCCGTTTCCTGTTGTTGCTGAGAGCGGTGTCGTTAACCTCTATCATGTGATCAATAAAGCCTGTCAGCTCATGGGCTGTTGTTTTAGTTCCGTAGTATATATAGTTGTGTTTTGTCATAATATTCGTTATCCTCTTTTTTGATAGTTTTAAAAATTTTAAAAATTTTGGAAAATAGTTAAAGTATAAAATATAAAAAAATGTAAGTGTTGATAGGACCCTATATATATAGGACGAATGGGAAGGCTAAAATACTAAATTTTTTTTGCCCAAAATGGAAAAAAATGAAAAAAAGTTCAAAAAAAGGCAAATAAGTGATCGTTCAAACAAAAATGATCACCTTTTTGAGATTATTTTACCTCACTTTTTTTTGAGATCTTTTACTACTTTATCCCGGAGTCCCGGAGATAAATGGCCCAAAATTTTGATCATGGCATCAAAACAGACCCGGTGTTTGTAGGAATAGGCTCCCCTGATGCCAAAATATCTGCATGCTTTTACAAGATTTTCATAGTTTTTTCTTGTTGGCGCGAAGTAATATTCTTTAATTAAATCTATGGCATTTACCGTATCTTCTCCCGGTTCCAGCTCAAAAGTGTATAATTTCCGTGGAGTATTTTTAAGGACCATACGAACGATCCTGTCTATTTCTGCGCTCATTGCCTCCCGGTAATAGGCCATAATCTCCGCTTCCGTTACTTCCGATTTCTCGCAGATAAATTTAATTGCCGAGTCATAATAGGACGCCGTATCGATCCTTTTTCTAAGCCACATGGAGCCCAGTTTCAGGGCTCCCTCTTTTCCCGAGGCCATTTCTATCATAACAGTCTTTTCTTTTCGTTCATCTTCAATGGTGATATCGGAATAAAAAGCAGCGGTTAAAAATTCCTCCCCGGTGTCGATGGCGGGCTTTGATTCGGTTGTGCCGATTTTTTCCTTTATGGAATCATCAATACTTTTTATTATTTTATTATTTTTTGAGAACGAACCACCGGGAAAGCCGTAGGCGGTTAAGGCTTTTTGTGTATTTATTAATTTTGGTTTTTCTGCCGCAGAAGCGGCACAGGTGAATACAAACAGCAATAGTGTGGATAGTGCAATTGGACAAAATTTAATTTTAGTCATAGCAGGCTCCTGTATAAATCGTGCTTAAATTCTATCATTTTTAGAAACCGGTGTCCATAATAATTCCGGGTTAAACAAAAAAACGGTACAGATTTGTCCCCATACTTTTTTTATTAATTACTTTACAGAATTTAGTAATCAAAAGATTAATCTCTTTTCTCATGGAACTTTCGTAAAAAAAGAGGTTTTTATGAAGCAGCACTACAAAATTATTTTCTGCGTCGCATTCGTTTGCGTATTATTCGTTTCCTGTTCCGGCGGGAATCATCACGTATCAAACAACATTGAGAACAACAGAATTCCCTTACAAAATATACCTCCCGATGGAAAAACAATTCATTATTTTGGTACGCCGCTCTCCCATAAACAGTACGCTAAGCGGAAAAAACTTGAGACAATGAAACTCAAAAACATTCTTAAAGAGACATACGGATACCATTTTAAAACACGCGCCACAAAATACTTTAATATAGCATACCGCTGTTCCGAGAAAAAAATGGATCATTTTCAGAAATATATCAACGCTTTTTTTGAGCAGGTGTACCCCCGGTATTTTATATACGAACCGGATCATATTATTCAAATTGTATTTTATAAAAATGCCCCGGAGTTTTATGAATGCGCGGGGTCTAAAGTCGACAGTTTTTACAGTCCCATTACAAAAACCCTGTTTACCTACCCTGACTCGGGACACGGCTCGGTCTGGCACGAACTTATTCACGCGTTCATTGACACCAATACCGATGTTCAGACACAACAATGGTTTGAAGAAGGATTCGCGTCGTTTTATGAACGGGCATTTTTAATAGACGGCAAAGTTGTTGAAGGGTATACCAACTGGCGAGTTGACAGGCTTCACGCGGCAATGAAAAAAAACAAGATTGCTCATTTAAAAGATTTCACGTATTATTATATGATGAGAGAAACCTATGGCTATGCGGAAGGACAATTGCTCTTTTGCTATTTATGGACTCATGATGTAATGGAACTCTTTGTGAAAACATATATATATAATATTTGTCCCCGGCATAAACGGTTAAAATTAAACAAGGCAACAATCGCGTACCTGGAAGAATTAATGGGAAAGAATATTGACGATATTAATTCCGATTTCCTGGCATTTGCAAAATCCGTGAAGAAAGATCAGAAGTTATATAAGTCGAAAAATTTGCGCAGGCCAAAAAAACCCATATTAAAAAAAATTCTCCCCTGAAAAAAAATTTACCTCTTTAGCGGTCAAAATCATACTTATAAATAAACGATCACAAGCCTGGAGGAAGACTGCTATGGGATACACAAGCATCAGGATACACGGAAGAACAGGAGCCCTTGAACAAATTCCTAAGGCCGGAGTTTATTCCGTGGAACGGCCGCCCCTGGGAGAGCCCCGGATTATAATACGCGGATGGATTGGAAACGCTCAACCCCGGGCGGGACTTGAGAGTGAGATGGCATGCGCTTCAGAGCATGCCATACAGGAAATGAATAACTGGGACCGTGCTCACCGGAAGGGGCCGGGCCTGGGGATTGAATCGGAATCCGCGATACGGTTTGCGCCGCGATTTGTTAGCCGGTCATTGCAAAGATGGGGGATTGAAGAATATCTTAGAGAAATAAGAGTCCTGGCACCAGCAACAACAAGGTATCATTTAACCACAACAACTAAAACTCATCTCCGAACCTTGCGGCTGAAAGAAATTCATTACATTGCGGGAGTGGAAAACCAGGGAGGAATTGACACACTTTTTGAAACTACCATTGAAGTAAAACTTAATGGACAGACTCGTGTTGGCATAAAGATGCCGGGGGCGGATAGTTATACCTGGGAAGGCTGGAAAGACGGTTTGTCTC
>JAAENB010000290.1 GCA_024224995.1 bacterium | reverse complement strand
GAATCCAGGGTTTACTTTCATATAAGTACCTGATCAAAAGTTTTTGTACATTGACAACAGTATTAAATACTGATTTTTCAGTTGCCAAAATATACAAAAACTTTTGATCGGGTACTTAAAATCTCAAATCCCAATATCCCGGATAATTTTCGAACTTCATATTTCAATATACTGATCTCTCTGAATTTATTGTGGTTTGAGATTTTGAGATTTGGAATTTATTTGTAATTGTAATTTGAGATTTGGAATTTATTTTACAAAATCAGAATTGCTGCACGATACAAAGGAACCGGGAGCTTTACGCTCCCGGAACTGAGGAAAAAATGATTCAAAGAACCGAGTTGACTGAAACCCGCTTAATGCTGGAATTCAGAGAGGTTGCCATATTTAAACGTTTTTGTTGTTCATCTCGTCAGTCATAAGTTTTACAAAAAATATAGACGCAGTTCTTTAATATTGCAATGAAAAATAAGAAACCATGTCATATTTTATTATCAGGCAGCCATTCGGTCATCAGGTTCT
>JAAENB010000289.1 GCA_024224995.1 bacterium | reverse complement strand
GAAACCAGCCAGTAAAGGCGTTGCACTGCAACGTCTCTCAGAACCAAACCTTTGCCGGAGCATCTTCGCAAAACAGACCCCGGTATCACCACAGTTTCTGACCTATTATTTCCCGCCCCTGCTAAAAGATGTTGACACCAGAACATCTCCATAATACTTTGCTTATAGTCTTATAGAGGCAGATGCGAACCAGGGAGCTGAACATGTTTGAACAAAATAGTAACGAAATCACCTTTTTAACAAATAAATGGCCTCTTTCCGCCGAAAAGCCGACTATTCTATTTATTCACGGAGCGGGAAATTCCTCTACTTTATGGAAACACCAGGTCGAAAATCTTTCAGGTGAGATTAATGCTGTTGCCATAGACTTACCCGGTCACGGCAGAAGTTCCAAAGAAGGGCTGGACAGCATTAGCGGGTACGCTCAAGTAGTTGAACAATTCATTGAAGAGGCGAAAATCCCCTGCCCCATTCCCTGCGGACTGAGCATGGGAGGCGCCATTTCCCTTCAACTCCTTCTTAATGGCGGGGAAAAATACTCCCGAGGAATACTTATTAATTCCGGCGCGAAATTAAGAGTAATGCCAATGATCTTCGATATGATAAAAAACGATTTTACCGCCTACGCCAACTCTTTTGACTCTGTCGCCATCTCCCCCCAAACTGATAAAAAGAAACTTGAATATATCGTAGAGGGCCTTCGAAACATGAATCCCGAAACTGTTTATAATGATTTTATGGCCTGCGACTCTTTCAATGTTATGGACCGTCTTGGAGAAATAACTGTTCCCGTTTTAGTGCTAACCGCGGAAGACGATAAACTGGCGCCTCCCAAATACGGTACATTTTTAGCCGACGCGCTCAGCAACGCTTCCCTGACCCAGATTCCCGGCGCGGGTCATATGTCTCCTGTTGAAAAGCCTGAGGCTGTTAATAGCGCTCTTCTCAGTTTCATTCATGACTCAGGTTTAAAGTAATTTTTTTCCCGCAATATACCGAATATAATAACAAGCGCATTATTATATTCGGAGAAAATTTTATGAGTTATACCAGGTGTACCTGCTGCAATAAACCGCTTAAAGATCCTTTATCGCAACAAAGGGGGTACGGCCCTACCTGTTATGTGAAAAATGAAATCGAAGGCAAGCAGTTATCGTTATTTGATGAGGGTGGTGACGTGGGTGCTTCTATAGAAGTTCCGCCGCGGCCCTGAACAAATGTTCCAGTGCCGGATCTGTGCTGCGCTGCCGCTTCATCTCATGCCAGACTGTTGAGTGATGTCTTGTTTCTAAGTCCTGTTTTTTCAGGTCAAGTTCGTGAGCATCAGCACCTTCCTGCTTTTTACGCACATATAGCTGATTCCCGTATATTCGGAGTAGTTCCAAAAATTTTTTGCAGCTCTTCACGGCGTTCTGTTTCACCTTCGCTGAGCTCTTCTTCCCGGGCTTTCATATTAAGTTCCGCCAGCTCTTCCAATAATTCCTGAGCTTTATCGGCGCGATTGATTTCACCGCCAAAGGCCCCTGAACTGAACGCTTCGAGAATGTTGCCATAGAGCAAACGTTTAAACGGAATACCTTCAATACGCCCTCCTTTCTCGTCTGCCCCGGGTTGAGGAAGTCTCCATATTGAGCCATTGCCTGCACTCTGGCAAATCAATGGGCTGTGACTGGAAACTATAAATTGTACATTGGGAAAATGTTTGGTTAGCCAGTGCCCTATTTTTCTCTGCCAGCGGGGATGCAAATGAACGTCAATTTCATCAATAAATACAACCCCCGGGTATTTAATAACCTGATGCTCCGAGTCAAAAATTTTTGTTGTACCATAACAAGCAACCATTTGCCGGATTAACTCCAGGATCATACTTAAAATTGATCTGTAACCATCACTTAACTCTTCAATCTCAATCTCATGACCGCCGGCATCAACAAAGATGGTACCTTCGGAAGAGACCTCTTGTATCTTTACTTTGTTCGGAAGGAAGTTATCCTGGTTAATGAACGCACGAATAATTTTCAGCAGCTGAGATTCACTACTATTGCCATTCTCCAGTTCTTTAAAACGAAGTTCTTTTAACCATTCCAATGTTTCAGTCAGCGCTACATCTTCACCAAACACAGACAGGTGCCTGGCAAGCAAAGGGGCTGAATAAAAAAGTTTTTGATAATCACTATTGCCGCCCATAAAACGGCGAAACGGCCCATAAGAAACAGAAAACCATCCAGTCTTCCCTCCCCAGATGTGACGCCTGGGACGTGAAGAGCCGTGAGGTGAGAGATCCCCTGATTTTGCGATTTTTATGGAAAAGTTCAGATTGCCTTTTATCTGCTTGCCTTGACCTGACCAGGAGTCCCGCTTACGATCTTGAATTATTTCTAATCGAATAAAACCCGATTCCCGGTCTTTTTTTATCCACTTTGAAAAGTCCTGGCGAGTTTTATTTCCCTCATCGGGCCCCATTAATGCTAATGCTGCGGAGCGAATAAATGTAGACTTACCCGAGCCATTATCCCCCAGAAGAACATGCCAGCCCGCAGGAGATTCACCTGCCTCAAGCTGCCATGTAAATTTACTGAATGATTTTATATTTTCCAGCTCAATTTTACGCACATACATTTAATTTGCTCCTTTATTTCAGGAATTTCCCTTTGCCGGACTTACATTGCCTTACTATTGTGCTTTTATAAAATGAAAGAGCTGGTTGTAATTCTGTCAACAATTTTTCTTCCCCGGAACCGGGAGCATAACGCAGTAATGAGATCGGGTTTGCTAAACTTTTTTCACGTAATGTTTGCCCCAGAGTCCGCTGGGCCTGAACCATAAAATAAGGATAATAATCATAAACGCAACAACCGATTCAAACTCCGAAGAAATATAATAGCCGAATAATTTTTCAATAATGCCGAGAATGATGCCGCCGCCAATTGAACCAATGAGGCTGGACATGCCGCCCAATACCGCTGCCGCGAATCCCTTTAACAATGGGGCCATCATTAAACTATTATCCAGAGAGGTGCAGGTTCCGGGAACAAGAAGCATTGCGGCGATTGCGCCCACTACAGAACTTAATCCCCAGGTAATAGACATGATCCTGTTTGTTCGAATGCCGTTTATCCTGGCTGCCGACGGGTTCTGCTGCGTTGCCTTCATGGCAATTCCCAGCTTTGTATACTTAAAAAATAAAAATATGGATACAATTAATACTATGGCAAAAAGTATAATAAACAGGCTTATGTAGCTGACCGCGATTGGCTCCCGCGTAAACATGTCCTGCGTTGTTACCGGTATGGGATCAAAGGTAGCTGGAAATGCCTTCTGATCGGGTCCCCATTTCCATCCGGCCAGGCCAAACAACATCCTCTCAAAACCTAATGTTATGAGAATAAAATTGAGGATATTTGGCTCTTTTGCTCTTCGGATAAAGAAAAACTCAAATACAATTCCCAGCAGCATGGCAAAAACCAGGGCGCCAATAAAAGAATAGGGAAACGCGAATCCATGCTGCTCCATAAGATAATACGCGAAAAATGCCGATATCATTCCCATTTCTCCCTGGGCAAAATTGGGAACATCCGATGTTTTATAAATTATAACCATAGCAAGCGCGATAAGCGCGTAAAGACTTCCCATTGCAAAACCATCGGTCAAAAGCTGCAAAAAAATCATAACTACTCCGGATTATTCTTTTAAAATGGCCAGGTCTTCCAGTATTTCTTCATTCGTATCCAAAACCCGTAAAGGCCCAATGGCTCAAAGATCACAATCAAAATTATAATGAGTCCAAATATTACATAGCTGATACTGGCAAGGCCGTTCGGATGCATCCAGTACTCACTAAATGAAACAAGAGCAGGCCCTAAAACCGGTATCGCTGCGATGGCCGCCCCTTCCAGGTTATGATGCAAATACGTTACAACAATTGCTCCCAATACTGAGCCGGTAATTGATCCCACCCCGCCCACTACTACCATTGCCAGGAATACCACTGAAAGGATAAAACTAAAATTATCCGGATTTAACCGGCCTATCCAGAAAGCATATAATCCGCCGGCAACGCCCGTATAAAAAGCGCTTACCGCGAAAGAGAGCGTTTTATAATAGGTTAAATTTACTCCCATGCATTCAGCCGCTATATCGTCATCACGGATCGCGACAAAGGCTCGCCCCACCCGGGTCTTGATAATATTCCTGGCGAGAATAGTTAGAAAAACAGCCGTAGTAATAACCACTAAATACAGGTCTATGTCCCGGGCTGTATTTATCGTAAAATATTCCGTTGCAACCAGTACATTCGCCAGTATCGTTATATCGGGCAGTGAAATGCCGTTGCGCCCGCCAAATACGGAAAATCTCCCAATGATCTGTACTATAGCCATGCCAAAACCGAGTGTGGCAATAGCAAGGTATGGGCCTTCCAATTTCAATGAAGGAAGTCCCAGGATAAATCCAAAAACCGCCGCCACCAAACCCGCAGCGATTAATACGGGAATCGCCAGCAGGAAAACCTCTGTTGCACCGGTCCCCTTTATTATAAGAGCCGTTGTATATGCTCCTATGGCAAAAAAACCGGCATGGCCAAGTGAGACCTGGCCCGTATACCCCACCAGGATATTCAGGCCTATGGCTACGATTACATGGATCGCGACTAAATTAATAAAACTCGCCCAGGTACCGGGAAGTACAAAAGGCAAAATTGCCAGTACTGCCAGCAGCATAAAAAACCAGGTTTTTTTTGTATTGCTGTCTAACAGCTGAATATCTTCATAATAATCGCGTTTCATGTCCATAATAAGAAACTCTCTTTATTTTTCCAGTTTCTCAATGATCTTTTTAACATCAATATCTGACGTTATCCAATCCGTGAGCTTTTCAGCTTTTTCTGCGGTTTCGCATCGTGAAAGAAAAACGGAGTCCGCTCCCTGCCGCTGATTCGGTCCAAATGAAAGCTTTGGGCCTATTCCCTGGAAATCTTTTATCGATTCCATGTTTTTAACAAAACTGTCTACCGTAAGATTTTTTCCCGACTTCTTCATTGCCTCTACCATGGGCTCGGCAAACATCATTCCTACATAAAAGAATACTCCCCACCGTTCCTTTGGCGCGAATTTTTTGTGCGCTGCCCGGTATTTTTTCATCAAAGCGCTGTCCGAATCTGCCAGTTCTACCATATTTGAAAAGATAACTCCTTTCCATAATCCTTTTGTTATTTTAAACATAATGGCCATATCGCTCAGGGTTGTGGAAGCCATCCATTGCGGTTTATACCCGCTTTTCGCGGCTGTTGCCACTATTGTTGCCGCTTGTTTCGGCAGCACCCAGAGAAGCACAATTTCGGCGCCGGAATTCTTTAACTTCAGGGCATGTGAACTGAGGTCCGTATCCGTAACCTCTACGGAAACCTTCTCTACTAACGTTAGATTGTGTTTCTTAAGAGCAAGCTCCGCTCCATGGAGTCCAAACTTTCCATAGTCATCGTTCTGATAAAAAATCGCCACTTTTTTCTTCTTAAGAGTCTCTACGGCGTAATTGGTCATAATAACCGCTTCCGATCCATAGGTTGGATAGCTGCTGAAAATATATTTCGTCGGCGGATACGCCCAGTGATGGGAGCCCGCGGTTGGGGAAACCCAGGGAACCTTATTATCAATAAGATATTTCTTTACTGCCATACCTGTTGCCGTTCCTACGCCGCCAACAACGGCAAAAACACCCTCTTTCTCTACAAAGGCCTTTGCTTCTGTTTTCGTCTTTGAAGGCTGATACCCGTCATCCCGGATTGTGTATTCTATTTTCCGGCCGTTAATTCCGCCTTCATCATTAATCATTTTAAAATAACACCCGGTTCCCCTGGCAACAGATCCCCAGAGCGCTGCCGGTCCCGATTGCGGACCCCATTGTCCAATCTTGATCGTTGTGTCGGTAACTCCTCTTGTTCCCTTGTTTACCTTTTTACAGTTTATTGCTGCCAGAGATAAACCAAGAACAACAATCAGCAACACCAGTATTCTTTTTGACATTTCCTTCCTCCTCTTTTTTTTAGTAGGTACTCAAATTTCGGGGGGTACAGCTCGCAGTGTTAATACACCCTTTTCATCCGGCTGCGGAACTCCCTTCGGTCAAACAGTCCTCACCTTCTGAAAAGGGTGTATTAACACTGCTGATGACGTTTGGCCCTGATTTTTGAACACCTGGATTTTTTTATAGTTTCCCCTTAATACATCCGGTCAATCAAATCACTGTATTTTTCCTGCATGTACGATCTCTTGACCTTCATTGTTGGGGTTACGTCTCCATCTTCCTGGTATAATTTATGCGGCAGGATGGTGAACTTTTTCACCTCCTCAACCCGTGCCAGCTCCTTGTTTACCCGGTCAATCTCCGCCTGTATGAGCTTTATTATTTCTTCATTTTTGGTTAAGTCGGTATATGTTGAAAACTGGATCTTGTTATCCTGAGCGTATTTTACTACATTCTCTTCATCCAGAACGATTATTGACGTGAGATATTTTTTTTGATCTCCAATAACAATGGCGTCATTCACATAGGGGCTGAATATAATTTTTCCTTCTATATATTGCGGGGTAATATTTTTCCCCCCGGCAGTTATTATAATATCTTTTTTTCTGCCCGTAATAGTAAGGTTCCCTTTTTCATTGATAATTCCCACATCCCCCGTAAGAAGCCAGCCATCCCGCAAGGTCAATTCCGTTATTTCAGGGTCTTTGTAATAACCCTTAAATACTCCCGGAGACTTCACCTGGATCTCCCCGTCATCTGCAATCTTAAGTTCAACGCCGTCAATAGGCAATCCCACTGTTCCTATCTCGGCTTTCCCCAGGCGGTTAAGCGTGGTTACTCCCGTTGCTTCTGTTTGCCCGTACCCTTCTATAAGGTTTATGCCAATGGCGTTAAAAAAAGTTATCACCTCCGGCGATATTGGCGCGGCCCCTGAATAAGCCAAACGGAGCCGCTCAAATCCCATTCGCTCTTTGAGCTTGCGGAAAACCGCGAAATGGGCGAGTTGATACAGGATCTTCAAGCCAACGGGTATTTTCTTCCCCTCAATTTCTTTACGGACACGCTTTTGCCCAATGGCCATAGCCCGGTTAAAGACCATGCGTTTAAAAAAAGTGGCATCGGACATGGTGATGACTACCATTGAATGGTACTTCTCCCAGATCCGGGGAACCGCGTAACCAACTGTTGGCGAAATCTCTTTCATGTTGTCCGTAACGGTATCGACGTTTTCAATAAAATTTACAATGTAGCCAAACCTGATGTGCGTTAGCACGGAAAATATCCGTTCAAAAATATGACAGAGCGGCAAATAAGAGAGCACTTCGTCCGTTTCCAATAGGGGGTTGGCCTTTACTATTGCGCCGGAAATCCAGGTACAATTTTCGTGAGTGAGCATGGCTCCTTTTGGGCGGCCTGTTGTTCCCGAAGTATATATTAAAATTGCCGTATCTTCCGGCGTAACCGCTGCCATGAGCTTTTCCATGAGACCGGGTTGTTTGCGGTCAACTTCCGCTCCTGTTTCCATGAGTTCATCAAAAGAAATAACCATGGGGTCTTTAAAATCTCTCAGGCCCTTCATATCCCAGACGATTACCTTCTCCAGGTCCGGTACCGACTCCCTGAACTCAAGCCATTTATCCACCTGCTCTTCATTTTCCACAAAATAAAATTTCGAGCCCGAATTCTCAACCACGTATTGGCACTGATCCCAGGAGTTCGTGGAATAGACTCCGGCAGTAACTCCGCCTGCTGAGAGTACTGCCATATCAACAGTCACCCACTCCGGACAGTTATCTCCAATTATCGACACCCGGTCTCCCTTCCGGAACCCAAGAGAAAAAAGGCCCAGGGCGATATGCTTTGCCCGCCGGTAATATTCCTGCCAGGAGATATCGTGCCACAACCCCAGCTCTTTCTTCCGGAGTGCCGTGCGCTCTCCGTATTTTTCCACACTCTCCGTAAATATTCCCGGAATAGTATTTATCGCCATCGCTTCTTCCGCTTCCATCGCTGGTATCCTTTTGCAGAGACTTCTGTTTTCACTCCCAGGTAGAACTCCTGAACATCTTCATTCTCAAGCAGCTCTTCTGCTGTATCTGCCATTACAAAGCGGCCGTTTTCCAGGACATACCCGTAATCCGCTATCTTTAATGCCATCCGGGCATTCTGCTCAACCAGGAGTATGGTAACTCCTTCCTCATTAATTTTCTTTATTATATTAAATATGGTTTTCACCAGTAAGGGCGAAAGCCCCAGGGAAGGCTCATCCAGAAGCAGGAGCTTCGGCTTATTCATTAAGGCCCTGCTGATTGCCACCATCTGCTGCTCCCCGCCCGAGAGCGTTCCTGCCAGCTGGTTCTGCCGCTCCTTTAGTACGGGGAAATATTCATATACCCGGTCCATATCCTTCCGGATATTCTGCCGGTCCTTCCGGATATACGCGCCCATAACAAGGTTCTCTTTGACCGTCAGCTCCTCCCATACATCCCTTCCTTCCGGTACATAGGATATTCCCTTGCGGACAATAACTTCGGGATCTTTTTGATCAATCCGCTCTTCCAAAAATTCAATAGTTCCCTTTTCCGGCTGGTCATCAATAAGCCCCATAACAGTCTTTAAAATAGTCGACTTCCCTGCCCCATTACTGCCCAGGATAGCGGTGATGCTTCCCGGTTCAATCTTCAAAGAGACTCCCTTTAAGGCGTATATGAGGTCATAAAATGTTTCAATATTATTTACTTTAAGCACTTTCCTCATCCTCTCCAAGATAGGCTTTTAACACCTCAGGATCCTTTGCCACCTCTTCCGGCGTCCCTTCAATAATGGGCTTGCCAAAATTGATCGCCAGTATCCTGTCGGAAATATCCATAATCATTTTCATATCATGCTCAATCATAATAATGGTAACTCCCATCTCCTGCTGAATATCCTTTATCCAGAAAAACAGGTCGTGCTTTTCTTCACTGTTCATGCCCGCCGAAGGCTCATCAAGTAGAAGCAGCTTCGGCTCAAGTGCGATAGCCCGTGCCAGCTCAACCAGCTTCTGCTTTCCATAGGGAAGCTCTCCCACAAAATGATCCCGTGCCGATTGCAGATCGAGCAGGTCTATTACCTTCTCCGCGATACGGCGGTTTTCCACCTCTTCCTTCGCAGCCTTTGACCTGCGG
>JAAENB010000288.1 GCA_024224995.1 bacterium | reverse complement strand
TCTATGGAGACCGCTCCGCCACGGGAAGTACCCTGGTGGGCCGTGCCCTTGATTATTATTCGGGAACACTGGCAAAAATGACCGGAGCCCACGCCGTATTAAACATTAAAAACGGCGAGAAATCGATCTGCTCTATCGCTACCCTGGGAGCAATCGCGGTTGGGTCCGGGTTTAATAAAAATGGCGTTTTTGGGGCCTTACTCGATTCACCAACAAAAACTCCTTATAGCGCAAAGGGGAAATATTCATATATGATGGACCTCCGGTATGCCCTGGAAAATGAAAGCACTATGGAAGGCGTAATCAATTACCTGGGTAATCCCCACCGGGAATATCCTTTTAATCATAATTTTTTATTTTCAGATCCTGAGACTTCTGTAGTTCTGGAAAATAATTTTACCGGAACCGGTTCAAATATAAGAAGAGCCGTGCGAACAGAAGATTCGGTTTTAAACGCAGGCGTAACTCCATGGAATTTTGATAATTCCATATGTGTTGTAAATTCGTTTATCCTTCAGGGTAATCACGACAACCATATTGGCGATACTCATAATGAAATGCGATGGGACAATTACGTAAGACTTTTTGGTGAACTTGATTATGTTGTTTCAATGGATGATATTAAAAAAGTAATGTCATATGATGATCCCAATGATAC
>JAAENB010000287.1 GCA_024224995.1 bacterium | reverse complement strand
AGTCAAGTGTTTTATTTGCATTTATGCAAAGAAACTGTTGCGAATAGGAAGTGATTATACGGAGACGCAAATTGCCCGGGTTTGGGCCGGGCAATTTACAGGGAAGTGTTTTCTATTATTGGGCGTTAAAATTCTCAGGTTAGTTTTTCCAACACCTCTTCCTTGCCCGTTGCAGAAAGAATGCTTTCCAGTGCTGCCCGGAGTTTTTGGTGATCTTCTGTGCTGTTTATCAGTTCTTTATCTTTGTCAGTGAAGGAATCTCCAAACCTGGTTTTGAGAAATTTTATCAACAGTTCCTGGCTGTCGATAATCTTTCCTTTCTCAATACCTTCAACTTTACCTCTTTCTATGAGTCTTTCAGCAGTTGACATGGCTTTTTTTCCTCCCATATATGAAACCTGTTTAATTTTATCTTCAATATCTTTTGGCTCAAAATTTCCCGTATAATAAAGATACAATATTATGCTCTCTAAAAATTTCAAGCCTTTTTCTTCTTTAAAATAGAGCCTGCATATTTCCAGGTAGTCTACGAGATTTTTTTCCAGTTTCTCCGTGTCAAAAATATTCTTCATTAAGAGGAATGCGGTTTTTAAACTTGCTCTTTGAAACAGTCTATTCTTAATTTCTTCATCACTATAATCCGATAAATCGACCAATACCTGGTCGAAGTCAGGTACAAACCTTTTCAGGTTATTATCAATCCCCTCGAAGTATTCCCAGAGAGGTCTATTGTTCCATTTCTCCGTCCCATGATATATCACTATGGGAATAACGGGTTTAAGCTTCTCCCCTTTTGCAGCGATATCATGCTCCCATATTCCTACCATGTATTTTAAGACCTGGATTCTCGGGTAACTCACGTAATAACTTTTATGCTCTATGAGCAGGGATATTCTTATGAGTATCTTACCCTTATACATGCAGGTAAAAACTATATCGGAAAAACATTCTTTCAGTTTTTCATCTACATATGAATTTCCGTCAAGCTTTAGTGTTGACAGATGGAGATTTTTTTTAATCTCTTCCGGCACAACGCTCCGGAAAAAATCAAGGGCGTTCTCGAAATCCGAGAGAGCCTTTTTTATAAATGTATCGTGCGGGTTGGTTACTGTCATATGCCAGTTCAACCCGGAGATTTTTTAAGCAGGCCTATTTAGGGGTTTAATTAAGGAATTGGTATTTTATTTTCTCCGGGGTTTCCCTCCTTTGTGGATTATTGTCTTACGCTCAGACAATACATTTGTTTACCATCAAAAGTCAAGTGTTTTATTTGCATTTATGCAAAGAAACTGTTGCGAATAGGAAGTGATTATACGGAGACGCAAATTGCCCGGGTTTGGGCCGGGCAATTTACAGGGAAGTGTTTTCTATTATTGGGCGTTAAAATTCTCAGGTT
>JAAENB010000286.1 GCA_024224995.1 bacterium | reverse complement strand
TTCTCCCATTTCCCATTCTGCCATACCTCTCCGGGATTTTCCGGGTTTACCTTTTCCGTGAAAAAATTTATATCGTCATTCTTAAACATGGTTATGCCCCATCCCATGTGCCGGTTATGCCCCAGCATTGCCATTGGCACTCCCGCGAGGTAATGCCCATACAGCTCAAAACCCGGTGCCCATACATGCGCCTCATACCAGACCGATGGGATACTAAATTTTACATGGGGATCACTGGCCAGTATGGGTTTTCCCGACTTTGTTTTGCTCCCGGAAATTACCCAGGCATTACTCCCTTCGAACATCCCGATGGGTGATGTTGTTTCTTCAATCTCTACCGCCAGAAGTCCCAGGTCGGCCAGGGTTTCATAATTTCCCGCGTGCATTCCCGCTCCGGGTATTGTCTCTTTCGCGCTGTAATACCCCAGGTCCTTGAGATATGCCGCGCCATAGGTTTCTTTGATATAGCTTAACAGCGGATCGGTTTTAAAGGCCGAGGCAAAGCTGTACGAAATATAACCGCCTATTGCGAATGAATCTTCCAGGGTGAAAGGTTTCTTCGGGATTCCTATAAGGTGAAACTCTATTGGCGTTGGCCCGGTCTCTAAAAAATGATTTACCCCTTCCAGGTAAATTTTACTCAACACGAGCGCTTTATTATCTCCAGGTATTGTTTTTACATATTCTTTCGCGAACCCTTTGATCCATAGGGTCCTGAAAAATTTATCGGTTTTTAACAGCTTTTTCCCCAGCACCTCTGCCAGCTCTCCCTTTGCCAGCCTCCTGGTCATCTCCATCTGGAAAAGCCGGTCCTGGGCGTGAACATACCCCAGTGCCCGGTACGCGTCCTCTTCGTTTGACGCATAAATATGCGGCACTCCCCAGGCATCATAAATGACCTCGACTTTTTCTTTTAGTCCGGGGATGTTTAATTCTCCGTCCCGCTGGGGCAATGTCTGATACAAAAATAGAGTTATTCCTATGACAATCAATACTAATAAAAGTGCTATTACTCGTAATCCTTTTTTTACTATGTTTCCTGTTTTCACTATATCCTCCTGGGTGGCTAAAAAACATAGTTTAAAAAGATAAACAATAATTGTCAAGTATTCTTAAAACAGTTTCTCCCATATTTTTTCTTCTTGATTTATTTTCAAAATAAGTTATAATTTTAGAGAATCAATTGTCCCTTGAGCTTTGCCTCATGAAATTTTTTTTACGGCAGTGCCGTTTGTATTAATAAAAAACCTGAAAGGAGTTTGTAATGGCGAAAAAAAAGTGGGAAACTCAGATTGTTCCGGATGAAACTCTGGAATCTCTAACTCTTCAAAAGAGGTACAACTTTGTTAATTTGAATCTTTTAACCGCGTTAGATGATGAGGAAAAAAAGTTTTTAGATGAGGTTCAGAAATTCTGTATTGATTTTGATAAAAAAAATTCTGTTGATTTTAGTGAAGATCCATATGATTTTGTTCCGGCTTTTGGTGAAGCCGGATATTTGAATCGCATGAACAACTATAAAGAGATCGATGTTGATTACGGGGATAAGTGGGGCCTCCGATATGAATTTGGCCGAACCCTTGCATCACAAATGTTTCATCCCTCATTAGATTTTATTATGACCGCGTCAATGCTATGCATAAATCCGCTCAAACATCATCACCAGGATAGAGAAACATGCTTAACACCGCTAAAGGAACTCATCACCGGGAAAGCAATAGGATGCATATGCATAACCGAGCCTAAAAGGGGATCCGATGCTACGCACCTGGACACCGTTGCCAAAAGGACCAATGACGGCATTGTTATTTCCGGTGAAAAATGCTATCAGTCAAATGGCCCCAAGTCTAAATACGGGGTTATTTATGGCACTGAAGATCCTTCCGCAAAGGACTCTGAAAACAGGATGTCTCAAAGCCTTGTGCATATGGATGATCCCAGCATAAAAGTTGAAAGGGTAAACATTCCTTCCGTGCCAAAAATCCACTTAGGGAAAGAGACATTTACCGATACCTTTGTTCCTAATGATAGAATTCTGTGCGATGTGGGTAAAGGGAAACTTGCCCTTTTTGAGGGTCTGGCTCCTGAAAGAATGTCTATTGCGATTATGGCAATTTCAATGTGCTGGGGTGCCATTTCCATTGCTGCTCTTTATGCCAGTGTGAGAAAGCAGTTCGGCCAGGAAGTAATTAAGTTTCAGGGCATTGGATTTACTCTTGCGGAGTTCATCGCGAAAACTACGAATCTTACTCTCGCTATTCTTGCTTTCTGTCGTACTTATGATGGACACATGAAACAGCACAATGGGAATTTGCCGGGCAGCATTAATCAATCATTTGTTATGAACGCTTCGCAGTTAAAATACCAGGCGACCTTGCATGCTGCTCAAACATGCTATGAAATGGCAAACCTCATGGGCGGTAGTGGTTTAAATGATAATACTATAATAGATGATTACCTGGGAATTTCGCGAATTCAGGAAGTTATTGGCGGTACCAGACAAATTCAGCAGTTTATTCTTACCGGCGCTATTCAAAAGATGTGTAAATCCTGCTAAGGATTACCCTTTTGTTCAAAGAGAATCATAACGTGGGGTTAAAACCCCGGGCTAAAATGGGCTCCTTTTCAAAACTCTTACGCCCCTTTGGGGGTGCGACCCCCTGCAAGGGGTCGGGGGGCCAATGGATATTAATTTATTT
Organism: bacterium; assembly: GCA_024224995.1. Next base: position 4,075 of record JAAENB010000286.1, on the reverse strand, counting down.
ATCTGCCTTTTTTCAATTGCCGAAATCGATTTCTTTTTGTATATTTAATAACGAGAGTCTTTTTAACCTCATTTCTTCGCCCCAGAAAAAATGACATAATTAGATGGATATACAAAAAAATGTTTCTTTCTATTGAACCAAGGGAGTTAATGAATGAATGACAATAGAGATAGATCATATTTTCGCCAAAATCCGGGAAAAAGTTCAGCACAGACACATATTCACAAAAAACAAAAAAGCCAATTTTCTCAAAAGGCAGCTCACAAGATTTCATTGGACCCTACAGTTGATTATATCATGCAACTACAGAGGACTATTGGGAACAAAGCTGTTGAGCGCTTAATAAAAACCGGCGTAATACAGCCTGACCGGATATCACAAACTCTTAGAGAGAATAATATGAATGAAGCCAGGCAGGCTTCTGCATCTCTTATTCAAGCTAAATCGGCCCATGTCTGGAATGAAATCAACAGTAAAAAAGTTCAAACCAAAATGACCGTGGGAAGTCCAAATGACCGTTTTGAACAGGAAGCTGACAGGGTTGCGGAAACAGTTGTTAATATGTCTGATGCCGATGTTCAAAGAGAAACCGACACTATTTCTATCCAGGCAAAATTCACTTCGAGCAATTATTCTACTGTTGATTCTACTGTTGATTCCGGTGTTGAGTCCGGTATTAGAGGGATAAAAGGAGGCGGACAAACCCTTGATTCTTCAACTCGCCGCTATTATGAATCCCGCTTTGATCACGATTTCAGCAATGTCCGTATCCATACGGGTGAACGGGCAAATAAATTGAGTCAGGCTATTAATGCCAGGGCATTTACAACAGGCCGCGATATATTTTTTGCCAACAATGAGTATTCTCACGCAACAAGGACCGGGAAACTGCTTCTTGCTCATGAGCTGACCCATGTAGTGCAGCAGGGCAAGGCCGTACAAAGATCACAGCGCAAGGCATCGCCTCAATTACAGCAAAGTCCTCAAATACAAAGAAAGGGCAACGGGGCAAGGCCGCAGATACGGTCGACAGCGCCGAGAGTCATCAGGGTAGGAGATAAAGTAACCTATTCCCTGGATGGTGTCCCGGAGTCGACAAATTTTAAATATTATTGGTACGCGCAGAATGATCCCTCAACATATGCCCTTTATTCACAAAAAACAAAGGATTTGCCTGAGAGCGTAGAAGGTCCAAAAGATAAAAAAGAATGGAAGGCTTTTGCCCAGTATCCCGGAACGCATATAATTAAAGTAGATGTTTACAATGGAGACCGGTATATATCGTCCGCAATATTTGAGCAAATAGTGGTGCCTGCGAATACATCTGAAGAAGAATTCATGTTTCGCGCAATGAATATAACCCCAAATCCCCGGGCTATAAAACTGGTGGGAGGACAAGGAAAGGTAACTCCTGATGTAGCATTTGCTATTTTAGACAATTTGAACCAGGGAAAACCCGCATTTAAACCGGAATTAGGAAAGGGAGGGTGTTCGTGGTTTGTAACTGAAGGAGATCCTTATACATCGGTAACCCAGTCGAAATCCGTTGAAATTCCGGCAGAGCTGAAGCCCACATCAAACCCGCTAAAGTTCAATGAAGTACAGTTGATGGAGATCTATAATAGAATTTTAAATGACGCGCAGTTTAAAGCGGAGATGGAAGCTAAATACAGGGAATTCAACAAGGCCAAAATACCGAAAAATGCCCCTCTTAGTAATACAAAGAAAAAAGGATTGCTTAAATTGATGCAAAAAGCTGCCGAATCGAGAATGTGGGATGAGGTAGGCAAGCGGGTACGAAATTCATCCAATGGAGTGGGAGAAGTAATATTAGAGAATAGCAAATTCTCAAAAAAGGGAAACGGAAGATTCCTGGTGGTCTCGGACGCTTCAAAGATCCAGGTAAAGGGCGGAATGGATGCTGTTGTACAGTCATTAAAAGCCGCGGGAGTGGAAGCGCCGGTATCGATAACGGAAGCGGCTAAGCAGGAGCTCAAGCGCTTAAGACGGGTAGGACAGGTAAAAGCGGTTTTTAAATGGGGCGGCAGGATCCTCATCGTGGCAGCCATTGGACATGATTTATACCGGATTTACAAGGCCGAAGACAGGTTGTTGACTACTGTTGAAGTTGCCGGAGGATGGGCGGGAGCAGCCATCCTGGGTACTGTTTTTGCCACATGGTATACCCCGGCAGACGTTGCCGGACCATTGGCATGGGTAGGACACGGCGTAGGAACCCTCATCGCCGGTGGTGTAGGGTACTGGGTAGGTTCTAAAACCACGGTATATTTCTATAAATTAATTATAAAGGATTGATCGATGATAGAAATATTGGAAAAAATAAAACAAAATTTTGAGCGCTGGGATTTCCCCCTGGGGCCATTCATTTCGGAAGAGGAAGTACGGGTGGAGATGACCCAATTTGCCAAACAGTTAGGGGAAAAGGACTCGGATGATTTTGTAGAAGCACTATTATGGATGCTGGAAAATGAATTCCCTCATGTGGAGGTGGCTTATGAATTTGTTGATATATATACACAAAACTATGGTGATGCCCTGGCACAGGCATTATTGAAGAATATAACACCCCGGGGACCGGAACTGCTTGTTGAATTAATTGGCCCAACCAAAAGCAGGGACGCAGTAAAAGTGCTGGAGAAAACCCTGTCAATAGAAACAGCGGAACCGGAGCTGCTGATCGCGCTGATTGGAGCACTGGGAGAGATTGGGGGAGAAGAGGCGGTTTCTTTCTTGAACCGGGTAAAAGAACTGCAATTGCCCGGGGAAGTGGGAGAGGAACTGGAAATCGCTTTTAAAAATATTGAGTATGAAATTTAAGTCCGGTACCCTAAAAGGGACTTTTTGACAGGTATGGATCTCCTTTAGTAAGATTAGGGCGGCACCTCACCGGGGCGGGGAAATTTTTTTGGGCATTATAAAATTTGACTATTCGGATTTAACTTCCTACGTAACCATTTGCTTTATCTTATTCTTATTAATCACAAGATCAATGGTTTTCATAATATAATCTTTATCATCCTCATCCATTTTATCAACTTCTTCAAACTGTTTTAAAAGTCTTTTATCTGAAATCTTAGTAATATTTTCTTTCTCTGATTCATCAAAAAGCAAATAATCGGCTGAGACACTGAATGCAAGCGCGATACGCTTTACCATATCTGCCGAAGGAATAGTTTTATCATTTTCATACCTCCCGACATGGCTTTTCACAGTATCTAATTTTTCTGCTAATTTTTCCTGTGATAAATCATTATCTTTTCTTAATTGTTTTAATTTGCTGCCCAAACTCATAAAATTGACCTTAACCGAATGTTTAATATTTAGGGATAATAGACAATAAAAAAAGCCCCATCTCCGGCAAGAGATAAGGCTTTTCCCGGACAATCCTAACGGAGAGCCTTCTTAATGTGATCCTTTAAGAAACAACTCTCCTGAAGAATTGTCAACTAAAAAATTCTATAAGGAGGGCAGCTTATGCCGCAAACACAAGAAAATACACTAACCAAAATACCGAAGAAGGCTTCGGAGTTTTTCCAGGTAAGCATGGACCAGGGGGAGAGAGAGCCTGGAGATGATAATCAAAGAGATATTATTGTATCTTCCTATGGATGGGGAATCGGATGAAGAGCTTTACCGGTCCAATGTCCCGGGAGAGGAAGAGCAGTTTACCTTGAATTTGTATGGGTATGAGATGAGGTCGCTGAGGCGGTTTTTGCAGAAGATACACTTCGGCTCCGCTCAGTGACCTGGGTTTGACCTTGGGTTTGACCTCAGAGCTCTTTTAAAGAGCTCTGAGGTGTTGACGCACAGCCCTTCCAGGGTCCACACCTGGTACGGTTGATATAAATTATCAACTACATTTATCATGGTAAAAATAGTCATAACTAACATTCGCGCTGACACAGAGATTATACAGGACATTACCTGCTTTCTTGCGTCCACAATGTTCCGAGGGATGTCGTGGCATTTTTTCCCCACCACTCTACTTGCGCAATCTGACTCTTGTATTGGTTCTAAAAGTTCAATTAATGTAGGGACATGCAAGAATTTGATG
>JAAENB010000285.1 GCA_024224995.1 bacterium | reverse complement strand
TTTCCTGCTCGTTTTTGAGGTTGTCCAGCATGAACTGGGTTATGGTTTGCGGGGGTTGTTGAGTTTGTGTCATTGTGGGGCCTCCTTTTTTTTGTTTGTTAATTACTTTGAGCGTGTCCGTGTTTTTTGATACTTATAGTGCATTCTTTTATGTTTTATTTGGTTTGGTTGCGTTAATATTTGCACTATAGGTTATAGTGTGTCAATACTTTTTTCAACTTGACGTATATTTTTTTGTGCTTTATGCATTAAAATCAGGTGATCTTTTAGTCTTTTGTTTGCGTATAGGTGAGAATATTATGAATTTTGGGCAAAAAGTACAGGAATTAAGAAAAGAATTAAAGCTGAGCCAGGGTGAACTGGCTAAAAGAATTGGTACTTCCGGGACTATTGTTGGGCGGTATGAGCGGAATGAGATGACTCCTTCCGTGGAGGTGGCCAGGAAACTGGCCGGGGTTTTTAAGGTTAGTATTGATTACCTGGTTGATGAGTCCGGAGAGTTTACCCGGTTTAAAGATATTGCTATGGTGAAGCGGTTGGAAGAAATCGATAAATTGCCGGAGGGGGATAAAGAGAGGATTGTTTATGTGGTTGATGCCCTGCTGAGGGATTTTCGGACGAGGCGGGCTTATTCGGAGGAGTAGGGGGTAAAAAGAGGACACACCCTGCTCCGGGTAAGATTCCCGGAACCTACACGCAACGTCTCTAAAAACCGCCCCGCAGTAAAATCTTGTTTTAACAGTCATTATCTTTATATATATAATGCCCTCGCCCCTACGGGAGACGTTAGAGAAGAGCCCCATCTCTATCAAGTTTCTGACCTGTTTTGTCCCGGGTCAACACCTGCAAATATCCATACTGGTATACGATTCAAGCCCATTGCAATAATGCCCTGGAAGGGCATCGTTACGTAGCCCGGGGTTTTTAACCCCGGGTAGCCCCATGCTGAAGCAGATCCATTTTTTAAGAACAGTTTCCTCCGTATTTTTCTCTCAAGAAATTCTTTTTAAATAGGGCCAGCTTCATCATAACGAGGGGCTGGAAGCCCCACGCTATGAGAAATCCCCATAGCCCTG
>JAAENB010000284.1 GCA_024224995.1 bacterium | reverse complement strand
GAAGAGGGATACTTCCAGGCCAGATGCAGATCGCAATACTATTTAGTTTCTGACGTATTTTTTCCCCTCGCAGGGGTCGCACCCCGCTATACAGGGTCGGTCGTGTCTTAATATACCGAAAAACGTAGTTCGGAATGTAAATTATATAGCCCGCTCTGCGGGGTCAGGTGCTCTTAAGAAACTAGTGTCCGAACTTCTTCTTCGACAGCGGCTCCAGGTTTGCCCTGGCTTCGGGGACTTTTTTGAAAAAATCTTTCATTGTTTCGCAGGGGTAGATGCCGCAGAAGGCGCAATTTTTAACCTTTCGTTCTTTAGAGGCGCATTTCCGGATCTCGCAGACCTTGCAATGAAAAAACCGTTCGCCGTCTTCCTGCGCGCAGCCTTCACAATTTATATCCCAGGGATCTATTTCCATATCCAGCATTTCCGACCATTCTTTCGCGACCCGCTCCCGCTCTTTTCCGTCATCATTCTTTGTGGCAAGATATGCCGGACACGCTGCGCAATCAATCCCGCAATACGCTAACTTTTGTTCCATAATAGTACCTTTAAAGTTTGATATATTTTCAACCCGGTATACGATGAGCGTTTCTTTGGTCAAGTCTATTTTTCTACTTGAACAATATATCCCATATACTAACCTTTGTGCTGTTAGGATCTTTTTTTTAATAAAGCTCAAAAGGAGAAATTCAGTATGATAGTCACTACTGTTGCAGTCTATGTCAAAGAAGAACACATTGATGAATTTATCAGCATAACTATTGAAAACCATAAGGGGTCAATTCAGGAACCGGGCAACCTGCGCTTTGATGTGCTCCGGTCTGTTGATGATCCGTGCCGGTTTACCCTGTACGAGGCATACGAATCGGAAGAAGCTGCTGCGGCGCATAAAAACACCGCTCATTATTTAAAGTGGCGGGAAACCGTAGCAGACTGGATGGACAAACCGCGCGAAGGAATAGCTCATTCCGTCATCAGTCCCGCGGACAAAAGTCAATGGTAATCCCTTCATTTAATTTTGCCTCCATTCCGGGTATACGCTTTGGCGCGGGAACGTTCAATACCCTGGGAAAAACGGCAAAATCCATTGGAAGCAGCGCGCTTATTATAACCGGGGGATCATCGCTGCAGTCTTCGGGCAAAGCGGATATCCTGTTCCGGCAATTGGAAGATGCCGGTATTTCGTACGCTTCGGAATCCGTAAAAGGAGAACCTTCGCCGGAACTTATTGACGGCATCGTTTCTCAATATAAAGATACGGGCATAGACCTGGTAATCGGGGTGGGCGGCGGAAGCGTTCTGGACGCGGGTAAAGCCGTGTCGGCCATGCTCACCTGCGACGGTTCGGTTTGTGATTATCTCGAAGGAGTGGGAACGGTTGCTCCTCCGGGGACAAAGCTTCCTTTTATCGCGGTTCCCACGACCTCGGGAACGGGTAGTGAAGCAACAAAGAACGCGGTAATTAGCAGTGTGGGAGAAAAGGGATTTAAGAAATCCCTTCGCCACGATAAGTATGTACCGGATATTGCCATAGTAGACCCGGTACTGACCCTTTCCGCTCCGGCCCGGGTAACTGCCTCCTGCGGAATGGACGCCTTTTCCCAGCTGCTGGAATCCTATGTTTCAACAAAAGCAAACCCCATGACCGATGCCCTGGCACTCTCGGGGATCTGCTTTGTTGCCGAAAGCCTGGTTCCCCTCTGCACCAGCGAGCCCGGCAATATTGAAAAACGGGCCAACCTTGCCTATGCCTCTCTTATTTCAGGAATAACCCTGGCAAACGCCGGGCTTGGCGTTATACACGGCATAGCCGGAACTATTGGCGGTATGTTCCCGGTCCCTCATGGTATTGCCTGCGGTACCCTTCTCGGGGAATCAATTCGCGTAACCATAAAACGGCTCAAGGAAAACAGGGAAACCGGTGCCCCATACCTTAATAAATTCGCGGACGTGGGGCAATTAATCGGCTCCGGCACAAATCAGAATATTGACTACTGCTGTGATGTTCTTGTTCATACCATACTCGAATGGACCGAAACGCTCAAAATTCCCCGGCTTGGTGAATACGGCATTACCGGTGAAGACGCGAAAAAAATCGCTGCCGAATCGGGTAATAAAAATAATCCTGTTCAGCTCTCAGTGGAAGATATGGAAATGATTGTAAAGAGCCGGGTGAAGCGTGAACTCCGGATAGTGAAGGGATGAAAATCAACCGAACCATAGCCGGAGCCATTGCGTTTTTTTTTACGGCAACCGCAGCAATCCGGTTATGGGTCCTCTTTAGCAGTCCATATGCCTTTGGCACGGACGGGTATTATTACGCCGTGCAAATAAAGACCCTGCTCAAGAACGGGAGTTTTATTATTCCCGATTCTTCCCTGGTTCTCTACTACCTGGCATTCTTTTCACTTATTGGAAAAAACATAGTTGCGGCAAACAAGGCAGCCATTGCCCTGCTCATTGGCCTCATGACCTGGCCCGCGTACCTGTTGGGTAAAAATCTTTTAAACAAACGTGCCGGTTTGGTTCTGACGGCGCTCCTGGTTTCCAATTCCTTTGCCGCGCATTTTACCTTTAATTTCATAAAAAACCTGGGAGGAATTTTTTTCTTTTTGTTTTTTTTAAACCAGCTGGTTACGGTATTAAAACAGGGGCTTAATAAAAAAAACAGCGTGTTACTGGCGGGATTCTTTTTCCTCACGTTTGCCACCCATAAACTTATGGCTGGAGTTGCGCTGCTTTTTTTAGTCTTTTATTTACTCTATTTCTTTCGCCGGAGTTTCCTTGAAAGAAAAATTCTCTTTCTTACGATGTTTATTGTTCTGACACTTTCGATAATAACACTGAGCATTTTCTTTCCCAACATCCTGCATCTCAGTGACCTCTCCCGGGTTGGGAATTTCTGGCACCTGCCGCCTCAACTGGCGCCCCTGTCATATACGGGGATTACCAGGCTGCCGGGCACTCTATACCCGGAGATCTGGCTCTTCGCGGTATCGCCGTTTCTTATATTTTCCTACCGGGATAAAATAGAAAACAACCTGAAGATCTTCCTGGTATCCATTGTGCTTTTATTTCTGGTAATCATCAATCCCTTCCTGGAATTCCGGCTCTATAACTTCGCGTTCAGGTTATTCCTGCTCATTTTTATTCCCGCGTCAATCTTCCTGGCGCTCTTTTTCGCCTCGCTCAAACGAGCGATATTTATAATTATCCTGCTTCCGCTGCTCCTGGTTTACCAGGGATACACTCTCTCGATCAACATGAACATTAACAGGCACGATTACGAATTATATAGCGACCTGCTTCCGCTTATTAACCTGCCGGAAAACTCCCTGCTTGTGGCGCACCAGGGATTTGATTATTTTTACTGCTTTAACGATAAAGGAAAAGCCTTTCATTTTCTGCCCGAAGACAAACATAAAAACCGGCCCCTCTACCGCCTTGCCCACGGCGTTCCGCCCCGCTTGTTTAAAGAATACCTGGGAAATAATGCTGATATTAATTACCTGCCCGGGTTCTATTCCCTCATGAAGGAATCGACCTGGCAGCAATTCGTTACGCTCCTGCCGCCGGAAAAATTCCGCCCCTATAAGAACTGGCGCAACCCCCATGAGTTCCGGCCGCGGTATATGCTGAGGAATCAGCAGTTTCGGGTCCTCGACTCCGCTGGGACACCGGGTTCCCGGTAACCGGGGGTCAGGGGCTTTCTTTCGGAAAGGGAAATGATACACCCTTTTTTCACCATTATCCCTTTAGCGTCTTGGAAACAATCTCAAAAGTATTTTTTGAAAGATCGGGATCGCCCATGATCCGTTCCAGCTGAACCCGCATCATGTTTTTACGAACCTGGTCTACCTTTGGAAAAAACTTAAACGCGCCGGCCAGGGCCGATGAAATAGAAGGATTAAATTTATCGATTTCGATAATCTTCTTAGCCAGGTATTTATATCCCTCACCGGAAGCGTCATGAAAACGGGCCGGGTTTCGAGAGAACGCCCCAATGAGAGCCCGGACCAGGTTTGGAATTTTAATATCAAAGACCGGATCTTTTTCCAGGGCTATAACCTGTTCAAGAGTCGATTCCAGGGATGAGGCAGCCTGAACCGACAGCCACTTGCTAATAACCAGGATTTCCTCCTTCCATTTATCGTAAAACACCGCGAGACTTTTTTCCCGTTCCGGAGTTTCCCGGTTAACCAGGATATTCAACGCGCCAATCTCATCGGTCATATTCGAAGCATTTTCAAAATGCTTGTAACAGAGCGAAACAAACTCATCCTCTCCGGACTCAAACAGGTAATATAAACAGGTAAGCCGCAGATCACGTTTGCCAATGGATACGGGGTCTATGGAATAAGAGCCGGAATCTTCCAGGGAGAGGTACAGGCGGTGAAATTTTTCAGCCAGAGTTGTGCCGATACTATTAACTACATAGGCCCGGGCACTATGAATCGCCTCAAAACAGATAGGATTATAATCCTGGGCCAGAATTATTTCCGATGGAAATTTGAGCGCCTGGGCCTTGAACCGAAAATCAAGCTCCCGGTCTTCCACAATGGCACTGAGCGCGTAAAGATACTCCTCCTCCAAACGCAGCTCCTTGTTATGCAGCAGGCAGGAGACAAGCTCTGCCATAAAATATTTTGCCGCGCCCTGGCCCGCGTCCCAGCGGTTAAAATCATCGGTATCATGGGCAAAGAGGAACAGGATATCTTCAATGGAATAGGGAGCTTCTATTTTTACGGGAGCGGTAAAATTCCTGTTCAAAGAAACCACCGGTTCCTGTTCAATCCCTTCAAATTCAAACCGGTCCTTTTCGTTCATAATGTGCAGCAGCCTTGACCGGTTCCCTTCTTTGTCAAGAGGCAGCTCTGCTCCGTCTCCTCCCAGGAGCCCAATGGTAAAGGGAAGATGTAAGGGGTCATTCACGGTTTGTGAAGTGTTTATCGTAAATTTCTTTTCCTCTTTGTTATACTCAAAAGAAACCGAAAGAACGGGAGTCCCTGTTTGGCTGTACCATGATTTAAATTTCGACAGGTCCGCGCCGGTTGCCTCTTCCATGGCGTATACAAAATCATCGCAGGTAACTGCCATACCATCGTACAGTTCGAAATATTTTTTCATCCCTTTGCGAAATCCTTCGGCTCCAAGAATGGTATGGATCATGCGTATAACTTCGGCCCCTTTTTCATAGACCGTATGAGTGTAAAAATTATTTATTTCCATGTAACTGTCGGGGCGAATGGGATGCGCCATGGGACTGTTGTCTTCTATAAATTGGTTTGCCACCAGGGCATTAACATCATTGATCCTGTTTACCGATTTAAACTGCATATCCGAAGAAAACTCCTGGTCCCTGAACACGGTAAGCCCCTCTTTGAGTGTTAACTGGAACCAGTCCCGGCAGGTGACCCGGTTCCCGGTCCAGTTATGAAAATACTCATGAGCGATCACTCTTTCAATACCAAGAAAATCGGCGTCGCTGGCGGTTTTTTGATTGGCAAGAACATAGTGGGAATTAAAAATATTAAGCCCTTTATTCTCCATTGCTCCCATATTAAAAGAATCAACCGCGACTATCATGTAGATATCAAGATCATATTCAAGGTCAAACCGTTCTTCATCCCATTTCATTGACTTTTTCAGGGAATCCATGGCATGGAGGCATTTTTCTTCATTTCCTTTATCGCAATAGATCCTGAGATCAATAATTCTGCCGCTTTTAGTCCGGAATTCATCCCGCACCAGTCCCAGGTCCCCGGCTACCAGGGCAAAAAGATAACAGGGTTTGGGAAATGGATCCCGCCACTCTGCCCAGTGCCTGCCGTTTTTCAGGTCTCCTGATCCCGTAAGATTGCCATTGGATAGCAGAACAGGAAATTCCTTTTTACCGGCAATAATTTTTGTTGAAAAACTGCTCATAATATCGGGTCTGTCAATAAACCAGGTAATCTTTCTAAAGCCTTCAGGTTCATTCTGGGTACAAAAAATAGTTCCCGATTTATACAATCCTTCCAGGGCTTTGTTCTCATGGGGATTTACAGTATTTTTTACCACAAGGGTAAAATTTTCCGGCAACGGAGCTCCTGCCAGGGTTTTAATTGTCAATAAAGAGTCACTTACAGTATAATCCGTATCAGCCAACACCGCTCCATCTATTGAAAGCGATACAAGCTTCAATTTTTCGCCGTTAAGTTCCAGAGGAGAAGCTTTCGTTTTTGTATTCCGGCGAACAATATTCATTGTTGCGGTAATCCTGGTTTCGGTATCAAACAGATCAAACTCCAGGTCGATTTGAGGGATTTTATATGCTGGTGGGGTATAATCCTTCCGGTAAATAGTCTTTGGTTTTCCATTATTCATAGATTTTTCCTTCTCATGTATTACGAGGGCCGGGCTGTGTAACCAGGGGTTCCTTCGTTGAAGAGCTATTGCGGATAATTCTAGAATATGACAGCAAAACGTCCATATTTTTTTACCCGTATTTAGAGTATTCCATAACGGAAAAGGGATCAATAATAACAAAAAACACTTGTATTATTTCAAACACTGCAAGAAAATCATATATCTCAATTTTAATAGGCGATGACCCTGAATGTTTGATTATATTACACAAATTTTTAGTAACGGAAACGAAATCCTGCTCCTGTCCCTTCTCATTATTATGGCGTTATTATTGTCCAGGGCTGTTGCAAAATTACATCTGCCCAAAATTACCGGGTATATCATTGCCGGTATTATCATTGGAAAGCCTGTATTAAATCTCATTTCACCGGAAAACTTTAAAAGCTTCCATAATATAAACCTTATAGCTCTCGGATTAATGTCAATAACAATGGGAGCGCACCTGAACCTGTATAAGCTAAAAAATTCGGGGAGACGGGTGATTTCGGTATTATTATTAGAAAGTTCTCTCTCGTTTATTTTTGTGTTTATATCACTGCGGTTTTTCGCGGAAAAAGAATTTCTTATGAGTCTGCTCATCGCTTCCATTTCAATTGCCACTGCCCCGGCAGCAACAGTGGCAACGGTAAAAGAAACCCGTTCCAAGGGGCTTGTGGTAAATACCTTAATGCCCGTTGTGGCAATCAATAATGTACTTTGTATAGTCACTTTTGGTATAATTGTCAATGTAATTGACCTGAATAACGCGGGAATGATGAATTACTGGGACTTATTAGTGCGTGTTGGCAAGGAATTGCTCATTTCGATAATTATTGGGACTATAGGCGGCTTTTTTCTGAAATATTTTGCCGAAAAAAACATTTCTTCCAAGGGGCAGGTTCTGTCCCTGGTGCTGCTCACCGTATTAATGGTAACCGGTTTGTCGGAGATACTGTCCATAAACCTGATGCTTCCCTGCATGGTTATCGGAATATTAATATCAAATACCAGCCAATATCGATCAACAATATTAACAATCTTCGATGAATTTGAATATTTTATCCTCATAATATTTTTCGCTCTGGCAGGAGCCCATATCGACATTCACAGTTTAGGGGTTGCCGGGGTGGCGGCAGTTATCTATTTTCTTGCACGGGCACTGGGAAAAACATCGGGCGGATTTATTGGCGCATATTTGATACGGGCGCCCAAACGGGTATATAAATATATCGGTATAACCCTGCTTCCCCAGGCCGGGGTTGCCATTGGCCTGGTAATACTGGCAGGTGAGATAGAAGCCCTAAGCCCAATCATCGATTTTTTATCCACCCTCATACTGGCGGTTGTGGCTTTAAATGAAATAATCGGACCTCCCATTACCAAATGGGCCTTGTACCGCAGCGGTGACGCGGAGCAGGACAGGCGAAAACTCATAGAATTTTTACAGGAAGATTATATTACCACGAACCTGAAATCGAAAAACAAAGAGGATGCCATCAATGAAATGATCAGCTTTTTTATTAAATCCCATAATGAGTCGAAAAAACTCGAGCAGGAATTAAAAGACTCCGTGTTCCAGCGGGAAGCGGAAGGCTCAACAGGAATCGGCGACGGAGTGGCGATTCCTCACGGAGTAACCAGCGAAGGGCCAATAATATGGGGAGCTCTTGGCCTTTCCAGGGAGGGGATTGATTTCGATTCAATTGACGAGAAACCGGTTCATCTCATAATACTCATCGTCACCCCAAAAAACCACAAAGCCGATCTGCACCTGGCAGTATTAAGTGAAATATCAAAACTCCTTTCCGATGCTTCAGTCTTAAAAAAAGTTATCGCCTCAACAACAGCTGCCGAAATATGCGATATCCTCATTGATAAAGAACAAACAAATTTTAATTATTTCCTTGATTAAGCTGCTATAAAAGGATACCATTTAACTCAACGAAAATATAGACCTCCCCCCGCCTTCGGCGGGGGGAGGTCTATATTTTCGTTGAGTTAAAAAAAACAGGGTGATATGGCCACTACAAAAAATAGAGTATCTGTGGGTATAGTCGGTGCCGGCGGGGGCGGAAACGCGCTAATCAGGGTTTTTAGATATATCAAGCAGATCCGTATGGTTGGCGTTTGTGATATTAGTCCCGAAGCCCCGGGGCTCGCCCTTGCCCGGGAATTATCCATCCCAACCTACAGCAGTATTGAAGATATGATACGGGAACAGTCCCTTGATTGGCTTATTAATGCTACGAATACTTCTATCACCCAGCGATATCTTATTACCCGGGAACTGAATGATATCATAGTTATTGACGGCCAGATTGCCGAGCTGGGCTGGAAGATCCTGCGTGATTTCTACGAACAGATGAAACAGGTAAAAAGATACCGGTATTTCGGAATAAAACCAAAACGATTTTTCACCCTTGCCTGGACCGTAATCCGGGAGCTGGCAAATTCCGCCACTCCATTACAGAACGAGCTCATGAATATTGCTTTTTATGATCCCTTAACCAAACTGCACAGCCGCCGGATCCTCTTCGAATTCCTGGAGCAGGAGATCAGGAATTTAAAAAGGAACAGCTCTTCTCTTTCTTTAATAATGATCGATATTGATAATTTTAAATCGATCAATGACCGCTTTGGCCATAGTTCCGGCGACGGGGTTTTAAAAAACCTCGCGGAACTGCTTAACAACAAACAGCGAAGCAGCGACCTGGTAGCCCGGTACGGCGGAGAAGAATTTACAATTGTACTTCAAAATACCATGCTCTACCAGGCATCGGGTCTGGCGGAAAAAATACGGAAAAAAGTGGAGGATGAATTAACAGACCCTGAAGGGAGCACAATTACCATAAGCCTGGGAGTGGCGTCATTAATCTCCACGGACCAACCGGGCAGCAACCAGGCGAAAATATTAAAAAAAGATATGGCAGCCCTCATAGACAAAGCCGATGAAGCGCTGTACCGGGCAAAAGAGTCCGGAAAAAACAGGGTCTGTACCGCTGATGAAAACATAGTATTATCCCATGAGTAACACAAAAGCAAGCCCCTCCCTCATCTGTGTATACCCGGGAAGATTTTCCCCGCCTCACCGGGGCCACCTGCTGGTATACAGGCAGTTAACAGAACAATTCGGCAAAGAGGCTGTTTATATTCTCACCGCGGATCCCAAAATAATCGACAGTAAAAATCCTTTTAGTTTTAAGGAAAAAAAAGAATTGCTTATTGCGGCCGGGTTTTTCCCAAAAAACATTGTTCAGCTAAAAGGAAGCGCTTATAACGCGGACCACATTGCCGCTTCAATCGGGTCCATTGATATGGCGCGTACCATCCTGATCGCGTCACTGGGAGAAAAAGACGCTCACCGGCTGTTAAACCGGAATAGTGACCGGGCTAAAGGATTCTACCTGGACGAATACGGCAGCGCCCTTGCCAATGAATCGATCCCGCTGCGCAGTATGGACACCAATGGCTATATTCATATCACCCCGAATATTACCACAACAGGAGGCGAGCCCCTATCGGCGAGCAGTATCCGTGAAGCGCTTAAGAAAAACTGTTTAGCTTCGGTAAAAAGCGAATTACCTCCTGCTGTATACGCCTGCTTGCAGGAAAAATATTCCGGGTAAGCAAAAAAATCAGCAAAGAAATCGGTAAAAAAACGGTAAAAAAGGCGGTCAAAGCAAAAACCACGCTCAAAGAAACAGAACCCGCTCCAATAACACCGGTAAGCATTCCGGAAAGCGCGCCGGGAAAAAGCAGGATGAAAAAAATAAAAAATATCTTTACTGCCGTGATTATTATTGCTTCTATTTTTCTTCTCTTTCTTTTTATTGTAAAAGACAAATTTCTCGTAAGAGCTCCTCTCCTGGTTTTGGATAGTTCGGAAATAACGTTTGTATACGGCAATGTCCTTATTAAAGAAAAAGAAGATCCTGAATGGGAAAAAGCAAAGGTTGGCGATACCCTGTCCGAAGATATGGTGGTGGAAACCAAAAAAAATTCAAAGGCCGATATTACTTTCAACCAGGGGACAGTCATCAGGCTCGCGTCCGATTCTCGTATGGTTCTTAATAAGTATACTATTAAAGAACTTGAAATGGAATTGGAATCCGGTTCTCTTTATGGCCGGTTTAAAAAGATTTTCCAAAAGCACAAAATTTCAATAAATACCGGAACAACTACAGCAGCAGTCAGAGGAACGGAACTTGGTTTTGAAGTGATCGAAACCAAAAAACCGGTTGAAGACGATAAGAGTGAGAACGGAGAGAAAGGAGAGGAAGACGCGGCTCCGGAAGAAGCTCAAGAAGAAAAAGCAACTGTTGTATACGCCCTTTCCGGGGTAACAGAGATACACAATCCCGAAAATATGACCAAAAAAGAAATAAACCGGATCAGGAAAATACTCAATTCCATTCATTCGGAAAAAGTATTACTGGTTAGCAGCAAAATATTATTTAATTCCGGCAAGGCAAGCCTGGTTAAAACGTCCTATGAAGAACTTAACAAGGTTGTTGAGATACTCAAGGAGAGCAAACAAAAAATCCGTATCGTCGGCCATACCGATTCCATTGGCAAAGCTTCTATTAACCAGTATCTTTCCATTGAAAGAGCAAAGTCCGTACGAAAATACTTAATAAAAAAAGGAATCAGCCCCGGCAGACTCACCTACGCCGGATACGGCTCCTCAATGCCCATTAGCGAGAATACCAGCAAAGCAGGGCAGCGGAATAACCGAAGAGTTGAGTTTATTATTATAGATTAGGTTGCGTGTAGGGGAGAGGCATGCCTCTCCCCTACACAAAAACGTCTCTGAAACCGCCCCGGGATAACATCTTCCGAAACAAGCCCTATTGAAAAAGAGTTTCTTAAGAGTGCGGACCCGGCAAGGCCGGGAAAAATACGGAAGAAACTGTGGGTATACCGGGGTCAATTTTGCGAAGATGCTCCGGCCAGGGTTTGGTTCTGAGAGACGTTGCAGTGCAACGCCTTTACTGGCTGGTTTC
>JAAENB010000283.1 GCA_024224995.1 bacterium | reverse complement strand
ATCTCCCCCCGTAAATGGCACTTGTTTTTATTAATATTTCTATAAATAAGCTAGTAAATGTATGAGGAAATGTCAATGATTTTACGGGGATATCGAATTTTAGGTTGATTTTAAGAGCCGGTTTCAGTATTGTAGGTGTGAAAGCAAATATCCATTCTGAGGGAACCTGTAATGATTGATTCTTTTTATATCAAAAATTTTCGCCTTTTTAAAGAGCTAAAGATTGAACGGTTTGGCCAGGTTAACCTGGTTGTTGGGAAAAATAACTCTGGGAAAAGTTGTTTGCTGGAGGCGCTGCATGTGTATGCGAAAAAGGCGAATCCGGATCTTCTATATGACTTAGTTGAATCTCGTGGAGAAGATTGGGAAGTAGAAAGACTGAGCAAAGATGAATATACGTTTCATGATATTGAACATCCTTTCAGACATCTTTTCCACAATTATCACTTCCCAGAATCTGGTAAAAATTCAATTGAAATAGGCTCTCTTCACAACAAAGCAGAACGATTAAAACTCCATATTGGAATATACGGCTACACAGATAAAAATAAGTATTCAGCACTCAACAAAATTGTCGACGAAGCTATTGATGTTAACACTTTAAACACAGAATTAGTACTTGAGCTTGAGGATAATAATAAAACTAATCCCCTGGCAATTCTGAAATTAGACGATAATTCATATCAAAAAAGTAGTAGAATCTTCAAAAGATCGGAAGGAAATGGTAAAACTCATATTCAGTTTGTTCCTACAAAATATATGGATTATAGAAAAGTAGGCGATTTATGGGATAACATCAACCTTTATCCTGATTTACGACAAGAAGTCTTTAAAGCTTTGCAGTTGGTTGATGAGAGAATTCAAGAAGTTGTTGTTTTAGGACGAGGATGGAAAATAAATCCAATCCTCATACTCCACGACAGTGATGAACGGATTCCGCTCACCAGCTACGGCGACGGAATGCTCCACCTTTTCCACATCATCCTGGCCCTGGTCAACTCCCGTGGCGGAATCCTTTTGATTGACGAATTTGAAAACGGTATTCATTATTCCATACTGGAAAAAGTCTGGAACCTTGTCTTTAAATTAGCCGAGCAATTAGAGGTTCAACTCTTTGCGACTACCCATAGCCTGGACTGCATAAATGCTTTCCATTCGGCAGCACAGGAACAGGCTATTGAAGGAATACTGCTAAACCTGTCATCTCGGATGAAAGACAACGAAAAAATTACACTGGCTACCGAGTATACGAAAGATGACCTGCTTTTAGCGGACCAGGTTCAGCTTGAGGTGCGTTAATGAGCAACGCACAATCAATTTTGCTGGTGGAAGGAAAGTCGGATATCGATTTTTTTGCTGCATTGCTTAACGGGCTTCAATTGGCAGATCAAGTATCCATAACACCGCCAAAAGACCTGGGAGCTACAATGAATTCGGTAACAATGTTTCCCGGCCTTTTCGACATTCTAATGAAAAACATGAACTCAGGAAACCTGGACCACCTGGGAATCATTGCAGATGCCGACTATGTAAGCGGAGGCGGGTTCCCAAAAAGGTGGAAAACATTAACAGAAGCCCTAAAAATTCATGGATACCGCATCCCGGATAAACCGCCGAAACTGCCCTACACAGGAAGTATATTCCGCCACCAGGATCTCCCGCCCATAGGATTATGGATAATGCCGGATCATGCACATAACGGAATGCTTGAAGATTTTATCTTGCAAAATATTAAGCTGAATATTGAGGATCAAAAAAAGCTCCTTGAATACGCAAAGGAATCCATAAACAAGCTTCCGGTGAAACTCTTTTCAGAATACCAGGATGCCAAAGCACTTGTGTGCACCTGGCTGTCCTGGCAGAAGAGACCGGGGCAAACCCTGGATGTGGCAGTTAACGGAGATTTGCTCAACCTGGAGTCCCCGGAGATGAAGGGACTCTTAAAATGGCTCAAGGACGTATTTCAGCAGTAAACAATCCCCTTACCCGAGCTGGTACTGCCAATTCCCCTTACTTGCGGCTTGAATTCTATCTGCCAATTTTTTCGGAATCTTGATATCAACAGCAGGAGCTTCTTTACATGAAAGATGAACCTTCTTTCCCACCGCTTTGCCCGTAATGTCGCTCAGGGGAATGAGCAGGTCTTTGTGCGCGGGCTTGTAAAAAATATTCGCGCCAAGGAACAAATTTTCACTACTGGCGCCAATTCGGAGCGCCTTCCAGTAATTTCCCATACCAATCCGTCCCGACTGCCAGGACCAGGTCTCATCAACAAACCCATCCTGTTTCCGGTATTTCCCTGCCAGGGACGTCCACCCGGTCATGAGCGCGACCAAAAACATAACACCAATCATAATGCCAAAAACCAATACAATACATATGGGAACCAAAATAATCAGAACGATAATCGCCGGCATTAAAACCTCCATTAAAAAAGAAAAAAAGTATTTAAACAACAGAAAAGAGTGCCTCCCTTTCTCATAACGGGGGGGTTAAACCCCTCGTTATGAGAAAGGGAAGCACTCTTCCTATTGTCTCATATTCATTTTCTTAACGCAACAAGAAAACAATAAATTTTCCGGTATTATTTCAAGCCCTTACTTGAAACTTCTTTTAATATCGATAATGATCCGGCTTATACGGTCCATCAACGGAAACACCAATATAATCGGCCTGTTCCTTGGTAAGTGTTGTCATTTTCACGCCAAGTTTTGCCAGGTGCAGTTGCGCAACCTCTTCATCCAGTTTTTTGCTCAGAGTAAAAACCCGAGGCTCGTGAGTATTTTGAGCAAGCTCTATCTGGGCAAGCGCCTGGTTGGTAAAACTGTTACTCATAACAAAGCTTGGGTGACCTGTAGCACAACCCAGGTTAACCAGGCGGCCTTCTGCAAGAACAATAATGGTATTACCTGATTTAACAGTCCACATGTCGACCTGTGGTTTAACATTTTCCACTGTACAGAAGTCATTATCTTCAAGATAATACATGGCAATCTCATTGTCGAAATGACCGATATTACACAGGATAGCGCCGTCTTTCATTGCTTCCATATGCTCCCCACGAATAACGTCTTTGTTTCCTGTAGTGGTAACAAAAATATCGGCTTCCGCAACAGCATCTTCAAGAGTGGTAACTTCATATCCTTCCATAGCAGCCTGAAGAGCGCAAATAGGATCTATTTCAGTAACAATGACCCTGGCTCCAAAATTTTTCATAGACTGGGCGCAGCCTTTACCAACATCACCGTATCCGCAAACAACAACGATTTTACCAGCCACCATAATGTCGGTAGCTCTTTTAATACCATCAGCCAGGGATTCACGGCAGCCGTAGAGGTTGTCGAACTTGGATTTGGTAACGGAGTCGTTAACATTAATGGCAGGAAACAGGAGTTCGTTATTTTTAGCCATTTGATAGAGCCGGAGAACACCGGTAGTAGTTTCTTCGGAAACTCCCCTCACCTTACTTCCAATAGTAGTCCATTTTTGAGGATCTTTCGCAACACTGGCTCTCAGCCGGTCCACGACGATTTTGAATTCTTTATTATCGTATTCTTTGTCCAGAAGAGAAGGATCTTTTTCCATTTTAAGTCCTTCATGGATCATCATTGTGGCGTCTCCCCCATCATCAACGATAAGGTCGGGACCGGAACCGTCGGGCCAGGTAAGAGCCTGTTCCGTACACCACCAGTACTCTTCAAGGCTTTCACCTTTCCAGGCAAACACAGGAGTTTTACCGGCCTGGGCAATGGCAGCAGCAGCATGATCCTGGGTAGAAAAAATATTACAGGAAACCCAGCGAACATCAGCGCCAAGAACTTCCAGCGTTTCAATAAGGACCGCAGTCTGAATAGTCATATGAAGACTTCCCATAATTTTAAATCCCTTTAAGGGTTTGTCCTTACCGTATTTTTCTCTCGTAGCCATGAGTCCGGGCATCTCAGCCTCAGCAAGAAGAATTTCTTTACGGCCCCATTCAGCAAGAGAAAGATCGGCAACTTTGTACTTAAGATCTTTGTCGATATCCATTACGTTATTTGACATTTGTAATACCTCAGTTTAATAAATTTTTATATTTTCGGCAGGAACTACCCTGCACCCGTTATTGTTCTTTTATTTTTTTATTCTTTAACAGAAAAATATATACTAATAGTTAATCCTTTTTGAATATTTATGTGTTCCTTATTTTCCGGACGAAAACCTGCTTTACTCAGCCATTCGGATATTTCATCTTCAGTAAACCCCAGCCACCGGTGTCCGTATTTACTTCTCATCTCTTCATTGCTATGCTTTGCCAGGTCAACAATCAAAAGAGGGCTTCCTTTTTTAAGCACCCGATGCCCTTCAGTAATAACCTGGAACGGAGAGGCCAGGTGATGAAGTACCATATTAAATATGGCACAATCGGCTTCACGGTCACGCATGGGCAGATGTTCCAGTTCTCCAATACGCAGGTCTACAGATAAACCTTCTTCAGTAAACCGCCGCTTTGCCTCTCCCAGCATTTTTGGCGACTTGTCCACGCCAATAAGATTTTGTGCTCTATTCCTGACAGCATAAAGCAGCTCACCCGTACCGCATCCCAGGTCGGCAACAACTGCAGATTCCGGAACCCTGGAAACAATAGCACCGGTTAGATCATAATCTCCAATAAGATTATTTTTTAAGTCGTCCCAATTAATGGCAATTGAATCAAAAAAACGGCTCTTTTCATTCTCCCGTTCCTCAAGAACGACCTCAAGTCTTGCCAGGTCGGCCTTCAGATCACTGTTTTCCCGGATAAAATCGGCCAGAGCCGAAAAAAAACGGTTTTCCTCATCAACAGTATCATCAAGCAATGCTTTATAAAAAATCCACAGGCCGTCACGCCGGGACGTTAAAATACCATTGTCGGTCAATATCTTTAAATGACGTGATATTCTTGACTGCCCCATTTCCATAACCGCAACAATCTCATTTACGTTCAATTCATGGTTAAGCAAAAGATTAAGCAGCCGAACCCGTGTTTCATCAGCCAATGATTTAAAAAGACTTACAATTTCCATAAAGTGTCTATATTCAATATTACTATATCAAGATATATTGATATAGTAATAAAACTTTATATCAAAGTCAAGATTTTTTTTGATTTTTTACGAAATTTTTCCCACAGGAATGATTTTGGAGACGCTGCATGCATCGTCTCCAAAATATTTTTTCTTACCGATCACCGATAACCCGGCCCCCCAGGGCCTCCGATTACCTTACTTTTTACTTCTTCTTTGCCAGTTTTTTAACCCTTCTCAGGTTGCCTGCCGCGTCGATGAGTTTGCTTGTTGCTTTTTTCACGGTTTCTACTGCTTCTCCAAAATTACGGGGAGCTGCGCCGCCCAGTATCAAAGAAGCTTCTTCAAGACTGGTAATGCTTTTCGCACCAGCGTTCATCATCTTTTGAGGGGCATCCTCAATATTCGTCAGGTCTTTTTGCAGTCGCCTAATGCTGTCGATTTGTCCTTCATAAGAATTTAAGCTGCTATAAAGCTCATTCTTATAGATCATATCATTGAGCGCAGACAATTTTTCCGCTTTTTCTCCCTGGTCTGTAAGTTTCTCAGCCGCCGCCCATTCAGTTTCGGCCTTCTTTTTTAGTTCTTCCAGGTACCCCTTAAAAGCAGGATAGGTAGTTATAAATTCATCAATTGTTGTAATGTTATTATCATACTTATTATTCTCATTTTTTGATGACTTTTTACAGGAAAAAATTGCCGGTACAAGTGCCAACAGTACTACAAGGCAGATTATTCGTGTTTTCATGAGCTGACTCCTTATTATATATATATTTATAAAATTATTATACATATTGCTTAAAAAGTCAAGGGTATTATCGCTGTAATGGCTCAAGTCGTATCTCTTTTTCAATATTTTTTTAATTCTTTCTTGATCTTTCTCATACCTGCCACTATTATTAATCATATAAGTACTTACAGACATGACATAATTCCCAGGATACCAAATAAAATGAATTTCGACAAAACTTTACAAGAAAAAATAGACAAACATTTTGGCAGCCTCGATTCTGTTCCCGAATCAATAAAAAATAGTCTGCGCGATTTTATAAGTGACGTTAATAATGATTATCAAAAATTTAAAAAAGCGAATCAGCAATATCTCTCGATCATTAATGATGCTCCTTACCCGATTGCAATCCATGTTGACGGGATATTGGTATTTGTTAACAAAACAGGGTTGCGGTTTTCTCAAGCACACGCGATAGACGACATAATAGGAAAACCCATTAACGAGTTCATACATCCCGATCATATCGAGTCTGTGAATAATCAGCTCCGGCAGCTCAAAGACGGTTTAAAACGGGTGGATGCCATTCTTGAAAAATTGATTCTTCCCGACGGCATGGAACTGGACATTGAGATGACAAGCTCGCTCATTACATTTAACAACCAGGAGGCAATCCTGGTTACGGGAAAAGATGTAACAGAAGAAAACCGGGCACAGAAGATTTTGCAGGAGCGGAATGAAAGCATTGAAAAGGATCTGAAAACCGCTCACCTCATTCAGCAGCAGCTGGTTGAAGGCTCTATTCCCGATATATACCGGCTCAAAGCCTGTTACCGGTACTTACCCCTGGATGAAGTGGGCGGAGACTATTTCTCTTTTACCTTTCTGGACAAAAGCCTTATGTCGGTTTTCATTGGTGATGTGGCCGGACATGGGGTGACTGCTGCCCTGTATCTCTCACTGGTGAAAGCGACTACCGAGCGCCTGTGCAGAGAATATGCTCTTGAACCGGAAGAGTACACAACCATGCTTAACAGGGAGCTTCTTGAATACATGCCTCTCAGCTTTCTCACTGCCAGTTACGGTCTTTTTCACGCCCCCATAGACAAAAAAACCGTCGATTTTACCTTTACCTCTGCCGGGCATCCCCCTATTATCCGGTATTGCGCAAAAACAAAAGAGGTTGATTTTCTTCAATGCAAAGGTACCGTAATTGGTCTCCTCAATAATATTACGTTTGAAGAAAAAAAAATAACGCTCCATAAGGGGGACCGGCTATTCCTGTATACCGACGGAATTCCGGAAACAAGAAATCCCGCCGGAAATATATATACCTACAGCAGCCTTCCGGCCCTGGTAAAAAAAGCTCAGCAGCCCTCCCTGGAAAAAACGCTCGATACTATCATCAATGAAATCGACACCTTCCGCGAAGACCAGCCCTTTGATGACGATATCGTCCTCATTGGCTTTGAGATTACAGACTAACTCAGAAATGGGGTGCAGCCTGTTGTGGCAGTGACACCCTCGCGGGGCGTACCCCTCTTCAAAAGGCTGCGGAACTCGCATTCGCTCAAACAGTCCTCACCTTCTGAAGAGGGGTACGCCCCGCGAGGGTGTCGCTGTCACAACAAATAATGCTTCCCTCCCATTTTACCGAATGCATTTTGTGCGTTTTACAACAGCATCAGGGGAATTAGCTTAAAAACAAAAAAACCTTGCGTTAATAGTATAATACCAATAAAATCAGTACTATATTCGCTTAAAAAGGATTGATCATGAAAATAATATATATTACCGACATTCACGGCGGCTTTAACAAGGTTTCAGCACTTATGTTCGACACCGTTGCCGATGTCTATATTATTGCGGGCGACCTTATTGACATCCCATTCTATAATATCGATACCGCTATCCACTACCATGAAATGCAAACCTACTTCAACGGCCTCAGAAGAAAAATGGAGCGGGAAGATATGATCCTGGAAGATTTTGTTGAATTCCTCATGGATACCCCAAACACCGCTGATGATATTCTGGACCGCGGCGCGGAATACCAGAACTATACAATCAGGGCCAGGCGGGTTATGCAGCAAAAATATAAAGTCCTGGAAAACCTTATCTCTTTCAAACCATCTGCCATGGTCTTTGCCATTCCCGGGAACTATGACATGGACCTTAAATTCACCTCTCTTCATGACAGAGACCTGCACCTTCACCGCTTTAATGTTGATACTGAAATAATCGCCGGTTACGGCGGGGCCGATGTTTGGACTGCCGGTATCCCGGAAAAATATATTGTCCGCTATAACGCCGGCATTGGTGTTGGTGACAAAAAAAACGAAATGTACACCTATTTTAAGGCGGTAAAACCCTCCATAATTGTTTCCCATCAGCCGGCTCACGGCATATTCGACCGCCTTTCTTTTAAAGGCCCTTCGGGTTCACCTGCCCTGCGTACCTATTGTGAAAAAAATGAAGTTAAACTCTGCCTTACGGGCCATATTCACAGCGACTGGGGGTTCAAGCATTCAGAAGGCACAATATACCTGAACCCGTCCAATTTTGGTGAAGTGACAACCACTACAGGAGACGTTTCGGAAGGAGGGTTCTTTTTTGAGATTGAGATTGAAAATACCGTTGTTGAACGGGTAACGCTAAAAAAATTAGCGAATGAAAGAGTCCATGACGTGGCGGAATACTTTGTGCAGAATGAAAAATGGATACGGAATATTATCGACATTGAACGCTACGAAGCCAGGATAAAAGACGAAAATTATGATATGAAGATCCAAAAATATTCTCATATTCCACAGATCGAACTCTTTAAAGATATTCGCCAGTTTTACCGGATGTTCCAGACCCAGGAAACAGAAAAACGGGTCGATACGCTGGAAAAAGTTCTCAAACAATTACAGGAAAAACTTGTTGATGTCGCTCTCGACATTGTGGGCTCCGTGAATATTGGTATCTCGGAAAAAAGCTCCGACATTGATATTGTTCTCTACCTCAGGTGCGGTTCCACCTGCACGAGCATGATGGAACACTGTGAATACTTCAATAAAGTCAAAACCATGCTTAAAGAAGAGCTGGGAGAACACTATAAATTTGAGATCGTTGACTGTATTAACCTGAATACTGTTGAACACAGTATTATCACTCAGAATTACGAATGCGAGACTACACAGCGCTTTGTTACCTACCGCTCCATTTGCAGACCCATCAATTACAAGCTCATTGCTCCTATTGAAGATATCCTTAATGAAAATATCGAATTTAGAAAAGAGATGGAAGGAAGCATCAAGTCATATTTTAAAATATTCGTTAGTACCGCTCAACACATCAACTCCTTTGAAAAATACGAAACCCGGCTTAAAACTATCGGCATTAAAATTCCCGAATACATCAGGAAAAAGATCCGGGACTACCTTCAGGGAAATGAACCCTTTTAAAAATCGGAGAGAGAAATAATGAACATGAAAAATTCCCAAAAGACCAATAAAGCCAAAAAAGATTATTCCGGGTATAAATATATTGTGGCGGAAGAATATGGAGAATGCATCGACAATATCATCGGTAAATTTTCCAAAACAGCGAAAACAGTAGAATGGTTTCTCCGTTCTCACATTAAATCCGACGGCGTTGGCGCCTGGACCGACTTCTTCCGGATGGAAGATATCCGTTTTCCCAAACAACCCGAAATGAAATCCTTTAAACGGCCAAATTTACTTCGCCGGCTCCGGCTTATGTTTCGCCATATACGAAATATGCGCTACCGTGAATATCCCTGGAAACAAATGGATACCACGAAAAAAGGGGCCGGCGCGGGTGTCAGCTATGCCCTGTTCAGCAGGGAAGAAAGTACCAGGCTGCTCAATTTTTGCCGGGAACAAAAAACAACCATGACCAGCCTGCTGCTCTGTTCCCTTGACAGGGTTACTATGGATAAATGTTTATCGGCAGCTGCCGGAAAAACCTGGCTCATCCCTCTGAATATGCGCGGCGGCGTTACCTCCGGTGATGAATCGGGAAATTTCACCGCCAGTATGGGACTCCGGCTGCCTGAAGAGCCGTCCATGATGGAGATTCACGAAAAAATACAAAAACTATATAAAGACGGAGTTCACTGGGGGGCCTGGATCTATTCAAATGTTGCCAAATATATCGGCCTCAGAGGGCTTCGGTTTTTTGCCCGGTATTATAAAAGCGGGTTTATTGGCGTATATTCGAATATCGGGAACTGGGACCCTGATGTTTCGCATATTCCCGATGCCGACAATATCAGGTACCTGGCTGCCGGTCCCGTAACCTCCATCTGCCCCGTTACGGCAGGCAGCATGTCCTGGCGCGGCGAGCTGGTTATTACCCTGCAGCTCCACCCTTCATTAACCGATCAACTGACAGATACCATTGATTTTCTTACGGCATGGATTAGTGAAATCTATAAAAACGCCGGTATAGATCCAGCCTCTGTGGAAGATTATCCCCATGTTGATATCACCCCACGGGATCTTTTTTACGCGGGTGCCGAGAGGATATAACGCTTTGGCTCCGCTCAGCGACCTTCAGCGGAGCCAAAGTGGGGTCACTGAGCGGAGCCGAAGTGTTATAATGACTCTTTACGAAATTTTTTGGAAGACATTCTTACATTATACTTTACGTTCTTGACTTCAAGAACGGTCTTTTGTTCTCCACCGGCCTGAAACATTACAGACTTTAATGGGGTAAGAATTCCATCAATAGATTTGATATCATAATTCTCAAGGTATTTGACCAGTTTCCCGTCCTGAAAATATTCGGATTTTACAATAAAATAATCGCTTTTTCTCAGGTAAATCACCGTCTTGTCGTACACGATGTTGTCTTTTTTTACGGCCTCCACCTTATAGCAGTCAACTCCAAGAACCTTTGCCGATCCCGTAGTGGTATACTCAAAATCATCAATGTCTGCTGCTCCAATATCTTCATAGTAAAAATGAGAATGAACAAAACGTTTTCCTTTGTCGGAACCGGCAATTTTTTTTGCCTTACCGTTTTTTCTCTTGATCCATTGCTCCGATTTTTCCCCTTTTTTGGAATGACTCAGAAACTTAATCCGTGTGGGTTTAAGAAACTTCATCAAGACCCGGTCACCGTCTTTTACCTTTTTACTAATGAGTTTAAATTCTTTATTCTCAACCCTGCCGCCGTTCCGGTAAATAGTCATGGCTACGGTGCTTTTTGCGCTGCCCGGATTGGGAAGAGCACTATTCTTCTCCATTATTTCCCGTCCCGAAAGGGCAAAAAGACCTTCCATTGAAACGACCAGGATCAACGCAGTTAAGATCCCTTTGATGAGTTTTTTTTGTATAAATCTCCTTCTCATAAACCTGCCGCTCCTGTTTTTATTTAATACGAAATATCCGTAGTATCGCCATTATAGGTTACCCTGGTATAACCGCCGCTAACGGAACCGCCCTTAATCTCAAGATTATAGACACAGGTTCCGGCCAAATCACCCGTAACGGTTACCGTTCCGGTTTGTGCGCCGTTTCCGGTAATAATACCGGTTTTCTTTTCAACAGAACCATTCAGGATCATCCCGCTCGAATCCCCCGTAGTGTTCGGGTCCAGATCCCCCTCATCCAGGCTGCTGTAATTGATAGTCGCGTATAATTGAAACCACGCGGAATGGACTCTGAAGTAAAATGAGCCGCCTACGTCACCGCTAAACGTTTTCTCGTCCCCAATCCAGGGATAATCAAATTCGGCATATATCTTAGCATTTACATAATTGACCGTATCCACAAATATACTGTAGAATTGTTCCACCGTAATCTCGCCGTATCCCTGGTCAGCGGAGCTGTAATCGCTTCCACCGTAATTATTAAACGCTTTGACTTTATAATAATACCTGCTTGTACGGTACACTGTTGAATCATAAAACGTATAAGAATCGGGATAGGTTCCGGTATCGGTAATATCCGCTCCAACCTGGACATACTCCCCGTCAATAGCTGCCGACCGGTATACCCGGTAATAATCGGTTTCATTCAGGTCGGTCCCAACACCATTCCAGGTTATAGTAACTTTGTTATACTCCGTTCCATCGGTTGCGGAAACTCCCGCGGGCGCGTCCGGAGGAGTATACCCGCTGCCGGGGTACCCGTAATCAAACTTACTGCTGAGATCGCTTTCCCCGTATTCATTTACGGAAGTTACCCGGTAATAATAGAGGGTCTTATCTGCAACCGTTGTATCTTCACAGCTGGCAACAGTAACAAATCCGTTAATCACCGCATAAGCACCACTGACAGTATTCGCCCGGTATACCCGGTAAAAATTAGCCCTGGGAACAACATTCCAGGATATAATAACCTTACCGTCAACAATCCCTTTTGACGCTGAAATTGTCGTTGGAGCATCAGGAGCTACGGGGTCAATTTTTATGGTTCCTTTATTGTAGGTACTATACTCACTTGAGCCGTTCTCATTAACCGTTCTTACCCGGTAATAATAATCTATTCCTTCAACAGCTGTAGTATCGGAATAGGAAGTGTCACTGCTTACTTTTTCAGCTATGGTATAATATATTCCATCACCACTTCCGCTGGCCCGCTGCACTTCATAGTGATTGGCATCGTCTACCGAGCCCCAGCTTACCACTATCCTGTCGTAATACTCGCCGTCGGTCGCTGCTACTCCCGGTGGAACTCCGGGCAGCGGCGGGGCTACCCATTCAACCCGGACCGAAGCGCCTCCGTTAAGGGATATCATATAATAGCCGCCATTTTCAATGGAGTGTCCGTCGCCCCGGGGTCCAATTGTTACATGGAATTCAACAGTGGCAGTATTGGCTCCGGTTACACTAATGGTCCCGGTCTCGTCTCCAATCATCTTGTCATCAAGATCAATGAACTGGGTTCCAGAAATTATTGTATCCCCCTTTGTATAGCCAATATAGGTATTGGTAACGCGCAACCCTATAGGGTTACCATTATCATAAAAAATTTCTTTATTAGAATCCATAGCTCCGGCGTCACCGTTCAGGGTAATGGGAAAGACAAAATCCTTGTCCACGATCTGTGCCCAGACATCAAGAATTATCGGCCGTAAAACCTCCTGGTAATAGAGCTGTTCATTCGCGGCAAGCACATCGGGATTTGTCCAGTCGATCCATTGAGGAGAACCGCTGCCGGTGGTAAGAATATAATAACCACCATT
>JAAENB010000282.1 GCA_024224995.1 bacterium | reverse complement strand
GCGATTCGGTCCCATACCAGAAATACCCCGGAGGGGTAAAGTCATGTAGCCCGGGGATTCACCCCCGGGTAGCCCCATGCTGAAACCGATCCATTTTTTAAAAACAGTTTCTTCCGTATTTTTTCCCGGCCCTGCCGGGTCATTTATCCTCTTTCTTTTACTGGCCCCTGAACCCCGATCCCTTTCTTCCGGCTTCGCCGAAGGGGTGTTTCTTCACCTTTTGCCCTGTCCCTTGCACCTGCTTTTTATTCTTCGACAACGGGACCCCGCATTGGTTACAAATTAAAAATCCAGATAATAATTTACCCCGAGAAGAATTATATTCGTCGTCACATTCATGCAGCGGGTAGTACTGGTATCCGCGCTGGTAATTGTTGGCGATATGCCTCGTTGATTAATAAATTCCGCGCTTATGGTATACCGGTTCGCCAGCGGGATTTCCGCGCCAAAAATAAAATGATATCCTACGAACATGGAAGTATAGGTATTCTGGCTTACTGTTTCGGGCAGGCCGTACGCCGCTTGGGGGTTTGATTGTTTTATTTTCAAAGAGGTGAGATGCAGGGTCAAACCCGCGCCAAAATAAAACAGGGTCCGTTTGTTTAAGGGCACAATAAGACCGATAGTTGTGGGTATGGAGACCTGGTGCGTGTCGAAACTGATATTATTCCGGGTCCCCGATGCCTCTTCAATATTGCCTTTGGTGGCAAAGGACCATGCCTGGGCAAAATGGCAGCCTAACCTGAAAAGTATATAATTGAATTGATATCGAAAATTGACGCCAATGACCGGGATATAGGGAACATTGAGCTGCATTATTCCCGAGCCCGTATTCGCTGCCTTGTATGCCTGCATTGCCCGGTTATACGCGGTGATCTCATGTTCCAGGTTATTCGGATCGTACGTTATCCCCAGGTTTAAACCAATTCCAAGCTCCCCAATGGCGAATACAGGGCCCGAAATAATGGCTGCAATGAGCAATATGAATAATGTAATTCCTGCTTTTTTGTTCATGTTAAATTAATAGTAAATTCATTTTATTTTTTTATATAAAAACATGCTCCAATGCTCCATCGATAGGCGGTAAAATCGACAGAAGCATAATCGGAAGCGCTTTTAATGACTGTTGTTGCCCCTCTGAAATAGGAAACAGACGATGTCAGGGCCAGGGTTTTCGTTAAATAATACTCTCCTTCCAGAATTATCACCAGTGGTACGGTCCAATCGGCAAATGATCCCTCACTGGAGATTGGCGCGGAAAAACTGTTGGAGTAATTTCCATAGGCAAAAGCAAGCCCGCAGCTGAAAGAAAGGGTCACGTCTTTCCAGAACGGTACGGAAAGCCCCACTGTAAGAGGCACGTCGAAAAACCACATTGAGTATGAAACGGTTATTAAATTATCCGCGGCATCAAGGGTTATTCCCGAACCGCCTACGCCATAGGCAACGTCGGCTCCTGCGCGGAATAGAAAATAGTTAAATACCACTACTTTAAAATAAGCGCCGCCGTAAAGACCAAAAAGCCTGCTCACTGCTTCGGTAGCAAGCCCGTCTTTGGACCGGTTTATGCCTTTTATTCCGTTGGTTACTCCCAGCCCCGATTCATGAACTGAAGAATGAAGCTCGTTCCCCATTTCCGGGATAAAACCCAGGTGCCCGCCAATTCCGTATTTTACGGAAACCGCGAAAGAAAGGCCTGGGAGTAATAGAATTACTGCTATTATAAATATCTTTTTTTTCATATGGTTTTTCTGGTTATATTATATAATACAACATCCCCAGGTGTATTCTATGACCCGTAAAATCAACTGAAAAGTCTTTCCAGGTACTGCCGGTGTCTATATTTACCACAGGATCGGTCTTCGCGGAGAGGTATTCCCATTCCATGAAAAACCTGATGGAATCGCCTACCCGGAGCTGAATTCCCGCAAGAAATCCAGGCCCGTACGCCCAGTCACTGATTGTTGTAACCCCGGCCGATGTGGTTACGTTTCCTCTTCCAAGAAGATAGGTGCCGCCCATGCCAATGTAGAATTTTCCCTTATCCCGTACCGGGAAGTTGACTCCCAGGTAAAGGGGGATTGATGTATACTGTATATTTGTTTTGGAAAGTTTTCCCGCTGAACTGTTAAGGACTTTCCCCGCTCCCAGGGAAAAGGTATGATCCGCGCCGGTTCGCATAAAAAGCGGTCCCCTGTCTATTTTTACAAACGCCCCCAGAAGGATGTTGCTCTGAGCCTCAGTTTCAATACCGGGCCGCGACTCCAGGTTCCCTACATCATATTGAAATCCCACCTGGGCTCCCACGCCAATGAAATCGGCCGCCCATAGGAGAGTTGGGAAAGTCAGGGTGATAACCGTTATTATTAGTATTTTTTTAATCATGGTCAGGTTAAAATATACGATCCCGCTTAATTTTTTACAAGCAGTTTTTTAAGCCTTTCTCTCCACCCGATCACCGGTCACTGAGCGGAGCCGAAGTGCTACCTCCGCAGCATCACACCCGGATTAATAGCTCTTCCCCCGCGCCTGATCTCAAAATGGAGATGAGGCCCTGTTGTTCTTCCCGTATTGCCGGATAGAGCAATACGTTCCCCGGTTTTTACCACGCGGCCTTTTCTCACCAGGGATCTGCTCAGGTGGCCGTAATAGCTCCGGTATCCGTGTTCATGCTGTAGTATTACCAGGCGGCCATACCCGCCTTTGTACCCGGAGAAGATTACTTTTCCCGCCCGGGCCGCGAATACCTTTGTTTTTTTCGCGCAGGCTATATCTATTCCCGTATGGAACTGGAATTTTTTTTTGTTAAAAGGGTTCCTTCTGGAACCAAATCCCGAGGTGCGTTTCCCTTTTTTTAAGGGATATATAAATCCCGTTCCCAGGAACAGGGAGCGTTCCAGGCTCGTCAGTTTTACGCAGGGGAGAAAAAGGTATGGTTTGTTAAAATCAGCGCATTTATTTACCCGGTAAATATACTTCGATTTTACCCGGTTTTTCCTGAGTATGTTCCGGATCTTTTTTTTATCGGTTCCATTGATGATTATGCCCCTCATATTGGGGAAATATATGATTGTTCCGGGCTGAATATCCCGGGGTGAGGATATGGAATTCAGGGAAATAAGGGTGTCCATATCCAGGGAAGACCGGGCCAGGATCTTCCAGAAGTTTTCCCCTTTTTTTACCCGGTATTTATAAAATTTCAGATCCGGCAGCTTTTCCGGGGGCCGGTTGCTGCGAATGGTCCGTATAGCAGTTCGAATATCGCCCCGCAGGGATTTGAGAGCCTTGTTGCCTGTGGTCTTAAGGCTCTTTAGAGTGGTTGCGGAATTGTTCGCGAAACCGGCTCCGGTAAACATGAATATCAGCATTATTATTAATATGACTATATTATGTCTCATGCCCTTATTTTTGTCAAAAATTTGCCTCATGCTCTTATATTCGACAGATTTGCGTGAGGGGTGAAGAATTTTAATTTTTTTTCAAAAAATCGCAAAAAATCAAATTTTTTTTTCATGAAAAGGCCTTCCCGTTCGTCCTAATAGTATAGGGGTAAAAAAAGTTTCAAATAAAAAAACGGAGGCCTTATGTATATAAATACCACAATTTACATTAACATCGAACTTTTGGAAAAAGTGGAAGCTGCTTCCCGGCAGGTGAAGATGTCCAGGAGCGATATTATTATCCTGCTTCTGGATCGTGTTATGAAGAAAAAAGAAATTCCTTTGGAGACGTTTAAGCAGATAAAGTACCAGTTTAGAGACCTTGCTTGTAATTGGAAACGGATTCATGTGTACCCGGAAGCCCATATTTATGAATCGTTCCTGGATATGCGGAAGTTTTTTAAACGATCTGTTTCCCTGATTATCGCCATAGCGATAAACGAGTACCTGGACCAGCTGGTAGAAGAGCTTTCCGCTGCCGAAGATCCCGTTGATCTGGATAGTTATCCATCTCAATACCTTTTTCTGGCGCGGGAATCCGGCGGATTGCAGAAATTCGTCATTTACTGGGGGTTTCCGGAAGCGGCTCATCTGGAAGAATACTTCACGTAAGCGAATTCGTCTACACAAACCGGTTATTCAGCAAAAAACCGCATCAGGAGAAAGATGGGGAAGGGACAGCTGTGCCGGAATCCGGAGATATTTTTGTTGACGGAAAGGCCCGCAGCTAAAAACATATCAAAATGAGAATTGTAACAAGACCCGATTTCGACGGCATTGTTTGTGCTGTTTTACTGCGAAATGTCCTGGATATTACGGAGCCAATATTCTGGGTAGAGCCCTATGAAATAAAAGAGAGAAGCCATGAAATAGGGGAGGGCGATATCGTCGCGAATTTACCCTATGTGGAAAACTGCTCTTTATGGTTCGATCATCACCATACGAATCAGATTAATCAAACAGAGAGGCCGTTTGCCGGGGCTTTTAAGATCGCGCCTTCGGCGGCAGGTGTTATTTACGAGTATTATCACACTGATTTTTCAAGAGATTTTAGAGAACTGGTAACCCGGACCGATAAAATAGATTCCGGGGATATATCAATAGAAGAGGTTCTTCACCCGGAGAATTATCCGTATATATTATTATCAACAACCATTTCCGGCAGCAAAAAAGAAGATGAATATTACTGGAACAAGATCGTGGATCTTTTGGGCAGGGAGCCCATTGAAACCATTCTCACGGAGAGCGAAGTTTGTCAAAGATATACTGCTGAATTGGAGCAGGATAAACAATACGCCGAGCACTTAAAAAAACACACATCTATAAAAAATAATATCGGCATAACCGATTTTCGCGATCTCGAAGTAGAGCCAAAGGGGAACCGCTTTTTGATTTATTCCCTGTATCCGGATATCTACACTGATGTAAAAATTCGTTTTAAAAAAGACAATCGAGAAAAAGTGATCGTGAGTCTTGGCCAGTCTATTTTCAATCGTCAGAGCAAGGTACATTTAGGCGCAGTGGCTGCGAAGTATGGCGGCGGCGGCCACTTTGGTGCGGGATCGTGCGCGTTTCATATCGATGAAGCGGATGAGAAGATTCCGGAAATCCTTGCGGTTTTATATAAAAATAAAAATATCAACTAGCCCCACAGTATATATTTTTCCCGAAACCGTTTCATATTAAATGGTATTGGGATAGATCCGTCTAAAAGACAAATTCGCAAAAAACAGCCTTTTTTGCAGTAAAAACCGCAATAAATTTAATATAAATTTATAATTAATTTAATTAAGAAGGAGGAAAAATGGCGCAAAAAACTCTAAGTATACTGCTTGTTCTGGCAGTGTTGTGCGCGGCAGCTTTTACGGGCTGCGGCGCGGGTTATGGTGATGACGATGACCCTGATGCTTCGAAGTGGGGTTCTGCCGACTGGGGCGAAGGCCGTTGGAACGGCAAAAAATAATTATATTTTATATTCCTTAAGGAGGAAAAATGGACGAAAAAAAGTTATTTCAGGAAATAAATGAACTGAAACAGGAGATTGGAGAATTAAAGAAAAAGAAAACCGGGGCTGGTTCCTGGATTGGAAATT
>JAAENB010000281.1 GCA_024224995.1 bacterium | reverse complement strand
GCGATTCGGTCCCATACCAGAAATACCCCGGAGGGGTAAAGTCATGTAGCCCGGGGATTCACCCCCGGGTAGCCCCATGCTGAAACCGATCCATTTTTTAAAAACAGTTTCTTCCGTATTTTTTCCCGGCCCTGCCGGGTCCGCACTCTCAAGAAACTAAATTTTGCTTGTGCGCGGTCCTTGCCTTGTCCCTTGTACCTGTTTTCCCTTGCACCTCTTTCATTTTTTACTTGCCTCAGTTCTCCAAATAAATATAATGAACAATTAGCAAAAAACGAACTGGAATTTTACAATGAATACAAACGCTACAGAATCGACAGTACAGCAGCAAAATGAACCGCCTATAGACGCGTCCACTCTAAGAGAGCTGGTAGAAAGTTTTTCAGCAGATAAACTGGATTATGACGCAATAAGTATGATCGGCGCTCCCCCGGGCTCCGGTGTCACCTATGGCAAACTCCGGGAACAGGTCAGGGCTCTGGGGAATATGCTTCTAAAAATGGGAGTTAAAAAAGGGGATAAATTGGGCATTTTGTCCGAAAACCGGCTTGAATGGCCGCAGGTGTACCTGGCTATTGCTTCTATTGGTGCCATTATTATGCCCTGCGATATTTTCCTTGGTCCTGAAGATATGGTTACCGTTATTAATGAAAGCCATATCGACATGATTTTTACTTCCGCTTTTTTCCTGGAAAAGGTTATGACTGCTGGGCCCGATCTTACAAACCTGGAAAAGATTATTTGTTTTGACGGGCATCAAAGGATGTATGATGATATCAATAGCAAGGGTGAAATCTCCGTAAGTGCTGAAAACTTTTTGGAGTCTATTGAAAAGATTACTGCTATGGAAATTGACCTGGAAAATCCCTTTTCCCGCTATGAGTTTCTCTATTTTGATTCCCTCGTTTCCGGGGGGAAGCTCCTGAAAGAGAATGGCGTTGACCTGTATTCCGGGGTTGAAGTTGCCCCCGATGATATTATGACCCTTTGCTATCTTCATGGAACCACCTTTGCCATGTTCAGCCACAGCGCCATTATGGCAAATATGAAAGCCATTAATACCGGTCTCTTCGGGAATGGCAAATATGTGAACGCGGGTGATCTTTGCCTGGCAACCATTCCTTTTCATCATACGTTTCCCACAATGACCTGTTTCCTGGTTGTTTTTAGTGTCTATGTCCATACTATAATCCAGACTACGTTCCGGGTTGGTGAAATTATTGACGCCATCAATACGGTTAAAGCAAAGTATATTCCAACAGTCCCTCTCATTGTGGAGAAGATCTACCAGAGAGGCAAAAAGGCCGGAATGCGTTTTGAACATCTTGATTTTTTTATCTCCGGCGGCGCGCCAATCCGGCAGGACGTTATTGAGGGGATGGAAGAGATGGATATCCTGGTGCTCCAGGGCTATGGTCTTACCGAGTACTCGCCCGTTGTTTCTACCAATACTCCCCGGGCTAACAAGATCGGTTCTATTGGCAGGGCGCTGCCCGGTGTTACCGTAAAAATTGAAAAACCCGATGATAAAGGGCACGGGGAACTCCTGGTTAAAGGGCCCAGTTTAATGACCGGGTATTATTGCAAGCCCGAAGAAACCGCTGAAATAATTGACGACCAGGGCTGGCTGCATACCGGGGATATTGCCATTATTGATGATGAGGGTTTTATCTTTATTACCGGCAGGCTTAAAAAAATTATCGTTACCAAGGGCGGGAAAAATGTGTACCCCGAAGATGTGGAAAACCTGCTGCTCCGGAGCCCCTTTATCGCGGAAGTGAGAGTCCTTCCTGTTGATGATCCTAAAAAAGGTGAATATCCCCACGCCTATATTCGCCCCGATTTTGATGCCATTGCCCGGGACGGACAGGGCAGGAAAGAAGACCTTTCTCCGGATGATATCAAAAATATTATACAATCCGAGATCAAACGGGTCTCGGCTTTTAAAGCTCTCTATAAAATCCCCGGTGACTATGATATCATTACTGATGATTTTTCTTCCGTTCCCGTGTGGGAAGACCGCTTGATGTTTGAAACAGGCAAGGCAGGTTAAAGGTTCAAGGTATTAGTGAAGATTCTTTTCTATTGACTTGAGCCTTGCTCCTTTTACCTTGCTCCTGCTATTGCCTTCATGAAATTCAGGTCCGTGAGTCTCCGGTTGAGTTCTTCAGGGACTGCTTCTTCACTGCGGGCTGCGGCTTCTTTCAGTGTGTCGATATGCTTCAGGAGTGAGGGGAGGTCTACGGTTTTTTCATCTATATGGGAATTATCCAGGGCCGATTCTACCTGGTCTTTGATTATGCCGCTTTGAGTTTCCCGGAGTTCTTCTAAATGATTTTCATCAAGGATGCTGTCTAATCGCCGGTTTAAATAAATTAAAAAGGCGATTACTGCCTCCAGAATGAGACTCCGCTCAAGTATGCTCCATTTTTTTAGACTCCTGCGCAGTGATGAACCTTCCGGACCCAGGTTGTTTGTTTTTGGGAGCCTGGTATTTTCAAGCGTCAGCGTGGCATGACTGGTTGTTTTGAGACTCGGCAGGGGAAGCTCTTCCAGCGCCGTATCCGGCAGCTCCGCTACGGGTATATATATCAATTGACTCATTTTTTCTTCAGCAGTCAATTTCGCCGTTGCCAGGATAAAGTCGGCTGTTTTTCCGCCTGTTATATATTTTTTTACGCCGTTTAGTATTATCGTGTCTCCCTCTTCCCGTACTATTAACGGGTTGTTCCTGTCTTCCGTATGTGCCATTGCTCCGATAACGTCCGGCGCGATATTTTCCAGCACGGTTTTCATTGCCGGGTTATTGTCCAGCTGCCGTAGCAGAGAATGGGCCTGGGACCGGACCAGGGTTGCCTGCACTATCCAGAGCAGTGCCAGTCCAAGATCCCCTGCGTCCCGGGCCAGCAGGAGCGAAGGCCGCTCCCGTTGTTCCGGAGCCAGGTGAGGGGGCAGCTGAGCCGTCAGCTCCTGCCAGGTCGATTTTTGCAGATCCGGGTTATCGCTCCGGGCGAGGTAACTCTCTTCGATTTGTTTGATAAATTGTTTCATAGTCGCTTCCACTCTGGTTTTTTTTTATTTATTGATGAGCTATGATTTTTTTCAAGACAAAATAGGGTATTAACCTGATAAAATTAGATAAAAAGAAGTTGTTTGCTTTTTTGACTCCTCAATAGCGCTCAATCCCGGTTTTTTCCTTGAAAAAAAAGTAACAATTTGCTCATATGAGAATCCAATAAAAAAACGAAGGAGTTTTTATGAGAAAAAGGATAATTCTGTTGGGACTTACCCTGTCTATGGTATTTGTAAGCGTTCAGGGAAATGCCCGGTTAAAAGATATGGTTGATTTTTTTAGCAATAAATCAGAAAAAAACGTGCTGGCAACATATACCGGCGGGAGAGTTACCAGGGGCCAGTTCTATGACTGGCTTGAGGAGAGGCGATTAAAAAAAGATAAAGTGCTGCAAAAGAAAAGTGACCAGCGAAAGAAATTAAAAAAAATAACCCTGGAACAGGTAACTATCCTTGAGGCGAAAAAAGCAGGATTCGATAAATCAGATGATTTCAAATTTGTGAACAAACTCGTAAAAAGATACTTTATGGGACGCTATTTTAAAAAGCATTTACGGAAGAATGTCTCTTTTAAAGAAGAGGTCGTGAAAACGAGAATTATCAAACTTCTGGTTCGTGATTATAAAGTTGAAAAGAATAAAAGAGTAAAATTGTCGGAGCAAGAGCAGGAAAAACATGTCCGGGAAAAGATGGCATCTGCGCTGAGTATTATCTCTGAACTGAACAGGGGAGCGGATTTTGCAGAACTGGCAAAGACCCATTCCGATGATTACTCCAAACACAGGGGTGGGGCGATCGGGTATATTTCCCACGGCATGAGAGGAGAAGAGTTTTCGCGCGCGGTTTTCAAGCTTCAAAAAAGGGAGTTTACCCAAAAACCGGTAGAAATAAGGAACGCCATTTATATAATAAAAGCCGAAGACCGGGCCTGGGTTACCCCCGAGACTATTGAAAAGGTTGTTGGGGATAAACGGGATGCCGATAGATTAGAAAAACGGCTCTCCATTATGAATTCCAGGGGAATGGAAAAGAAAATGGAAACGGGCCCGGGCAAAGAGACTTTTTTCGAAAACGTATCAAACCCCGATCCTTCAACAGTTCTTTTTAAAGTGGGAGATACTTCATACACTGTCGCGGAATTTAATAGATTAATTGAATATCTTGAAGGTGTTAGATCTCAAGGAAGAGTCGGCAGGAGAAAAACCGTTCTTTTTGATGATAATAAAAAAAAGAAGCTGGTTCAACGGGTTTTTAAAGAAGAAGTGTTCATGCAGGAAGCCTTGCGGAAGAAAATGGATCAAAAAGAAGATTTTAAAAAAGAGTGGAAATTTTTTAGCGAAAGAAACATGGCCTATGTCTATAAAAATGAAGTTGTTCTTTCCGGTATTGTAGTTACGGAAAAGGAAATAGAAAAGTTCTATAAAGAAGTAAAAAAGGAAGAACAGGAGCTGGGTAAAGATTTTGGCATGGAACCGGGAATGCCGGATGAGGAAATTGAACAGGTAAGCAAAAAAGAGACTTACCGCAAGGAGCTGGAAAGGATCGAATTAATACTGCGGAATAAGAAAATAATTAAGAAGAAGAGGGCGTGGGAGAAGGCAATCCTTGTTAAGTATAATTTTCAGGTTGATGAATCGCAGCTCGAAGGGGAGTAGGGGAAGGTGATCGGAGGCCCTGCGGGCCGGGTAATCGGTAATCGGTTAAGAAGTCTTTACTGATTACCTGGTTACCCCGCCCACAGGGCGACCGATTACCTTACCTCTAAAACTCCAGGTTTTTTACGGTACGGGGAAAGGGAATGACGTCCCTGATGTTTTGCATACCCGTGACGAACTGGATGAGGCGTTCGAAACCCAGGCCGAAACCGGCGTGGGGGACCGAACCGAATTTTCGAAGATCCAGGTACCACCAGTAGTCGGCAGGATCAAGATCCGATTCTTTGATCCGGGCTTCCAGTTTTGAATAATCAGACTCCCGTTCGCTGCCGCCGATGATCTCACCCAGGCGGGGAACAAGAACATCCATAGCCCGGACGGTTTTATTATCTTCGTTTTGTTTCATGTAAAAGGCTTTAATATCCTTGGGATAATCAGTAACAATTACCGGTTTATTGTATACCTGCTCAGTAAGATATTTCTCATGTTCACTTTGAAGATCAATTCCCCACATAACCGGGAATTCAAAATTGTCCTTTGCTTTTTCCAGCTGGTTTATGGCTTCGGTATAGCTGATCCTCTGAAAGTCGCTTTTTACAATGCTTTCAAGATTTTCAATAATGCCCTTGCTGATCCTGGAATTGAAAAAGTCCATATCATGGGAGCAGTTTTCCAGGATGTAAGAAAATATATATTTGATAAATTCTTCAGCCACATCCATATTAAGGTTGATATCGCAAAAGGCCATTTCCGGTTCAACCATCCAGAACTCGGCCAGGTGGCGGGAGGTGTTTGAATTTTCCGCGCGAAAGGTAGGCCCGAATGTGTAGATGTTTTTTAGCGCAGTGGCATAGGTTTCGCCTTCAAGCTGGCCGCTTACGGTCAGGGAAGCCGGCTTGCCGAAAAAGTCTTTTGAAAAATCAATTTCACCTTTCTCACGCGGAATGTCGTTCAGGGGCAGGGTGGTAACCTGGAACATTTCACCGGCACCTTCGCAGTCGCTCCCCGTAATAATGGGAGTATGAACATAAATAAAATTATGCTCCTGGAAGAATTTATGTATGGCAAAGCTCATGGCGCTTCTAACCCTGGCAACAGCGCCAAAAGAGTTGGTCCTGGCTCGCAGGTGAGCTATTTCCCGCAGGAATTCAAAGGAGTGCCGTTTTTTCTGAAGCGCGTAATCTTCCGGCGGAGCTTCACCGAATATTTCAATGGCCGAAGCTTTTACTTCAATGGTTTGTCCTTTCCCTTCCGAAGGAATGAGGGTTCCGGTAACGGCAACACTGGCACCGTTCATAAGGCGGGGGTTTATTTTTTCATAATCAGGAAAAGAGCTTTCAATAACAACCTGCAGATTTTTAATAAT
The DNA here is from genome assembly GCA_024224995.1 of bacterium. Next base: position 1,767 of record JAAENB010000281.1, on the reverse strand, counting down.
TGAACCGTCATTAAGTTCCATAAAGGAGATCCCTTTGGAGTCTCTTTTTGTCCTGATCCAGCCTTCAACGGTTATTTCCCGGTTGTCTCCTTCCATTTGAAGGATTTCTTTTATACGTAATTTTTCCATGTTAATTGATCCTTGTATAAAATTTATTTGGTGCGCTCGGGAATGAGTCCTGCCTTTCCTCCACCCATGTGATAATACGTCCTGTATTGCACATGGGTGGAGGAAAGGCAGGACTCATTCCCTGACAGTGTTATATACTATCAATACAAATATAAGGGATGAGAATCGGGGTTTTTCCCGAAAAAGGTAATATCGTCAATTTTGCTTATTTTATCACCCCGTAAGATAGAGTAAAGGGTTCTTTCAACGCCAATGCCGCCTCCCATGGTGTCGGGGAAAAGGGATTTTCCCAGCCCGTCTTTCATGGAAGCGAAATATAAGAAAGGACCGTATCCGCCAAGTTCATTGATATTTTCAAGATTGCCGTTTTTGATTATTGGCCTGGCAGGAAGAACTTTATTGTCGATAATCCTTTCAATGATCGGTTCGAAAAGCCATTCCCTGATGGCACCCGAGAGTATCTCTTTAGCGGGAGAGTGTTTTCCTGTTTTCGCGTCAATGCTCTTGGCAAGGATATCATAATTAAAAATATTTGGCGATCCAACCTCGGCCAGGTCCGGTTTGCTGCCGTCTTTAGAAAGGTAGGGATAAATAAGGTCATAATTTTCCCGCATAAGACCCGTAACCCAGTAAAATTGAGCTTCTGTTTCTTCACCCAGGTTTTCTTCAAACGTTCTGCCGTACTTTTGCATTGATTCATCTTTATGAAAACTTGGAAAAGGGGTTTTAGGAACTTCAATAACAACGCCCAGGGCTTTGAGGTTGTCGCTGTTTCTTCTGTTAAGCTCTCCGCAGGTATAGACCAGCATTCTTTCAAGAAGATCTTTAATCTTGTTCATATCCTCGGTAAGAGTATCGAGAACCAATGATTGTTTTGTATAATAGTCATCAAGGGTCAGTCCCCTGTTCCGTTTCACTTCAATATCGATCTGGGAAAAGTCAGCAAGATATCGGCCTCTCTGTACATTGGTTGGGCTTTCCATTTCCAGTCGGATGTTGGGAGAGTCCACAAAGATCCCTTTGATATTGGGATTGGAACAGGCCAGGAATTTGCTGTAGATCATGCTGTGGGTCGTTAAATAGGTATGGCCTTTATAGTCAATCGAAGGGGTATGTTCAATATCATGTGCCAGTGGATCCGTAATAATACTGAGCATAACCTTTTCAAGGTTAAACAGACCTTCATCAATCAGGAACTGGTTGATGGAATGGACAAAGGTTGTTCGAATTGCCGAAACATGAAAGAGTTCATCGGAAAGCCATTTGTTAGCATAGTTTTCTGAGATGTAGTCTTCAAAACTGGAACCGCCTTCGTTCAGGGCAGACTGAAACCGGTAAAGTGATTCTCCTATTCGTTTTATGTTATTTTCCATTGATTCACCTGTCTTATATATATTTTCGTTGATTTAGTATTACTAAATAATCGGTTAACAAGTGTCAAACAGATTTTTTTATTAACAATATTAAGACGCAACTACGGGGGCAGGTGCTCTCAAGAAACTAAATTTTGCTTGTGCGCGGGCCTTGAAGTAGTATGGGCTCTTTGGATTGCTCCGGAACTCGCGTTGCTCAAACAGTCCTCACAACCCAAAGAGCCCATACTACTTCAAGGCCAGATGCAGCTCGCAATACTATTTT
>JAAENB010000280.1 GCA_024224995.1 bacterium | reverse complement strand
ATGTAAATTATGCCTGCCTGGAGTGATACCTCAGCAGGCTGTGAGGCTGTCTGAGCGGAGCGAGTTCCGAACGTTCTGCGGAGGTATTACTCCAGGCAGGCATAATTTACATTCCGGGTTGATATACCTTATATATGACCCGCTCCACAGGGTCAGCTGTTCAAAAAAAAATAAAAAAAAATGGAACTACCGGCGGTTCCCATCCGTCTATTACATGAATAAGAAAAAGTATTAGCAGAAACAAACCAAACCAACCAAATCCCGCGCCCGGTTACGCCGGGCGCGGGACCACTCAAAAAAAGGAGGTCAATTATGAAAAAAATACATAATACTTTAACAATTAATATCAGCATACTTTTAACCGTTTTTCTGCTGGTTTCATGCGGCAGTGATGACGAAAGCGGTATTTACACCTGCAGCGGTTCAATTGACTCATGCCTGCAAGGCATGGCGACTCTTGATCAATCCTATTCAGGCTCCGAACCGGTCCTGAAAAACGTCGCGTACTCGGAAGAAGACGGAGATTATATTTGTTCCGAAAAAAAATATGAAGCAGCGGCCCAATTCGACACCATGCTGGCTCTGGACCCCCAATCCGATGTGATCTGGCCGGGCAGTATTGTTGAAGGCAGCAGTATTGCTTCCGGTGAATACGCTCCCATTTTTGGCGAACGGGGAGGCCTTTCGTTTTCAATATCCCTTTCCAATATAGACGGTTCTCCGGGAAGAGAGGTTTCCGAAGCGAAACTCTCAAATGTCCGTGAAGCCATAAACGAGCTCCTGGCACTAAAAGTCACCGGGTCAACAACAGCGAAGATATCATTCGAACTTGTTGATGTATATTCGGAAAGCCAGACCACTATGGACCTGGGAATTTCCTTTAACTACGGAGCGCACGCAGTAAACAGCCAGTTCAATTTTTCCGACAGCAATATCAATTCACGGGTTATGCTAAAATTCCTGCAAACCTATTACACCCTGGATCTCGACACTCCAAACAATCCAGGCGATTTTTTCGGCGCCAGCGTTACCTGGGACGATATTCAAAGCCAGGTCCGGGGAATGATATCCCCGGCATACGTCTCCTCCATAACATACGGCCGCCTGGTTCTTTTCTCCTTTGAATCAAGCGCCAGTAGAACAGCTCTCAAAGCAGCTGTTGAGTACGCGTATACCGCAGCAATAGGCGGCAGCGTGAGCATTGCCGCGGAATATGAATCCATATTAAACAATACTACAATAAAAGCCACCATTATCGGCGGGAGCGCCTCCGCGGCTGTAAAAACAATATACGGGTATAGCGAACTGAAACAGTTTATTGAAGAAGGAGCAAATTACTCCGCAAGCTCTCCCGGGGCTCCTCTGGCCTATAAATTACGCCACCTCTCCGACAACAGCCCCGCAAGCGTGGTTCTCACCTCGGAATACAGTGTGCGAAGCTGCCACCCCAAAACACCGCAATACACGGTTACTGTTGACCGCGTAGAGGCTACAGGCTACGAGATTGGCGCGTTTGGAGTCCACACCAAACAGGAGTTATTCGGAACAATAGACGTATACGCCTTTATGGATTCCACCACTCCCATTGAAGCCAACGGCGCCGCCGGTTCAACAGTCTGGAACAAAGGCAGCTCAAGCTACGTAAGCATGAACCAGGGAGACAGCCATACCATAAACCAGGACAGGATCTTCACCTTTCCGGAAAATTACAATGAAGACAATTCTTTTATTCGGGTTACCGGTTCCATTAAAGAATGTGATGACTGGCCAAACCCGGAAGATAATCTTGGAACCATTTCAAAAGATATATTTTTAAGAAACGCCGACGGCCAGTTCTCAATTGACGGCTTCTCTGACGGAACCCAGAAGGCAAAAATCTTTTTTACCATTACCCCGGTAGGGTTTTACTAAGCACTCCCATTACCTTAGATAAATATTTCATGGGCCATCTCCCCTGCTCCGGGGGGATGGTTTTTTTTATATTTATGTATATTTATGGAACTATCGCCTTGCCCATTCCGTCTATATACCAAAGAGGTAATAACATGAAAATAACAAAAACCATACTATGGACATTAATATCTTTCGCGGCAGCACTTTCAATTGGCTGTTCACAGAGCAACGGATCAAATGAGATTGTAAACAGGGACGGGTTTGCTCCCGTTGCCGCTCACGGTGAATTTGATTCAATAATTGTTAAATGCGGCAATAACAGTTCCAGCTGCTCCCCGGGAAAAAGCTCAATAGGAAACTACCAGGTTCTCAAGAGTGAGAGCATAAGCGCCGGTACGTTTATGCTGGTAGACGCGGAAAATAAAACCAAAACCGAAACCGTCAGCCTGCTAACCGAACTGCGAACAAACCCGGATATTGAATACGTCGAACCGAATTATAACCTGTCTGCCCTTGGCTGGGTTCCCAATGACAGTTATTTCTCATATCAATGGCATTTAAACCACGTTCTGGATATGCCCGGGGCATGGGAGCTGGAACAGGGAACCAGTACTACGGTTGTTGCGGTAATTGACACGGGCGCGGCCTATGACCTTGAAGATCTCAAGGAAACCAGCTTCGACCTGGTAAATGATTACGACTTCGTGAATGACGATGATGACGCCTATGACGACAACAGTCACGGCACCCATTGCGCCGGCACCATTGCCCAATCAACAAACAATTCAACCGGTGTCGCGGGCATGGCTCCGGGTGTAACAATACTGCCGCTCAAGGTTCTTTCCTCGGAAGGATACGGAGACAGTTATTCTATCGCGCAGGCCATCCGGTACGCGGCAGACAATGGCGCGCACATCATCAGTATGAGCCTGGGAGGCGGAGGCTGGTCAAGGACCATGTATGAAGCATGCCAGTACGCCTATGAAAATGGCGTTACTATTTTCGCGGCTTCAGGGAACGACAATTCCGGTACTGTTGGTTACCCGGCAGCCTATGACGAATACGTTATCGCGGTTGGTTCTGTTGACTACGCAAGCAAGCGGGCTCCCTATTCCAATTACGGTTCGTCCCTGGATATTATGGCTCCCGGAGGCGACACCACTGCCGACTTAAACAGTGACGGCTATGGCGACGGAGTACTTCAGCAAACAATAAAAGGATACGACACCTCAACCGGCACAATAGACTATACTCCTGTATACGCCTTTTTCCAGGGCACTTCCATGGCATGCCCCCACGCGGCCGGGCTGGCTGCCCTGTTGAAATCACACAATGCCCTTGCCACTCCCGACACCATCCGGGCCGCGCTGCAAAATTCAGCCACCGACCTGGGAAGCAGCAACTGGGATACCGAATACGGGTATGGATTAATAAACCCTGTTGCCGCGTTGAACTATATCAAAGCAGGGGGCGGCAGCAGTGACGATGAAAAGCCCGTTATTATTACGTTCTCCGGTCCCGCGGAAACATCAAACCGGACAATTGAAATTACCCTTACCGGAACCGACAATATTGGCATAACCGGCTGGTATCTCAAAGAGAACAGTTCGCAGGCACCTTCAGCTAGCAGCAGCGGCTGGAGCGCTTCAAAACCATCAAGCTTTGACCTAAGCAGTGAGGGAGATTTAACAGTATACGCCTGGGCGCGAGACGCTGCCGGGAATATTAGTGCCTCTAAAAGTATTGAAGTTACCTATACGCAGCTGAATTCATCTGTTCCCGTAATAACGGAATTTTCCGGGCCAACAAACACCACAAGCGCCGTAATCCCGGTTACGTTTACCACATCACCAACAGTTACCTGGTACTGGATCAGGGAATGGGACAGCGCTACCAATGAAGTTTACGATACGGGCTGGATAAACGCTTCTCTTCCCGCTTCCTATACCCTGCAAACAGGCGAAGGAACAAAAACCATTGCCGCCTGGGTGTGGAACGATAACGGTATGAGTACAGACAAAAGCTTTGTGGTACAATATGATTCAAGCGGCAGCAGCGGCCCTGTTGAATCCACCGTCCGGGGTACCCTGTACGGGATTGGTGATTATAACACCTGGAAGATCAATTCCGGCGGCGATGCTATCACTATTCAACTTTCATTTACGGATTTCTATTACCAGCGGTGGCCTTTTGTGTATGTGGACATGGATCTGTACCTGTATAATCCCGGCGGAGAGCTCGTTGCCTATTCGGAAGGGTACACCGGGCTTGAGACCATCAATTACCGGACCCGTGGTGTTGACGGCACCTACGAGGTAGAGGTTTACCTGTACAATACCAATGACAGTACCGAGGCATACCCCTACGTATTAAAAGCCCAATGGGAGGCGGCAGATTAAAACATGCGTTATACGTTAAAAAGATTCGCCGCGTTGGAGTAGAGCCATTTTTCCTTGACCTCTTCGCGCAGCGGAAGACCGCTAATTTCCTCAGCGCCCTGTTTCATGGGAAGCATGGGCCAGCCTGAGGCATACATGATTTTATCCTGCAGCACGCTATTGCCTAACTGAATAAGGGTTTCATAGCCCGAACGGGGATTGCCGAAATATTTTGGCCGTACCGTTGAAGTGGACACAAAAACATTCGGATGCCGCCACGCGACTCCCATAAGCTCGGAAACCCAGGGCCAGCCCGGAGTGCTGCCGACTATTTTTAAATCGGGAAAATCAACCGCGATATAATCCAGGTAAATTGGCCTGCATATGTCCATTGGAACGTCCCGGCGAAAATGCATGGAAGATTCTATAAAAACTACCGCGTCAAGTTCCAGGCATTTTTCATATATTGGATAATAGGCTTTATCATGAGCGGGAAGATTATATTCATAGGTCCAGAAATCGACTCCTTTAAGGCCAAGTTCAGTTACCGCATACTCCAGGTCTTCCACTGCCTTTTCGCCTTTAAACGGGTCTATACCTGCCAGGCCAATAAACCTGTCCGGGTGTTTCTTTACCAGCTCGGAACACGCCTCATTGGGAATTTTTAATCCAAACGAGGTCTCTATATCCCGGGAACGGATCACGGCAATATCAATCCCTTCATTGTCCAGCATGGTAATAAAAGATTCCGAAGTCCAGGCAAAATCGAGCAATGATTGCATGCCTTTTTTCAGCTCCTGTCCATACACACGAAAATAATCTTCCATGTACGCGGGTTGAATAAAAAACTCTTTAAAGGGCGGTGTTACCGCGCAGTCAATCACCTTTTTTGTACCAGGCATATTCCCTACTCCCAGTTATCATACAGCCGTATCCCCGGCCATTGGGCAAGATCGCGGACAAATTCAAGATCTTCTTTTTTGATGTTTGCTTTTTCAAAGGCTTTTTCAAGCGTACTCCGGGCGCGGTTCATCCGGGACTTAACCGTGCCTTCGGGGATTTCCAGCGTCTCAGCGATTTGTTCATAGGAAAACTTTCTATAGTAATAGAGGATCACAACTTCCCGGTGTTCTTCCGGTTCAAGAGTAAGCATAATATCCAGGACCCGTTCTATTTCCTGCTCCAGTTCGTAACGGTACCCGGGAGTATCGAGGCTGTCCCTGGTCTCGGGAGTTTCCTCAACATCTTCAATTGAATATCCCTGCTGTCTTTTAATACGAAAGATATCATTGCAGTGATTGATGAGTATCCGGAGCAGCCAGGAATAAAGCTTCTCTTTATTGCGGAGCTGGTTCCGCTTCTGGCAGGCTTTCATTATCGCTTCACTTACCGCGTCTTCCGCTTCATAGAAATCACGCAGTTTGATCTTTGCCGTTAGCAGCAGTTTTTCTTTAAGCGGATAAACCATCTCAAAGAAATCATTTTCTGTCTCGAATATCGGGGTGTTGTCTTTCATTTCCGTAATGACTCAAAGTAAGCACGGACTGCTTCTTTTCCCTCTTTTACAATATCAACAGGAGGAGATTCAAGGGGATTTCCATCCAGGAATATACTGCTGCCGTGGTTAAATTCGTATTCTATTTCCATATTCAATTCAAGCAATGATTCGGAAAAAGATTTTAATTCATTATTGCTCAAATCCAGCTCCCGTAAGCTGCCCAGGTTTCCCAATGATTCCGGAACAGATGCCAGCTGGTTAAAAGCAAAATCCAGGTATTCCAGGCTGCCAAGATCTCCAATTGAAGCCGGAATTGATTCCAGGCGGTTTACGCGCAGCTGCAGAGTCCGCAAATTAGCCAGTTTGCCAATAGAATCGGGAATGCTCGTGAGCAGGTTTGCTCGAATGTCCAGGTCCGTAAGGGCGGTAAGTTCTCCAATCCATTCGGGAATAGAGGAGAGCCGGTTGCTGTCCATGTGCAGCGCTTCCAGGTTTTTAAGCTCACGAAAACTTTCCGGAATAATCTGCAGCTGGTTATTGTCCAGGTACAATCCTTTGAGAGCAGGAATGCTTCCAATACACTCAGGAGTGGACGCAAGCCAGTTTTTTCTTAAATCCAGGTAGTTTAAATTTTCCAGCACGCATATCCATTCAGGAAGAACAGAAATTTGATTATTTTCCAAAAACAGCCCCTGCAAATTCTCAAGTTTTTGTATCCATACAGGAAAAGAAGGAAGCCGGGAATTACATAAACTCAAGGTACGTAATTCGCTCAATTCCCCGATCCATTCCGGAATAGAGAAAAAATTATTATCGTCGATATATAAAACTTCCAGGCTTTTGAGTTCTGCCATCCAATCGGGAAGCACTGTCAGGGTATTGCCCGCTAAATTCAAATGCCGGAGTTTTTTTAATTTCGCGATCTCAGCAGGAACTTCTTTCATATCTGCGTTAGGCAGGCTCAGAAGTATAACATCACCCTGAGAATCGGTCTCATAGCCGGTATAATGAGCATGGGTTTTTATCTCTTCGGGATAGAGTTCGGACAATTCCCGGTGGATTTTATTCTCAAGTTCCTTGATTATTTCCAGTTCCTGCGGCATAGGTTTTCTCCTGTAAAAATAATGTCACAGTATACCACACCCGCAAATAGCGGTCAATTCAAAAATTCAAGGATTTTCTTATCCACCAGCGCTGCCCGGGTATTGGGAACCATGTGCCCTTCACCCCGGATCATCTCAAAGCGGATCAAGGGATTATTTATCTTTTTTAAATATTCCCGTGCTTTGGGCGCGCTCCAGATAGGATCTTTTTCACCCATAATTATAAGCACGGGAACTGCGATCTTCTTAACAGCATCATCCGGAACATTCAGCGGTTCAATCATAAAAGGTTTTCCGTGGTCATTCAAAAGACGCCATACTCGCAGATATGTCTTTAACTTCTTTTTATCCTTTACCGGTCCACCATTAAGCCATTCAATTGATTGCTGCGTACCGGCAAATAAGGAATAATAAAACAGGTCAAAGACCATTGCTATATCCATGGATTGATCTTTGTAAGAATACGACAACAATACAATTTTGTCTACTTTTTCGGGAAATTCGTTGTAAAACCATTGCGAAATAAAAGCACCGTATGACACGCCAACAACTGCCGCTTTTTCAATCTTTAACGAAGTAAAAACCTCGTTTAACCATCGGGCATAATCCTGCGGAATTTCCGGCAAGCGGGTTAGCGTACTCTTTCCCGGTGCGCCTATGGTATCCACGGTATATACACGATGATCCCGGCTCAGGTCTTTAATACTTTCAATAAAGAGAGGAGAAGCTCCTCCACCGCCATTAAGAAGCATGAGCGGCTTTTTATTTTTCTCCCCTGTTACCAGGATATGGGTTTTTCCCCAGGATGTTGCAACTTCAGTTTGCCGGTACGCAACGGGCCATTCCGAAAGTACTTCCTCGTACAGTTCAATTAACTTTCCCTTGCTTTCTTCCGACTTAAAAATCAGGTACTCTCCATCTTTAAATTCGGGTGTTGTTGACGGAAAGGCAATGTACCCTATAAGAACTACCAGTGAAATCACACTTACTGTTATGATTAAAGCTTTTTTCATAGTGAATCTCCTTATATTTTGATGAGGTTAATATAGAGATTATTCGGCAAAATGTCACTTCAACCCGTTGGATTTCGAAGAAATGACACTCAAATTAGCTTTTTTGGCGGTGCTGGCTGGGTGTTTTTCCGGTCTCGTTCCTAAAGGCCCTGAGAAAAGTAGACAGGCTTTCAAATCCCACAGCATAGGCGATTTCAATAATTTTTAAATCGGTTTTTGTTAACTGCCCGGCTGCGTCCCCTATCCGAAGATGGTTAATATATTCATTGATCTTTTTCCCGGTATAGGAATTAAAAAGGCTGCTCAAATAGTTAGGGTTCATATCTACGGCGGCAGCAAGCCCTTCACGGGAAATATCGGACTTATAATTTTCTTTAATAAAGGCGATCACTGTTTCCAGTTTTTCCTCTGAGGAACTGGTTATTGTCACTGCCTGTTTATCCTCGCAGGGGTCGCACCCCTCGCAGGGGTCGCACCCCTGTTTTGCTATTGCGAATTTGGCATAGAGACTGTCGAATTTCACCCTTCTTTTCTTTAACTCCACTGCTTCGTAAATGGCCAGCTGCAGCAAATTTACCGGAAGCAGGTAGAGACTGAAGAGGTCGGGACAATATATCCCGGTAAGGGGAGACAGAACTTCCCATATCCAGGTAAGAATAACATATCCCGCAGCTATGGCCAGGAAAATGATTTTGTACCGGGCAAGTTTTATGCTGTGGAGCCGGTAGATAACATAGACCAGGTACACAATCCCTAAAACCATACTCAGCAGTGTCAGCAGCGGCCGCGCCTGTACGCCACCGAACAAATATTCACTACTGCCAATAAGCAGTGATAAAAAAAACAGCAGGGATATGACTATCCTGTTATACCCGGCCAGGTACATGCCGTAAACGACCTGGATCATCAAAACCGTAAAGACAAGAGCAAGAGGAACAAGAGCGTAGTAAATGATACCAATTCGCTCGATATTTTGACTGATATCAACAAAAAACAGGGGAAGAACACTTATATCATAGAGAAAAAAACCCGATGCCAGAATCAGAAGTATTTTGTTTTTTCTATCAACAATAAAATAAAAAAGATGCCCCAACACCATTGTGGTAAATATCACGATCATCCAGGCAAAAACCTGCTTATACAGGACATCATTCCAGCAGGCCGCGTTAATAAAATCCTTTTCGCTTTGCAAAAGAACTGTACCCGGTTTTATTGCAGCAAAGCCCCTGGTCTTTACTCCAAGCCGGATATATACTTCGTTTGCTCCTTTTTTAAGAATACCCTGAGGAATGGAATACTGGCTGGGCTGATGCCACTCAATTATCCGGCCATAGGCTTTTCGCCCAACAGGTGTATTGTTAATATAGACCGTATCAAGATCCCTGGTCCTTCCAACTAAGATCCCGTAATATTTTTCAGGATCCCCATCAATAATAGAACGGCCCTTAAGCCAGATATATTTCATTTGTTTTGAAGCCTCTCCGGAATCCGCTTTGCTGTATGATTTTGGCAGGCTAATTCGGTACAATGACTCCTGGGGCTTCCATGTTGTTTGTTTGATAATATATTCTAAAGAATCACTCTCTTCGTAGAGGACCGCCCAGTTTGTTACAGCTCACTCCTCCTCTGACACCGGAGCGGTTTCCGCCGAAGGAGTTGGTTGTTCCTCTGACACCGGAACGGTTTCCGCCGGAGGAGTTGGTTGTTCCTCTGACACCGGAACGGTTTCCGCCGAAGGAGTTGGTTGTTCCTCTGACACCGGGCCGGTTT
>JAAENB010000279.1 GCA_024224995.1 bacterium | reverse complement strand
CGGGGCCGCAAGTGCGTTCGAAGTGTCGATGATCAATGTGTCCTGCAATTCACATTAATTCTCGCAGCTAGCTGCGTTCTTCATCGACGCACGAGCCGAGTGATCCACCGCTAAGAGTCGTACGAGTTTCGGTTTCTCTGGGTTTCTCGGCGGGGGGGGTCCCCGCCGGTGGCACGGCACCTTCCCCCGGAGGGGGCTGCCTCTGGCCGGCCAAGTCAGACAGAAAACAAGCAGACCGGAGGGGGCCGGAGGGTTTCACCACGGGGCGCCCGGCACCGACCCCGCGGGCGGGGCGGGCTCGGACACCCCACAGGCGCCCGGGGGGTTCCCACCTGCCCCCCCCAACCCGACCGCGCGCGCACACACACACACAGGGGACGCGGGGCGCGCAGGCGCGCGGCGCACGGCCCCGGCCCGCACCACGGCCGCCGGGTAGCCCCCTCCCGACGGCCGCGGCGGGGTGGACCGGCGGCGCCGCGGCGCCGCGGCGCCCCGGCCCCGTGTGCGGTGAGGTGCCGGTGGTGGGGGGGGTGAAGCGGAGCCTGGGGGAGAAGGGAGGGGGCCTCCCGACTCCCCGCGGGCCCGACCGCCCCGACCCCAAGGCGGACGGGCGACCCCCCATGGGTCTTTAAACCTCCGCGCCGGGACGCGCTAGGTACCTGGAGAGGGGGGAGGCGGGCGAGGCGTGGGGGGAGGGGCTGGGCGCGGGGCGCCCCCACGCTCACCGCCGCCCCGACACCGACCGACACGCTTCTCCGCCCGCGGCCGCCCGCAACACGCGGGGCCTCGGCGCTACCGGCCCGTGACGCGGGACCCCGGCCGGGGGGCCGGGCCGACCGCCACACGAGACACCACGGCCACCGCCCGACGACGCCCCCACCCGTGTCCCCGAAACCGGGCGGAGACCTTCCCCACGCTCGCGCCCGGACGCGGCCCTCTCTGCTCCTGAACCCCAGACCGCCGGCCCCCGTGGCCCCAGCCCGGCCCGCGCCCGCGTTCCCGGGGCACCCCTTGTCGCCACCGAGGGCGTAAGGGGAGCTCCGACGGGAAGCGGGTGGCGAGCGCGGGCAGGGGGCGCACGGGGAGGGAGGGCGCGAAAGAGAGAGCGAGAGCGAGAGAGAGCCGGACGGACGACGGAGGGAGGCGAGGTCCCGGGGCTCGGGACACAGGTAAAGAGGCGCCCGCCGAGGGGGCGGAGGGCACGGAGCGGAGGACCCACGACCGACCGGCGGGGAACCGGCCCAGGGCCGGCGGCAGGAAGGCGACGGGCGGGCGGGCGGGCGGCCCCCCCAGGGGGAGCCGCCACCGCCACGCCACCGCCGCGCCACCCACCCCGAGACGCACCGGAGGCTCCGCGCGAGGTGCGGGGCGGTCGCGAACGGGGTTGGGCGTGACCGGCACCGGGGACGGAGGCGCGCGTGGGAGGCCGGGCCCGGCCAGACCCCGGACCCCTCCTCCTCCTCGGACCCAGACCTCGAGGGGACGACGTGGCGGGGAGGGCGGGCGGGAGAGAGACGCGCCGGGAGAGCCCCACGACGTTCGCGGGTACGCGGCGTGGCGGGGGTCGGCGTCGGGCGGCCATCCCGGGAGGTCGGGACGGCGTCGCCCCGTGGCGGGAGGCGCGTGGCGAGGGGGGCAGACGGGCGGGCGCGGCGAGGGGAGGCGCGGAGCCGCCCCTGCCGACCCGACCCCCCGCCTTGACGGGCCACCCCCCTTCTCGCTCTCCTCCCCACCGCGGAGGACCACCGACCGACCGACCCGACGGGCCGCCCGCGCCCCCCGCGCGCACGGCACACGCACGCGCGCGCGCGCCGGGTGCCGACTCCCGGTCGCCTCCCCTCCCCCCCTTCCTCTCCCCGGCCCGCGCCGCACGGGTGGGGAGACTCGTCCGCGAGCGGGCGACGGGTCGGCCGCCGCGCTCTCGGGACCACGTTAATGATCCTTCCGCAGGTTCACCTACGGAAACCTTGTTACGACTTTTACTTCCTCTAGATAGTCAAGTTCGACCGTCT
>JAAENB010000278.1 GCA_024224995.1 bacterium | reverse complement strand
CTATCACACGACTAATTTTCAATGATTTTTCAAAGTATTCAATCGCTTTTGCTGAATCACCAAGAGCATTATAGATATTACCAATATTGCTCAAAGATAGACTCTCTCCACTCTTGTCCCCTAGATCACGGTGAATTTTCAATGACTCCTCAAGATACTCACGCGCTTTTAATGGATCACCAAGAGTATAGTAGATAGTACCAATGCTCCCCAAAGTAGTACCTTCTCTATTTTTAGATCCTACCTCACGACAAATTTTCAATGACTTTTCAAGGTACTCAAGCGCTTTTCGTGAGTCTCCTCGGATATGATAAATAGAGCCGAAATTAGCCAGTATAGAGTTTTCTGTGTTCTTGTCTCCTAACTCGCGGCTAATTTTCAATGCTTCTTTAAGGTAGTCAAATGATTTTGAATAATTACCGAGAGCACCGTATACTTGACTGAGGTTATTAATTGCGACTCCTTCTCCGCTTTTATCTCTTACTTCACGAAAAACTTCTAACGACATCTCAAGATATTCAAGCGTTCTTGTATGATCACCACGGGCTTCATATACTTGACCAATATTATTCAGGACGCTGCCTTCTCCCCTCTTGTCCCCTAAATCACGACGGATTTTTAATGACTTTTCAAGATACTCAAGTGCTCTTACTGAATCGCCTTGGGCTCTATATACCAAGCTAGTATTGTTCAGGATGAAACCTTTATTCTCAATATCCTCAACTCTGGGGTCCGATAGCTTTTCTAAAGCTTCAAGAGTAGAATCAAAATAATGTAATGCCATATCATACTGTCCTGTTCTTACACCAACCATCCCAATCCTATTCCCACACCACCAGGGAATCTTTTTACTAGATATATCCTCAACAGCCTTACAAATTCCCATAGAAAGAACATAAACTGAACGGTTGAAGTAATACTCGCTCAATATTTTCCCCAGCTCATCCAACCTCCCCCCATTCCGGGCCTTATTAAACTGCCAAAACGCAGCAGCACCTTCACCAACACGGCCTTCATGAACAGACTTAAACATATAATAATGATACCGCCCAGCCTTCTCATGAAACTCCTCCCCCATCTCCTCAACATCACCACTCCGTTCAAGCAGACTCTTCACCAATGGAGTCATATTATAAAAAATCAAATCAGTCTCCCTATCGACAAAAACCTGCACAAGAGTCAACTCATTCAACCTCCTTAACCTCTCATGAAACCCATCCTCAAACCCCAGCACAGAAAACGCCACATCAATAACAGGGATCTCAAAATAAAACAAAGCCTTTGCAAGCTCCTGCTCTTCCGGAGCGGCCCTCTCCCAGAGACTGTCAAAGAGCAGATCCTCAGCCATCTCCGCCAGGGCCTTAGCTGCATAGGTATCCATACCGCCTTCCAGCGCCTCAATATCCTCAAAAACCTTCTTCATATTCTCCGGTTCTTTTGAAAAAGCCCGGTGAAAGAACTCAAGCATGCGGAAATTCCCGCCAAGCTTGTCGAACAAAAAGCTTACTTGTTGATGGGTCAGGTTCGTTAACTCCAGGTTATATGACTTGCGGGTAAAATCATTAAGATCAATATCATTGAGGTCAAAAGTCTCAAGCTCTTTATCCAGCTCTTTAAGAGGATAACGGCCCGTGATGATCGTAAAACTTTTCTCCTGGCGGGCGGCATGAGCGATGATCTCAAGCACGCCAGTGTGATGAGATGAAAACTCACCCGAGTCGAAATCCTGGAAGGTTTCAATATTGTCGAAAAGAAATATTGCGGGAAAATCCCGTGCGATCTCGTCCAGAAAAAACTTGACCTGCTCAAGAGCATCATCGCCTTTATATTGCAGCATATTAAGGGTCTTTTCCATTGTATGATTAACGCAAAAATCTTTGAGTTCCTTTTGAGCGGAAGCAACGGAGAAATCGCCCTCTTCGTTAAATTTGAAGGCCAGCCGGTTCGGCTGCGAAGCCAGAAGCCGCTGAATAAGCTTCCGCGCCATTGTGGTTTTCCCTATCCCGCCCTGCCCTTTTAGCATAACAGGAGTTAGCTCATTTAGCACCGGCAGGATCCGGGCAAAATCTTCACGGCGGCCTACAAAATAATCGTTCTTTACTTCGGCTCTCTCCAGCGTGGTATTGGCAAATATCACCCTGCTGTCTTCCGGTATGAGCCGTTCTATTTCCTGCTCCCAGTCGATAAGCGCAAGCTCCTGCGTGAGATATAAATTCGGGATCATCCACTGCATGGGAATCATGTTCAGGTTATTCTCCTGAATAAACTCCCCTTCTTCCTCTTTGATCCTGCCCCGGGCAAAGGCAAACGCCTCGGGCAGGGACTCCTTCTCCGCCATGCTCCGGTAAAAATGCGCCGCAAAGGAGGTGGCGTATTTGTCCGAAACCGAAAGCCCCATGGAAACTACGGCCGGAACATCCTTGTTCAACAGCGTTCCCGTAATCCCGGCCATTCCTTTTTCAAAATCCGCTTGCGCGGTCTGGCATGAGGATAGAAGCACCAGGGGGATACGATGCTCATCTTTAAGGAGCGCTTCTGCAAAGCAGGCTGCGGTTACTTTTTCGGCCTTAAGGGTGATATCATTTTCAAGGAGCAGGATCCCTTCGCCGGAATCGCTATTAAATGAGCCGTGTCCGCTAAAATGTAGGATATGATAATTATTCAGACGGACCTTTCTCTTAAGAGCATCTAACGAACCATTGTCGGTGAAATCGATCTGCACTTCCCCGCTTTTAAACAGGGGCTCAAAAGAACGAAGGATATCGCGCTCCTCCTCTTCGTATTTAAGACGCCCTGTTGTGGTAATGCCCTTTGGGGATGATATCATAATTAATATTTTTAACGGGCCCCCTGCGGGTT
>JAAENB010000277.1 GCA_024224995.1 bacterium | reverse complement strand
CCTGAAGCATCAGGAATCAATACATTATCCATACTTGTGATCCTATCGTAACTTGACAGGGTTACGAGCTTCGCCAAGCTGGTGAGATCTGCCGGAAAAAGATTTACAACCTCAACCTCCTTGTTGTTATCAATATTTTCGAGTTTTTCCATATATAGGTATTTGCCTTTTGGCGGATTGATAAGCGTCGCTGCCTCCCTGGTATATGCTTTAGAAAATTCAATATTTTTTTTAAAACGTTCTGTTTCCGCTAAAAAAACACCTCCGTCATCCTCAGGTTCAGTAAATCCAAAAGATTCGGCGGGACCGGTGCAGGCACCATCACTATCTCCTGAGAAACAGATTCTTTTTCCTTTATTCATCATCATTCGCTGATACATGAACATGCAAACCCATCTGTTCTTTCTGAAGATAAATGAATTTTCAATTTCCTCAGATGAAAAATACCAGCCGACAGCAGGATAATTAAAAGATAATACTTCTGAAAATTTCCTCAGACTTTCTTTTACCATTTCTGAATTCATTATTTTCTCCATCCGACCAGTTTCAAAAAACGATTTAAAATTTCCAACGTTATAATAGTGGCATATTTTATATGCTGCCGACTTTCTATGTGCCGGTTTTTCTTTTTCAGAAACCGTTGGCATAACGTTCGCATAACCGGCGTGGCTGGATCGCTGGCGGAAGCCACGACCGTGTTGATGCGATGGTTATATTGCGCTTTTCCTTTTTTCAAAAACTTTATTCAATACGGACTTTTGGGTATCAAAGGCTAATCCATAGTAT
>JAAENB010000276.1 GCA_024224995.1 bacterium | reverse complement strand
TTGTCAATAGCCGGAAAGAATATTTTGCATCTTTATGATTTTTTCAATCGGACAATTCCAGCTTCCGGCAGACTTCAGCATCAGCAGCTTTATACACCCGTTCTCCCGGAGTGATCAATTCATCATAGCCTTTTGCCGAAATAATCTCATACTGCTCCGCCACAAACCCGGAAATATCTTCAATCTCAAGAAGCGCGTCTTTTGAATATTCTTCCAGGATATTCCCTCGAAGGCCCAGCTGAATCGCCCGCCGTACTTCTTTTGCTCCTGAAGGATGATGATCCGGGTCCCATTGCAATTGCACGGAGGAAGCTTTACTTGATATCTTCCACTCCTCATGGCTTTCATACAAATGATCTTTAAAACTTGAATGGATCGCGTTTTTCAAAACCTTTTCAAAGAATTCTCTTTTCAGGGTGACGGCCAGGGTAATTTCCTGCCCTTCTTTTTGTCCCCATCCGGACCGGTACATCATCCATAAAAAATTCGGTTTGATCCAGCTCATGCGGCTGAGGCTGAAAGGCCCGCCAAAATATTGATTTTCCGCAGCAAAGTTCCCAATGGCGGGACGGTATGCCTGGTAGACTACTATTGAAGTTTCATCATATTGGGCGAGGAGATGTTTGCCCTGTTGAGGCCAGGTATTTAGCTGGTCGGTGTATTTTTCTGTGGTAAGTTTCATAGTACTTCCTCTCTTAAGAAACTCTTTTGTTTGCCCCCCAACCCCCAAAGGGGGCGCAAAAAATCTTATCCGGGGCGACATTATAGGGACGATTCGGTCCCATACCAGAAACACCCCAGAGGGGTGTAGTTATGTAGCCCGGGGTTTTTAACCCCGGGTAGCCCCATGCTGAAACCGATCCATTTCTATAAACACCAAACAGTTTCTTCCATATTTTTCCCGGCCATCCGGTGTCTGAGCGGAGCCGAAGACCCGGGTTCAGCTGCGTTTTACAAAGTAAAACTAAAGTCTTCGACCAGCGCTCCGGGGAACCTGCCGCTTGAAACCTCACGTTCAAAATAGGTACCCGCGTCAATGAGGAAGTCGCGTTCACTGGTGAGTCCCAGAAGATTTTCCCCCAATACATGATAGAGGGTTTCATCGAAGCGCATCACATTCAGGGGTGCGGCTATTTGTCCGTTTTCAACCCAAAAAGAGGCAAAACGGGTCATGCCCGTAATACGGCAGGCAGGAACATCGGAAAAATTGAGATACCAGAGATTATTGATATATATCCCGGTGCCGAGTTTTTTTAGAATATCACCCTGTTCTATATCTCCCGCTGCAAGATCAAGAGAAGAGGGGAACTCATGAGAATCGGCACCATTGGTTTCAATGGAATATTCCTTTGCGGACCGGGGAGAAACAAGACTCTCGTGAATGGCCCCTTCTTTTACCAGGTCTATTCTGCCGGGTTTAACAAAACCCTCACCCTGAAAATTAGGAGCAATCCCTTCTTTGATATTTTCGCTGATAGTGACAGAAGAATGAAGCTTTTTTCCTTCTTCCAGCATTTTTATCAGGCAGGTATTTTTGGTACGGGCATCTTTGAGGCCAAAGCCCTTCCATGAAATAAGTCCAATGATATCAAGAAGGGCAACAGGAGAAAGGTATACCCGGTACTTGCCCGGCTTAACAGTTACGGGCTCCTTTTTAAGGATATCGAGCTGAATTTTCGCGTCCCTGATTTTTGCGGAAAACGTTTCAGTCTCCCACTCATACCCGGCATATCCGCATTTTACCGCTTTATCTGCTTTATAATAGAGAGACCAGTCAAAGTTATAACTGTAGGACTGGTACCAGTTTTTCTGGCCAAAAGAATTGGCAAACCCCTTAAATATCCCGCCCGACGCGAAGATCCCAACCAGGTCCGTGCCCTGGGCGGTTGATAAAACCGTATCAATGGCCTCTTCTGTTCCGGGAAGCTTGTTCTCTTTTATCATTTCAGTGGAATTGACTTCTTGTGAATAGAGAAAATGAGGGTCTTCAGGAATATCATCAATAATACTCCGGAGCTCTTCAACAAGGAGCGAAAGCCGGGACCTGTCGGTCTCCGAATGGCCGCCCAGGGTGATTGTACCGGAAATATGCCTGCTTCCTTTAATCAGGCTCACTTCCATATAACGCTGGAGCACTGAGCCCGGCTGGCGGATCTTATTATTATTGAGCCTGGTAAAATGGGAATCCTCACCGCTGAAGCTGCAATAGAATTCCTCCCCTTCTTTAAGCAGGGTCTTTATATAATCGGCAGTATCATTAAAATAATCTCTCATGGTTTTTCTCTCTTTTTAAAAGTCTATTCTCTTATGAAACTAAGTTTTAAATAGAGCCTGTTTCCGAAGATTTTATCCCGGGGCTATGCTCTGTTTCACGGGGTTGAAACCCCGAGCTACAATACGTCGCCCCGCTGGGGCGATTCGGTCCCATACCAGAAACACCCCGGATAGCCCCATGCAGAAACCGATCCATTTCTATAAACAGTTTCTGACCTATTTTTCCCGGCCATCCGGTGTCTGAGCGGAGCCGAAGACCCGGTCTACTCTCCGCCAAAAACAGCAACATCCGAAAAAAGGCACACAGGGCTGGCGTGTCCAACCCATATAACCTGGTTTGGTTCTCCTTTACCGCAGTTCGGAGTACCCATGACTTCAAAGGTTTCCCTGCTGCCTGTTTTCGCGAGATTGCGCCAGAAATTTGCCGATATTCCTCTATAATTTGGTTTCTTCACCACTGTAGTCAGTTTTCCCTTTTCAATCAGCTGCCCCCATTCACACCCAAACTGGAACTTGTTCCGGGAGTCATCAATAGACCAGGAGGAGTTTGTTTTCATGTAAACGCCCTTTTCTACAGAGGAGATAATCTCATCAAAGGAAGAAGACCCGGGTTCAAGGTTCAGGTTAGCCATGCGGTCAATGGGCGGACGGTTCCAGCCCGTGGCTCTTGAATTTGCCACTCCCATAAGACCGGACCTGGCCTGGGAGCTAATACTGCCCAGCCCTCTTTTAAGTATACCCTTTTCGATAATATATTCCTTAGAGGCTGCTTCTCCGTCGTCATCAAAAGCGTAACTGGCAAACTGATCCGTGACCGTAGGATCAAACGTAATATTCAGCAGGTCGGAGCCATAGCGGTAAGAGCCGAACATGTCAGGGCTAACAAAGCTGGTGCCGGCGTAATTTCTTTCATCACCCAGAATCCGGTCAATTTCAAGAGGATGGCCAATAGACTCATGAACCTGGAGTATCATCTGGTCCGGATCAAGAACAAGATCCATAGTTCCTTCAGGGCAATTCGGCGCGGACAGAAGCTGAAGCGCCTCTTCTGCCAGAACAGGCGCGGCATTGTAAAAGCCAATATCATCAAGGATCTCAAGACCGCCCTGCTTCCCTCCCCGCGAGCCCGTACTCCGAATTTGCGTTTCCGAACCTTCGTTGGCAACTGCCTGCATAAAAGGGATCAAAAGATTATAAGCCTGATAAACCTTGCCGCCGTCTCCCGTTATAAAACAGGTTTCATATTTTCGATTAACAAGATATACCATCCAGTCTACAATACGGTCATCGGTATTCAGGCGGGCGCATTGCTGTTTAAGAATATCAATTTTTTCTTTAAGGGGAACCGTTTCCCAGGGTTTTTTCACCGGAGTAGCGTATTCTCCGTTTGGGGATTTTGGATCAAGTTTTGTATAATCAACAACACTTTTACCGGCGCTGAATTTCGCCCAGTGCTGTGCTTCTTCAAGGGCCTTTGTGAGCCCGGGTTTTGTTAAATCACAGGTCCCGGCATATCCCATACCGCCTTCGTTTATTACGGTTATCATAATACCGGTGTCGTCCAGGGTCTCAAGGGGCTGTAATACATCCTGGCGAACACAGACCTCTTCGCTCTGCCTCCTGACAAAACGCAGGGAACAGTACCCGGACGCGGGAATAATATCTTTAAAGTCTTTTTCAATAGTATTAATAATAGTACTCATCGGTCTCTCCCGGGTAAAACGGTAATGATTGGATTAGTTCTTTTTTTTATGGATATCAAGAATTCTCTGGTATGACATAAAATCAACATATTTTACGTTTCGGGACTCAAAAAAAGTGTATACTTCATCTTCAAGATCTTTTATGATTCCCTGGCGCCTGCGGGACGGTACAATATAAGCAGCATTGATATGACCAATCTCGCTTGCTTCTGAAATAGGAAAAAAAAGGTTTGTAATCTCACCGGTGATGAAGCCCACCGTATGCTCATCTTCAATAGCGACGTAGGTTACAACGGAAGAATCGGTTAATGACGCTTCAAGAGATTTTTCAAGATCGTTCTCCGACAAAGAGTCAAAGTTAAAATAATCATCTTTTGCTTCATGTTTAATAAAATCGGCAAGCTCGGAGTATAAACCCACCACTTCGGGAATAAATTCTTTTGACAGGTTCTCAATTTTTAATTTTTTTTTCATAGTAATGCCTGGCAATATTTATAAAATTTTTAGCTTATAGTATAGGGTCTTTTTTGGGAAGAGTCAACAATATTTTGTTGCCGAAAAAAGTGCTTGTAATTTTCTCATTTAATCATAAAAATTAACGGCTTTTATACCGGAAGAACAGAGGAGGAACTATGGATAAAACGCATATATATGATAAACCGATATTGGGAATAAAAGAGTCTCCCGACAGTGTGAAGTACTGGAATATGGCCACGAAGTCCTTTGAAGAGAAAAATTATAAAGAGTCTCTTTTGAACCTGTTAAACTACATGGACCCGTCAATAGTCGCGGAAAAAGGAAATAAAGATAAATCACAATTTAAAATACCTCACGGTTCAATTGTGCTGGAGTTTGATATAAAAGATGACTCATTCGAAATAACAGCGCCTTTTTTAAAACTGCCGGAAAAAAAGGCTAATATTATTATGAGACAGGTTTCGGAAATAAACTTTTCCACAATCTTTCTTAGCCAGATCTATTTAAAAGAAAATGAACTCTATTTTCATTATAGTGCTCCCCTGGAGCTTTGTGAACCCTATAAAATCTATTATATTTTTTATGAGATGTGCGTTTACGCTGATTATTATGATGATATTTTTATCGATGAAATGGGCGCGGAGCGGCTTCGGGAACTGAACGTTACGGAATTTTCGTCCCAGCAGAAAGAACAGATATGGCAAAAATTTCAAGAATATCTTAAAGAAGCATTTGATTATATAGAATACTGCCAGTCAAAACGATGGGATTTCCTTGGCCTTGATTCGGCCCTGATCTCCTTAATGAAGATTGATTACTACATGCAGCCCCAGGGAAAGCTTCGGTCCGATATCGAGGATATTACGAATAAGGCCTATGACACGAACACCCCGCCGAACGAACTTCTGGAAAGAATAAAGACCATGATAACCGAACTGAAAACAACCTATACCCGGGAAAAGTTTGATGAGTCAACGTATATTCCAAATTTTCTTATCTCCGTAAAAAAACGAGCCGAATTACCGGTAACCAAAGATATCCTGCAAAAAGATTTTGAAGACGCGAAAACAAATCTTTCTCAATCCGCGCATTTCAGCTCGGTTATAATAATGTTATACTCGATTTACAATCTTTTTTACCGGAATTCAGTTCCCCTGGAAATTGAAACCGTATTAAACGAAGGGCTGGAAAAAGCAGGAGGACAGCCCTATGAACCGGCCTCCAAACTTTTATTTGAAGCCTTTTCTAAAGTAATGGAAATGGATGACCAATTAGTACCGGAGAAAAATTAATGAGAGACGTTAAAGACCTGTTTAAATCAGTTGTAAAAATTAACACTTCCCACGGAAGTGGTTCGGGATTATATTTTCATAAAATGAATATAATTGTAACCAATCATCATGTAGTTTCAGGGCATCCTGCTGTCGCTATTGAAACCCAGGATAATAATAAGTACCGGGCAAAAGTGCTCCAGGTAAATCCATTGCTGGACCTGGCCTTTCTTAAGCCAACCCAGCCGCTGCCGGTTCCCGAATACGATCTGTCGTTCAGCAAAAGCGCGAATTTAGGAAATATGGATAAAGTTCTGGTCCTGGGCTTTCCTTATGGAATGCCGTTCACTGTTACGGAAGGGATCATATCGTCGACCAGGCAGCTCCTGGGAGGCCAATACTATATTCAAACTGACGCGGCTGTGAATCCCGGCAACAGCGGGGGGCCAATGATTACTCCAACAGGAGAGCTTATTGGCATTACTACCTGTAAATTTACTGAGGCAGACAATATGGGTTTCGCTCTTCCGGCCGATATTGTGGAGCAGGAAATTGTTGATTTCAAAGATAACGCATCTGCCGATTATACAGTTAAATGCCCTTCCTGTGATTTCCTCTTAATTGAAAAAACCGATTACTGTGAAAACTGCGGAGACAAACTCGATGTAGATAGTCTTTTCGCGGAAGAAAAATTAAGTCCCCTTGCGGATTTTGTTGAAAAGAGCATTGGCGAACTGGGTATTGACCCTGTTGTTTCAAGAGCGGGATATGAATTCTGGGAATTCCATAAAGGAAGCGCCATGATACGCATATTTGTATATAAAAATGATTACCTGGTTGCAACCTGTCCTCTTGCGAAACTGCCTAAAAAAAATCTAAATGAAGTGTTTCGCTATGTGCTCAGCAACCCGGCTCAACCCTTTTACCTGGGAATCAGTGATGGTTTAATTTTCATATCATACCGGGTCCATTTATCGGATATAGGCTCAATTCATACGGAGGCTATCAAAAAGAATCTGAACAGCATGGCTGAAGAGGCAGATCGGCTCGATAATTACCTGGTTAATACATTCGACTGTAAATGGTCCGATGAAGCAAAACCCGACTCCGGTTCCTGATGCCAGCCCAAAAGCGGGGGTACAACCTCGCTTTCATTTTAGTACTAGAAATTAGTACATCATTTTAATATTTTGTACAATTATTTTATTGACATAACTCTTTTTTAGTACTACTCTCAATAGTATAAAAAAATAATAGTAATTTGATAGCAAATCATGAAAAAAAATACATGCAAGGAAAACTATAAAAATTAATAGGTATAACAATGAAACCCAATGTTTTGCTCGTTGAAGAGAATCATCGTTTCGCAAGCTCAATTATCAAACGTATAGAAAATGAACTGGGAAGGCATACGTTCTGGGCGAGAAATTACACTGAAGCTCAAAACGAATTAAACAGAAAGAACGATTATGGCATTGCCTTGCTGGATATGACTCTTCCGGACGCGCCCATGGGAAAAGCTGTTGATCTGGTCAAGTCCTACAACATCCCTCCTGTTGCCATAGCGCCTAACTTTTCGGATGAGATCCAGGAATTCATCTGGACGAAAAAGGTTGTCGATTACGTAGTCAAAGAAGGGCCTCATGCCCTGGATTATCTTGTGAACCTTGTTGAAAGGATTGAACGAAATAAAAGATCAAAAATACTGGTGGTTGACGACTCCGGAACCGCCCGTGCTCATATAAAAAAATTACTGAAAATTCACCAGTATCAGGTCCTGGAAGCCGCGAATGGAAAAGAAGCATTAAAAATACTGGGAAAAAATAATGATATTATGCTGGTTCTTACGGATTATAAAATGCCCGAAATAGACGGCATTGAGTTAACAAGAAAGATCAGGGAACATTTTTCCATGGACAGGTTAGGAATAATTGGGCTTTCTTCCGAAGGAAATCACCAGCTTTCCGTTAAATTTATCAAGCATGGCGCGAACGACTTTATTTCAAAACCCTTTTTAAGTGAGCAGCTATATTGCCGGGTAGAACAAAATATCAGGACCATTGACCGGTTTGAATCGCTGCGGCATGTATCATTAACCGATCATCTGACGAAACTCAAAAACAGGCGTTATTTTTTTGAATTCGCTTCGGTTATGTATAAGAACTGCCTCCGCAAAGGAACAATCCCCGTTATTGCCATGGTCGATATAGATCATTTTAAGAATATAAATGATACGTTCGGCCATAAAACCGGGGATGAAGTTTTAAGTACCCTGGGCGCAACGATGAAAGAATCTTTTCGTGAAACCGATATTGTGTCCCGGTACGGAGGAGAAGAATTTTGCATAATGGCTATCAACATGAATGTGCATTATATTGCTAAAATATTTAATACCCTTCGAAAAAAAATTGAACAAACAAAATTCAAATCAGGAAAGAGTAGCTTTTCAGTCACTATCAGCATTGGAATCTGCAATAATTTTCAAAATTCTCTTGCCGGCATGATCCAGGAAGCGGACCGGAAATTATATAGAGCAAAAAAAACAGGACGCAACCGCATCGTTTTTTAAAAAAATAACTATCCGGGACGCGCGGCCGCGCGTTTACCCCTTTTTTACCGGGATATTTTCAGTTTTTGTCCCGGGTAGATAATATCGGGATTTTTAATTGATTCCTTATTGGCTTTATATAAATCCTTCCACGAGGAACCCGACCCATAAATATTTTTGCTGATAGACACCAGTGTATCCTTCTTTTTAACCCGGTAATACGAATCTTGAGCGGGCTTTTCTACGGCTTTGGCTGGTTCTTTTTTTTCAACAAGGCTGTTTACCGCGCTTGCTCCTTTGTCTTCATTAAAAATGGTTTTAATAGTGGGCAGGAAATAGACAAATAAGCAAACCAGCGCTACAGCTGCCAGTGGAAGAAAAATCTTTTTAACACCGCTGCTTTTTTTTGGGCTGCTAATACCGCTCTTTATTTCTTCCGGCTTTTTAGATTCTTCCGGCAATACCGATTTCAGGGGTTCAGCCGGTGCCTTCATATAAAGGGACTCTTCAACAATTTCCTGTGCCCATTGTACAAATTTCAGCTCCGCAAGGTCTTTAACGGTCTTTATATTAAAGGCTTCTTTCATGAGACGGGAATCGGGCTCGCTAAAGCCCTGAAGAGCATAGACCGGAGCCTTTGCCAGCTGAGCCGGTGTTTTGCTTTCGTATTTTTTAATAAGCTTATCTTTAAATTCTTTTTTAAAAGCAGCCATATCGGCCTGTTCATTGGAAGCGAGGCTGTTTATTTCCCTTGCCCAGAGAACATATTTCAGCAAGGCAAGATCCCTGATGGTTTTTACATGGAACGCGTTGTTTAAAAGCTCCGCGTCTTTTTTGCTTACTCCTTTAAGCGCGTTTACCGGCGCGTCTGCAAGCTCCTGTACCGATTTATCAGCATATGCTTTTATTACTTTTCCCTGCAACCCCATCTGTTCCTCCTGTTATTACCATGAACTGGCTCTGAAACTGTATATTGTTTTTTTATCGTCTACGGTAGTGCCTTTGCTGTATGAGAAATCGAGTTCGATCTTTACTTCCACGCCTTCAATTATTTTTTTTGCCGAGAGATCCGCTTCAAAGGATTTATGTTTTTGCCACATCTTAACCATTGGGCCTTTTTTTACTGTTACAATATAGCCCCGTTTTTTTAAAAAGCTTTTCCATTCATTAAATGACATGGTCCAGTTAAACCCGAGTTTAACCCAGGGTTTTGGAAAGGGCTTGTAATAGACCAGGTAAATACTTGTGCTAACTCCTGTTCTGGGATTGTACCAAAAATTCATATTATTTACTTTATAATAATCATAAACCTTCTTTGTCCTGGTATTAATATCTTTCGCTTTTTCTCCCAGCTGGGCCAGCTCTTTTACCGTTGTCTTGCCAAAAGTCACCCCATAGAGAGGAAGAATCGCGTCCTGTGAGCTTTCCCCGGACCTGGTGGGAACTTTTCTTGAAACGGCTTCGCCTTCACCTTCTTTTGCGGTCTTTTTAAACTGGTTTTCAACCCCTTTATAATAACCATATACAGACTGGTTCTTTCGTACCCGGTTGAGAAAACCCTGGTATTTGGGAAGCACTTTGCACCGCGCGATAGTAACCATGGGAAAGGTTACTCTCATTACCACTACGCTGTTTCCAACTTTTACAAAAACCTTTTTTCCCATTCGCATGGTTCTTCCGGCACTGGGGGAGGCGACAATTATTTCCTTTTTTGCCCTGTTTATTTTTCCTACTCTCCCGAGACGCCGGGGTGTTCGTGAATAGAGATCCCCGCTTATACTAATACCGCAGAAAAACACCGCGATTATTATAATTATGCTTTTTTTCATATTTTTGCTCATGTTTTAACCCATGTTTTATTGTAAGTGCTCAAAAACCAGGGGCGCGGCGCTTCCGCGCCGCGCAAGAGGGGGGTTGAGGGGGTCGCACCCCCTCAACCCCCCTCCTGCTTAGCGCAGCGTTAGCTGCGCCTTTTCCGGGAGTACGCCTGGTTCCTATTTTTTCGATAACGTTAAATAGTATTAGAGATTAAAACAAATTTTATGAAAAAGGGATTAGAATTTCAAGTAAAAATTATATATTATCAGGGTTGGGCGCGTCGGCTTTTAATGATCCTAAAAGCAGGAGAATTACAATAAGCGTGCATACAAGAATAGCGGTAAAATAGTTTCCGGAAAAATCGAAGGATAAACCAAAGAGAAAGGGGCCAATAGCGCTAAAAAAGACAAGGAAAGCCATACTATACCCGCTTATGGCGCCAAGATGCTCCCTGCCGAAAAACCTGGGCCAGGTAACCGAAGCAAGGGTTGCAAAAAGTCCGCTGCTCAGGCCATTTCCCAGAATAAGTAAAAAATATCCCACTGGTGTATGCAGCAGCATCGCGCCCGAACACGACAACAACAGGCCGGCATTGAGAACAATAAGCAGGTATTTCAGTTTTATAAAATCACTGACCAATCCTCCCACGAAGTTAACAACCACGGCAATAACCGCCGCCGGGATATATATTGATATGGCAACATCCCTGGTGAGGCCGTTCATTTTAAATATCGATACCAGGTGAAAGGTAATAGCCGTAACAACAAGTGAGAACATAGCAAGGCTTAGATTGTATATCCGGAACGCGTAGGTTCTTTTTGCCTGGGGCAGTGTCCAGTTGACCTCTTCCGCATTCTCTTGTGCACCGGGATCTTTTTCGGAGTACCCATCGGGTAGTAAACCGCAATTTTCCGGTTTATCTCGATAGAAATAGAGTACAAAAGCGGTAAACCCTATTCCAACAAACAGCCCCATCGTTACCCAGGCTCCCCGCCAGCCAAATTTCCGGATCAGGAATTCAAAAACCACGGGCGCTCCCGCGAAAACAAGGCTGGTAAATAGTCCGGCAATACCGGTAGCCCGGCCCCGTTTTTTAATGAACCACTCCATAAGCATGATCCTGCTGGTTAGCGCAATGACTCCCTGGCCAAAAAACCGCAGCAGCATAAACCCGGCAGTGACTGAAATTACGGCTATTGCCGTATAGAATTCAGCTCCGGAAAAATCGCTAATGCTTCGGGCAGCAATATCAACGCGGCTTAAATAAAAGAGCACCAGGCCCAGGCCAACAGACGAAAATGCCGCGACAACGCGGATACCCACGACATCTATTAACCCGCCAATTCTGCCAATAACCAGGGAACTTCCGATTGTTCCAATCATATATGAAATGCTGAGCATCAACCGGCTTATTTGCAGATTATTGATTAAATAATCAGTAAAGACAGAGACCCCCAGAGTTTGACCGGGAGCGCTGCACAGCATTCCTATAATACTGCAAAATACTATCCAATGACCATAAAAGAAAGGCCATTTTTTGGGATTAAACGGTTTGGTGTCATGAATCAACATAATGACGCAACATCATTAGAGATCCTGTTTTAGTCAACAATAAATTCACAAGAAGAGCATTCTTAAAAAAAGGTTGCGTCCCTATAGAATAAAAGCTATACTTTTACAAATTTTTTGTTTTTTAAGGAAGGAATGGTATGAACTTTGAAAAAAGACATATTATTGGTCTGGCAGTATCCCTGGCAATTTTTCTTTTAATGGCCCTTAGTTATAATCAGTCGGAGCCCTCAGGAGGACTGGAAGCATTTTTATATGATTTCAGCCTTTACCTTATGGGTCACGATGCAAAAACCGAAACTTTTGCGGGGGGAGTAAAAATGGGGAGAGGGAAGAGGGGCCTCGTAAATCCCAATGCCAGCAAAAAGATTGTTATTCTTGGTTATGATGAAGGCACGGTTCGTAATTTCAGTGACCGGAAAATACAGTGGCCCATTCCCTGGAAGGAACACGCTCAATTTATAAACTTTGTTTCTTCAGGGAACCCGGCAGCACTTTCTATTGATTTCATGTTTCTTGATCCCAAAAAAGATAAAGATAAACTGGCTCAAGCAGTAAAAAATGCCGAAAACGTAATCCTGAGCTATCCTTTTGAAATAGAAGCCGTGGACTCGCCATATAACGATATTGAAAAAAGAATGGAACTGCTTAACACTAAAATACGCTTTCCCGCAGATCCGGAAGATACCGGCGCTCCCCTGGTGGAGGAGGCAGTACCGCCCCTGCCTGAATTAGTAGAGGCCGCGAAAGGAATTGGTTTTGCGAATGTTTTCCCCGGTAAAGATAAAAGTAACAGAAAGATGCCGCTTATATTAAAGCACAAAAAATGGTATTACCCTAATACGGACCTGCTTACTGCTATGCAGTATTACGGTATTAGTAAACAGGATGTAGAGATAAAATACGGGAAATATATTAAGCTTAAAAATATACCTCTTGAAAAAATGGCCCGGCCAAATAAAGAAAAAGAAATCATTATCCCCATCGATGAGCGGGGTTTTATGGATATTAATTTTATAGGAGGCTCAGGGAGTTTTACTAATTATCCTTTTTACTTATTCAATAGAGAAGGAAGCATGGGAAACAATACCAGTTTAAAAGGAAAAATTATTTTAGTTGGTATGTATAATCCCATAGTCCAGCCCATTGGAAAGAAGACACCCTTCGGATACATGTATGAGATAGAGGTCCATGCCCAGGCACTGAACACAATCCTCAACCAGGACTTTATCACACGAATATCATGGGTCAGTAATATTATTATCATGCTGATAATAGCTCTTGTATTGGGACTACTCATTCCACGGATTCCCATCTGGGCATCGGTAATTCTTCAGATTGTTGGAATGATAAGCTATTATGGAACAGGTCTATACCTGCTTATGGCAAAGGACATGGTTATTGCCATGAATCTACCCTTAATACAAATAGGGGTTAGTGTGATAGCGTTGGCAGTGGTCAGAGCTGTCGCAGCAAAGCCATCATCATAAAAAGAGATTCTTATTATGATAAATATAAATACTATTGATACCGATATTATTCAGTTTATTGTGGCACGCAAAATCATGGGCATGAGCCTGTATCGATCCTCGTGTTACTATATTGAAGGGCTGCTAATTGACAGCGGCTCACATCATAAGAGCATGGACCTGCTGCAAAACATGTCCGGTAAAATAGATGTGCTGCATACAATAGTAAATACCCACGAACATGAAGACCATATTGGCTCCAATGCCTTACTCCGGGAAAAATATCCCGATGTAAAATTCTACGCGCACAAAGAATCGATCCCTATTATCGCGCAGCCGCGAAAACTGGAATTACGGAGATATCAGCGGTTTCTATTTGGGTGGCCTCTTCCTTCACAGGCAGAGCCCGCTGGAGAAACGATATCAACCCCCTCCTTTACTTTTAAAATAGTCCACACTCCGGGCCATTGCCCCGGTCATATTTGCCTTTTTGAAGAAGAAAGAGGATGGCTTTTTTGCGGCGATGCCTATATTGGTACTGAGGACCATATTTTACGGATCGATAATGACGTATGGCCAATGATCGATTCACTAAAAAAACTGAGAGAACTCCCTGTTAAACTAATGCTCACCGGGTCCGGCGGTATCGCTCACAATCCCATTGAAAAGCTGAATAAAAAAATAGACTACCTGGAAGAAAAAGCAGAGCAGGTATGGCATCTTCACAAAAAAGGGATGGATAATTTATCTATTGCCGGAACACTCTTTAACAATGAT
>JAAENB010000275.1 GCA_024224995.1 bacterium | reverse complement strand
TTCCCGGAATCTCCATAGCCCTGACCTGAAACCAGCCAGTAAAGGCGTTGCACTGCAGCGTCTCTCAGAACCAAACCCTTTTCCGGAGCATCTTCGTAAAACAGACCCTGGTATCGACACAGTTTCTGACGTATTTTTCCCCGTTCGACAGGGTCCGCACTCTTAAGAAACCCGGTATCAGGGGGCAGACAGAAAATTTTCCCCATTCAAAAGAAAAAATCCGTATTGGGCCAGGATATTTGGTTTTACGGAAATGACCCGGGATTTTCCGGGTTTTGATACAGAGAAATGATATTCCATTTCAATTGGATATTTGTTTTTTTTGCAGAATCGTTGGAAATCCCTGATTGAGAGAAGGTGGATATTGGGAGATTCATACCACTCGTAGGGGATGGAATCTCCTTTCGGCATGGTCCCTTTAAGAAGCAATGCCAGCCTGATCATGCTGTATCCGAAATTTGGGAAGCTGATAATTGTTTTTTTGCTGATCCTCATTATTTCATGAAGAACATACTCAGGACGTTTGGTACTTTGAATTGTCTGGTTGAGTATAACAAAGTCAAAAGAGTTGGCCCGGTAGTCGGACAGGCCTTCGTCAATATCACCCTGGTAGCAATAGAGTCCTTTTTCCACGCATTGTGATACCCCGCTTTCGGAGATCTCAACGCCAAAACCGCGAACCTGTTTTATCGTTTGAAGTTTCTCCAGCAAGTATCCGTCGCCGCAGCCCAGGTCGAGAACCCTGGAATTTTCCGGAACGAGGGGAATGATGAGATCGTAGCCTAATCCGCGATGAACACTCATTGTACTATATTCCTGTTCAGTTTTTCAAATTCGCTTTTAAGAAAATTTGTAATATTTTTTTCCAGGGGGCTGTTTTTTATCAGGAATGAGTCGTGTCCCGTGTCGGTTTCCATATCGGTGTAAATGATATTTTTACCGTTTGCCCGTAACGCTTTCACAATCTCTTTTGCCATATCGCTTGGATACAGCCAATCGGAAGTAAAACTAATAACAAGGAAATTGGAGCTCGCGTTTTCAAAAGCGTTGATGAGACTGCCGAAACCGGCAGTAAGGTTGAAATAATCAATAGCCTTTGTTATGTACAGGTATGAATTAGCGTCGAACCGGTCCACGAATTTAATTCCCTGGTGATGGAGATAGGATTCCACCCTGAATTCGGTTTTAAATTCATACGCTTCAATAGGAGCATCCTGAAACTCTCTACCGAATTTTTCATGCATATGTGTTTCGCTCAGGTATGTTATGTGAGCTATCATTCTCGCCAGGGAGAGCCCGGCATTGGGAGTTTTGGGCGAATAGTAATATTTTCCTTCCTTCCAGTTCGGGTCATTGATAATAGCCTGCCTGCCCACCTCGTTAAAGGCGATTCCCTGGGCCGATAGAGAGGCGGAAGTGGCAATAGCAATAACTGAGTTTACCATTTCCGGGTGTGATATGGCCCAGCGCAGGGCCTGCATTCCTCCCATTGACCCGCCCGCAGCTGAAAGAAGTTTTTTTATGCCCAGGTGTTTTACCAGGTAAACCTGTGCTTTGACCATATCCCGGATGGTAACCATGGGGAAATCAAGGCCATAGGGCTGCCCGGTTTTGGGGTCGATAGAAGAAGGGCCGGTTGAGCCGTTGCAGCCTCCAACGACATTGG
Source organism: bacterium (assembly GCA_024224995.1). The sequence goes on along the minus strand of JAAENB010000275.1, from coordinate 26,576 downwards.
AGCATATAATAAAATATTTATTTGTATCAAAGGGTTTTCCCGGACCGATATACAGATCCCACCAGCCCGGGCGTTTATCTTGAGGAGAATGGTATCCGGCAGCATGAGCGGTGCCGGATAATGCATGCAGTATGAGAATGGCATTATTTTTCTGCTCATTGAGAGTGCCGTATGTTTCGTAAGCAATGGTGATGGGGCCCAGCTTTTCCCCGGAGAACAGGACCAGTTCGTCCGGCGCGGCAGCAAAAGTGAAATATTTTTCTTCAACGAGTCCAACCGAATTTTCGGGAAAGTCGAATTTATCGCTTAAGTCGTGCTTTATTTTTTCGTTTAAATTTTTCATAATAAAATCGTATCTGTTTCCTGGTAAAAAACATAAAAAAACCGCTATCTTAAAATAAGATAGCGGTTTTTTTATTTCTAAATAACAGCTATCTCATCTTTATGGAGTATTCAGATCATTCTCCACTGGAATTAGCACCTGTTTATTACAAATAAATGGTTGCCGTGGCTTCAAAGGGCCAGTCCCTCTGCCACTCTTGATAAGATTATGTTTTACATAAGAGAAATATTTTATAATTTTAATAGTATTATGTCAATAAAAAAAATTATTTAAAATCAAAGGTGCTTCCCGGTAGTTCCCGCATCCGGTAACCGGTGAATGTCTCCAGGTCTTTAAATTGGAAATAGATGTTATATTTTACCAGGTATTCAAGGGGTTCGCCCGGTTCTTTGGCATAGGAATGGCTGGGGTAGACATTTATCCTGTGATCCATGTTGTTTTTGATAAATTGTATGCTGTTGTACATATCTATGGGAGAGCCGCCCTCACAGTCGCAGATACCGCAGCCTTCTATGAAAATGGTGTCCCCCGTAAAAATATCGTGATCCAGCAGGAAACAGGTGCTTCCCGCAGTGTGACCCGGGGTTATAAGGGTTGTGATCCGGGTATCACCGAGAATTATCCTGTCAAGGTGATTAAAAAATTCGAGATTGCTGCTGGTATAATTGTAATAGTCGGATTCAATTTTACTGATAAAGATGCGGGGAGAATATAATTTCGATAATGATTCCACCAGGTTGACATGGTCAATATGGGAATGGGTCAGCAGGACTATAAAATTACTGAGATTGAGGGCTTCAATTTTTTTGACCAGTATCTCTAATTCCCAGGAAGGATCAATAATTGCGGCAAAGTTTGTTGTTTTGTCTACGATTATATACGTATAATTAATAAACTGTTCTTTTTTCATTTTTAAGGTGTGGAGATCGTAAGACATGCCGCACTCCCTTTTGAACGGTAATTGGTCTGATCGTTTAGCGCATGATGGTAATACCCATGAGGGCTGTCACCATTTTACGCTATATTGCACTATATGAGTATGATATTTAACCGGTTTTTTTCTTTACTTTTTTGGTTTACTTTACATTTTGTTGTGATATATTTTAATTCAGGAAGAGAGTTGCCTCTCTTTTATGTTGAGACTATATATAAACTAAAGCGATATAAAGTAAAGATAATTTTATCATAACATGCGATGGGGGAACGGTATTGAGAGTTTTTGCTCTTTCGGATATACATATAGATTTTGAAGAGAATCGCAGGTGGCTTTTCGGCCTGTCGGAATATGATTATAAAGATGATATTCTTGTTCTGGCAGGAGACATAACTGATATGCTGCCGTCTATTAAAAAGGCGTTTAACGCGCTAAAGAGCCGTTTCCATGAAGTCTTTTTTGTTCCGGGAAACCATGATTTATGGGTCCACCGGAACATGTCAAAGGATTCCATGGAAAATTATCAAACAATAAAATTAATGGCCGCGGACCTGGGAATTCGAACCGAGCCGAAAAGTTTTGGTCACATGACAATCGTTCCCTTGCTTGGCTGGTACGATTATTCTTTTGGCGAGCCCGAAAGGGAACTGCTTCGTATCTGGTCCGATTTTACCGCATGCCGGTGGCCCGAAGGATTTGATGAAAAAAGGATAACCGATTATTTTATCGCGCAAAATGAAGCGGTTTTGGGAGTCAAAAATGATTTTATTATCACTTTTTCTCATTTTTTGCCCAGGATAGATCTAATGCCCTTTTATATTCCGGCCTCCAAGAGAATACTGTACCCGGTATTGGGGACCGGGCTGCTGGAAGAACAGGTTCGGGCTCTAAAATCGAATATCCATATTTACGGGCATAGCCATCTTAATATGCGGGTCCGCCGGGAGAATACATTGTATATTAATAATGCTTTTGGATATCCTTACGAGGCCAGGATAACATTGAAGGAGTTATTGTCTGTTTATGAATTTTAATGACTGGAAAATTCCGCCTCTCCACCCGGAGCTGACAGGGAATGAAGTTCATTTGTGGCTGATCCCCCAGGATGATTCAGGGCATAAGGAGAAAGAGCTGAGAAGCGTTCTTGCTCCTGATGAAAGAGAACGGGCCGACCGTTTTCATTTTGAACGGGACCGGGTGCGCTATACTGTTTCCCGGGCAGCGCTCAGACTGATACTTGCCCGCTATTTACATACTGATACCCCTGCATTGGAGTTTTCGTATAGCCAATATGGAAAGCCGTCATTGGTAAATATGCCAGATCATGAAAATATTTTATTTAATATGTCTCATTCAGGCGGAATGGCTCTTTGCGGAATTACCCGTAAGCGGGAGATTGGGGTTGACATAGAGTCAATCCGTTTTTTTGATAACGCCGATCAGATTGTCGAACGATATTTTTCCGATCAAGAGAAAATCGAGTATAGGCAAATCCCGGGACATTTAAAAAACGAAGCCTTTTTTACCTGCTGGACCCGGAAAGAGGCGTATATAAAAGGGATCGGTCAGGGCTTGACCCATCCCCTGAACTCTTTTACCGTTTCTCTCACCCCTGAAGAGCCTGCCATGCTTCTTCATTTAGATGATTCAGCGGAAAAAGATCGCTGGACATTAAAAGAGATCACTGTTGGTGCCGGTTTTGTCGCAGCAGTAGCTGTAGAAGGAGATGGCTGGCTGCTGCGTTATTGGGATGGACGATCCCTCGTTCTTGATTTCTAATTTTTTTCATTTCATTTATTATTCAGTTTAGCACAGAGGAGGAGGTAAGGGGCCTTTGCCCTCTTCCCTCCTCCTCTGCGCCGCGTTAGCGGCGCTTTTTAAATTAATCACGGAAATTATGTTGACATTATTCAATATTTTGTGGATATGGATTTTAGAAAAGTTAAGTTTTTAGTTGAACTGTGCTGCGAAAATATATTCACTCAAGAAATGCGGGGGTGATGAAAAGTTTTATGGTTTTCACTACCATGCTCTTCTTGAGTAATCAGAAAGAAAAATTAAATCAGATGCAGGAGGAGATCATATGAGTCTTTTCGATTCTTACCCTGCGGCTACTGAGGTTACAAGAGAGTTTTACTTTAACGTTGGTGGACCGCACGGATTCATGAGATGGGGTATTTATCTATTTGCTTTAGTTGCTGTTTTTTACCTGGCATATACCGTTATTGTGAAAGTGAAAAAATGGAGACAGGGACAGGGTGAATTACGAACTGATTATCCCGAAAAGAGAATTTGGGCTGTTATAAAATATGTTTTTTTACAAAGAAAAGTCATAAAAGAAAAGTATGCCGGGCTTATGCATTCAAGTTTTTTCTATGGTTTTGTTGGCCTGTTTATTGTTACGATGATAATCGTTGTTCAGGAAGATATTACCGGACTCTTTTTTCATCATCACTTCATTCATGGCACTTTTTATTTAATCTGGTCTTTATGCGGTGATTTCTTTGGGCTGGTTGTTCTTCTTGGGCTGCTTATGGCGATTTACAGAAGATATGTTCTTAAACCAACCCTTCTCGACACAAAGGCTACTGATTCATTCGCGTTAATTCTTATCACATTGATCGTTATATCCGGTTTTTTTAACGAAGCCATGAGAATCGCGATGACCGATTTCCCGGTTTATGAAGTCTGGTCTCCGGTTGGATATGTAATGGCGCAACCGTTTTCCCTCTTCAGTGAAGCAACACTTGGAACAATTCACTATATAAACTGGTGGCTGCACATGATCGCAGCGTTCTGTTTCATCGGACTTATTGGTTCCGATAAACTGGGCCATGTATTGATTACCATGATGAATGTTTACTACATGAATCTTGATAATGAAAAGGCCGGAACAAAGTTTACTCTTGATATTATTGATCCTGCGGAATTTGAAATAGCAGAAAGCTTTGGTATTATGAATGTTGAAGAGTATTCCTGGAAATCATTGATGGATAGTGATGCCTGTACCCGCTGCGGAAGATGCCAGGATAACTGTCCCGCGTGGCTTACTGAGAAACCGCTCTCACCAAAGAAACTGATCAATGACATTAAAGACAATATGGATGAGCGGCTGCCGCTGATTGCGCTCGCTGAAGATCCAACAACTGTTGAATCAACTCCGCTTATTGACGGAGCTGTTCAGTCCGAGGAATTCTGGTCATGTACAAACTGCGGCGCTTGTATGGAAAACTGCCCGGTATGTGTTGAGCATGTACCCAAGATGGTTGGTCTTCGAAGATATAAGGTTCTTATGGAAGGGGATATGGCTCCCGAACTTCAGACAACATTTCAGAATCTTGAGAGTAACTTTAATCCTTACGGATTTGCTTTTGCCGAAAGGGGAGATTGGATTCCTGAAGATCTCGACATTAAAACATTAGCTGATGACGCAGAAGTTGATTATCTCTATTTTGCCGGATCAGCTGCGTCTTACGATAAGAGAAGCCAGAAAGTGGCAATTGCTCTTATGAGAATTATGAAAAAAGCAGGGTACAAGGTTGGTATTCTTGGAGCGGAAGAAGCCGACTCCGGAGATGCTGCTCTCAGGGGTGGAAATGAGTATCTATTCCATGCTCTTGTTACCCAGAACCTGGAGCTGTTTAAGGCATATGGTGTAAAAAAGATCGTATGTACCTGTCCTCACGACTATAATGTAATCAAAAAAGAATATAAGAAATTTGCTGCTGTAGGAGTTGGTTCCGACGGCGGACCTCTTGGTTATGACTTCGAGGTTTACCACCATACACAGCTTCTATCGGAAATTGTTAAGGCCGGCAAGGTCAAGCTTACCCAGGCATTGAATGAAAAGGTAACATACCATGATTCATGCTTCCTGGGAAGATACAACGAAGTTTATAAAGAGCCTCGTGAAATTCTTAAAGCAATCCCCGGACTTGAATATGTTGAAATGAGCAGAAATCATCATAAGAGCTTTTGCTGCGGTGCCGGTGGAGCCAGAATGTTCATAGAAGAGCATATTGGAACACGGATTAACCAGTTCAGAACAAAAGATGCCCAGTCAACAGGCGCAACCAGGATATGTACCGCGTGTCCGTTCTGTTTGACCATGCTATCTGATGGTGCTACTGAACTTGATATTCAGAATCTTTCAACATATGACCTGGCAGAGTATGTATACGATGCTATGGAGAAGTAAAACAGGGACAGGGTAAAAGGGGCAAGGGGCAAGTTTGAAAAAATGAGTTCCTTGCTGTTTTTTTGTTCCGCTTAGTTTAAATTAGCTCATTACTTCCTTCTCTCTAATCCGAATGCTTGATGGCAGAGTATTGTTTGGGAAAGGAATATTGAAAATAAAATTTCAAGGGTATTAAGGAGATTTATAATGGAAAACGCTTTATTTTATATTGCTCCTATCGGTTCTGTTATAGCCCTCATTTTTGCATTTATATTTTATAAGAGCATGATGAAGGCCGATGAGGGTAATGAAAAGATGATTGAAATTGCCTCTCATGTTAGAGACGGAGCGATGGCATATCTCAAGCGACAGTACGGTGTCGTGTCGATTGTTTTTGTGATATTATTAATAATATTTACAATTCTGGCATTCATGGGAGTTCAGAATCCCTTCGTGCCGGTAGCCTTTTTAACAGGTGGTTTCTTTTCCGGTCTTTGCGGCTTCCTCGGAATGAAGACAGCAACAAATGCTTCTTCCCGAACAGCCCAGGGAGCTTCAGTTTCTCTAAACCAGGGACTCAAAGTTTCTTTTAGATCCGGTGCTGTTATGGGGCTTATCGTTGTAGGTTTTGGTCTGATCGATATATCCGCGTGGTATGTTGTTCTTAACTGGATCTATAATACAGATGTTTTTGGTCTGGGATCAGCACTGATGGTAAAAGTTGGGCTTCCCGAAGGGTTTGTTGTTGAAGGTATTAAAGCTACTGCAAAAGAACCTCTGTTCGCGCAGGCTAAGATGGTTGAAATTACCACAACAATGATCACCTTTGGTATGGGTGCTTCTACCCAGGCTCTTTTTGCTCGTGTTGGCGGCGGTATTTATACAAAAGCTGCTGATGTTGGTGCTGACCTTGTTGGTAAGGTTGAAGCCGGAATTCCTGAAGATGATCCAAGAAATCCCGCAACTATCGCGGATAACGTTGGTGACAATGTTGGTGACGTTGCCGGTATGGGTGCTGACCTTTACGAATCCTATTGTGGTTCTATTCTTGCTACAGCCGCTCTTGGTGCCGCACTTCCTTTTGCTGTCGGAGCAAATAATGCTGAATCAATCTTGAATATAGTTAAGCCGGTTATTGCTCCAATGATCGTTGCCGGTCTTGGTATTGTTTTCTCGATTATTGGTATCGTTGCTGTTAGAACAAAAGAAGATTCTTCAATGAAGAGCCTCCTTCGTTCACTTAATATCGGTGTTTATCTCAGTTCCATATTGATCCTTGCGGCGCTTGCTGTTATGGCTCATCTTCAGATCATTTCCTGGGGTATATTTGGTGCTGTTGTTGTAGGTCTTGTTGCCGGTATCATTATTGGACAGGCAACAGAATACTATACTTCTGATGAATACAAACCAACTAAAGGTATTGCTGAGCAGACCCAGATGGGACACGCTACAACAATCATCGAAGGTATTGGTGTTGGTATGTTCTCAGCAGGTATTCCTGTTGTAACTATTGTTATTGCTATTATCCTTGCTTTTGGAGTTTCCGGTGGATTTATTAATATGTCACTGGGACTGTACGGAATCGGTTTTGCTGCTGTTGGTATGCTTTCCACTCTTGGAATTACCCTGGCAACAGACGCTTACGGCCCAATCGCCGATAATGCCGGTGGAAACGCTGAAATGAGCGGCCTCGATCCTCAGGTTCGTGAAAGAACAGACGCCCTTGATATGCTTGGCAACACAACTGCTGCAACCGGTAAAGGTTTTGCAATCGGTTCTGCTGCTCTTACAGCTATGGCTCTTCTTTCCGCGTATCTTGAAGAGATCAAGCTCTGGCTTGGAAAACTTGGCGGAACTGCCGGTTTTAAAGTTAACGAGTTTACTTTTTACGCAAAAGAAGTTGAAGGCGTTGTTTTTGGACCTGAAACTCTTAATAGAGTTGCTTCCCAGTCCTCTATTATGGACTTTGTACGGGCTTATGACATGACCCTTATGAATCCTATGGTTATTGCCGGTATCTTTCTTGGCGCTATGATGGCTTTTGTCTTCAGTGCTATGACAATGAAAGCTGTTGGTAGAGCTGCTGGTGCCATGGTTAATGAAGTAAGAAGACAATTCAAAGAAATCCCTGGAATCCTCGAAGGAACAGGAACACCTGACTATGCTGAGTGTGTTGCTATTTCAACCGCGGGAGCCCAGAGAGAAATGGTTGTTCCTTCTCTTCTCGCTATTATTGTTCCTGTTTTAGTTGGTCTTATTCTTGGAGTTCCCGGTGTTATGGGACTGCTTGTTGGTGGACTTACCGCAGGATTTTCTCTTGCATGTCTCCTTAATAACGCAGGTGGCGCATGGGATAACGCTAAGAAGCATATTGAAAAAGGGAACTATGGCGGAAAGGGATCTGATTCTCATAAAGCCGGTGTAACCGGTGATACCGTTGGTGACCCATTCAAAGATACTTCAGGTCCTTCACTGAACATCCTTATTAAACTTATGACAATGGTTTCCGTTGTGTTTTCAGGTGTTATTGTGAAGTACTCACAAGAGTTCAAAGACCTTCTCGTAAAGCTTTTTTCTTAATACTAACCTAAGTCATTAGGCTGGTATATATATAAAGAGGGGCTTTCTTTCAAGGGAGCCCCTTTTTTTATGCAGCAATTATCGCCCAATAATCCCTCTTGTTTGAGAAAAAAAGAATGGACTTGACAGAAAATTGCCGATAATTAATTTATACAAAGGAAATTTTGTTAAAAAATGTAAATTAAATAAATATTTATTGCATTATTTTAAGGTTTTATATATAAAATAATTTATAGGCAGTACTTATGGTAATTACTTAGTACCTGTGGAGTTAATAAGTGGTATGAGCGTAAATCCCTTTAAAGATTCAAATCTAAATGATCTACAGCAGAATATTCTCGATTTTTTCCGGCTTCATTATGGCGAAACCCTTACAAAGGTAAAGGATCTATGGAGTCGTTTTATGACCAAGGGGAAGGAGAGAATAACAGTAATGTTTATTCCTCATTCGGAAAAAAGAATTATCAATTTTCATGTTTCCATATTTACAATCACCCTTATTTTTGGCCTCCTGGTGGTAACTGTTGTCATTACCTCTACCATGATAGTAAATCATACCTCTACAATCAAAGAAGTCTCAAAATTAAAGAAATACGGTTCAAATTCGCGGGTTCAAATCCAGAAATATAAAGAAGAAATTAATAAATTATATGCTATTTTTCAACAATTTAAACCCGAAATTACTCATCTTTATTCCCTGACCCCGGGTAGTGATATTGATTCATTGTGGGCAAAGGGAGGGGCGGCAAATCCAACTGCCGGTATGGTTGGCACCGATGAAATATCTCCTCCTCTTGAGGTTCTTAATATACAGGAAGTAGAACGAGAGCTTAAAACTACTAAACAAATTCTTGCCAAAGTGAAATCATTTTTAGACTATCGAAAGAAAATTATTGAAAATACTCCTTCCATATGGCCTGCTGACGGGCATATTATTTCCAGGTATGGAAAAAGGAGTTCTCCCTACACCTTTAAGAGCGAATTTCACCGGGGAATTGACATTGAATCCTTTCCCGGCGCTGAGATCAGGTCAACAGCTCCCGGAAAAGTTAAAATTATCAGCTGGGATACTATCCTGGGACTTACTATATCAATTGAACATAAATATGGCTTTACTACATCATATTCCCACTGCCAGAGGGTTTCTGTTGAAATAGGACAGAAAATTTCAAAAGGTGAAGTTCTTGGCTATGTTGGCAGGACCGGGAAAACGACCCGTTATATATGCTATTACCAGGTAAAGATTGGTACTGATTATGTTGATCCAATGCCCTATTTAAACAGGATCTCCAAAACAGATTATGCTAAACTGGAAAAACTCGAGAAAAACGGAAGTCTTGATGGAGTCAAAAAAGAATAGTAAAAAGAAGAGCGAAAGCAAAAAAAAGCCCGGTTAAATGCCGGGCTTTTTTTATGCGCGTTTGCCTTGCCTAGAATTCATCTTCCCCTCTGCTTGTTGTAAGAAGTTCATCCGGCACATCCTCGACTCTTTCTCCAAGCTTAACCGCAAGTCTGCTTGAAACAACACCGGGACGGCATTTGTATTTTTTTCTTCCCCCGATCTTTACGACCATGTCGGAGCCAATCTTAGTGTAGGGAAGCTTAACAACATCCCCCACTCGTAAACTTAATACTTCCTGCACTTGAATCGTACATTCTCCAATTTCAGCGACTATGGGCAGCAGAACAGATTCAAGCCTGCTCTGGATAATTGTCAGGTTTTCATCGGTAGTACCTTTCCTGATACTGGAATACATATACTGGGCCGAAAGTTTTGAAATTACCGGTTCAATTGATATATAAGGGATACAGAGGTTTGTCATACCCTCAACTTCCCCGACCTTGGTTTCCAGGGTTATTAGAACAACCATGTCATTTGGCGGTACTATCTGGGCAAATTGCGGGTTTGTTTCAATTGTTCCAAGCCGCGGCCGTAAGTCGATAACGTTTGACCATGCTTCCCGCAGGTTTCCGAGTATCCGTACAATAATTCCTTCCATAACAGAAAGCTCAATATCGGTAAGTTCCCGGCTTATTTTGGTCGCCTCACCCTGTCCGCCAAAGAGTTTATCTATAATGGTAAAAGTAATGGATGGATCAATTTCAAGAACGGCAGAACCCTTCAGGGGGTCCATGTTTATTACGGCCAGAGTTGTTGGGTTTGGAATCGATCTAATGAATTCTTCATAGGTTAACTGGTCCACAGAAGCAACGTGAACGCTTACCAGGGCTCGCAGCTGGGCAGACAGAGCTGTAGTTGTTAAACGGGCAAAGGTCTCATGCATCATCTGGAGTGTTCTGATGTGATCCTTGGAAAATTTATCAGGACGTCTGAAGTCATAGATCTTGACTTTTTTCTGTTCCTTTGCCGCGGAATAGTCCGTTGCATCTACCTCCCCGGTAGATATAGCCGTTAATAGGGCATCTATCTCGTCCTGTGAAAGTATCTCTGTCATAATTTCTTTCCCTTTAGAACTGTGGCTTCAAATCCTGTTATAAACCATAGGTTCCTGTATTTTTTATATTTCTTGAGTGTATACCGGTATTTATACCTATCGGTCTTTCTAACCCCAAACCTGTCCACAATAACTTCTACATTGGCAATTGTGCTGTTATCAACAGGATCCTCTTTAATTGACCAAAAATCAAGCAAATAGTCATACCGTTCACGGGCTAAAAACTTGATAAATTTTTGTTCAATCCTGTTTTTTTCAACAATATCGGCTTCCACGTAGCGTTTTTTAAAATCAGGATAGGATTTTATATATTCTTCAATTTTAATATACTTAATAACGCGCGCCCAGTCACGATTTTTTTCTGCTGTAAGCGCGAGATGTATCACTTCCGAAGGAGATAAACCCCGGACAATCTCCTTGCTGCCGCTCTTTTTTATATCTTTCCTGTCCCGTATTACCTTGAAGGTTATTTCGTTTTCTCCCTCAAGTGAAGTCTCCTGCGCGAAATCAGGCCAAAAAAAGCCTTTAATCCGGTACCGGGTATTGGTGCTAAGCCTGTATAGTTTTTTTAGATCTATTGAATGGATCATTGTCTCTCCCGGCGCGAGAACCATGATCCTTTTATTTAATTTTTTTATTAAAGCATTTTTACTCTTACCGGTGAGCCTGTAGGGCACTATTGTTTCCGCTTCCCTGCCCTGCATATCAAAAACTACCGGCTGAAATGTGGTATAATTCTTTATTTTATTATTTCTTTTGTCATAAATCAAAAAAAGGGTTTTTTTATTTGATATATTGCTAACGTACATTTGCACGATAATACGTTCATTCGCATGATATGTCCGTTTATCCAGGCGCAATGAGACCTGGAGATCATTTGCAAGCAAAGGGATAGATAGAACCATCCATAACAATAATGCCGTTAGAAAATATATTGTTTTTTTTGTTTTTCTCATTGGTTACGCCGTTTTTTTTAGTGTTTTTCGGACACACTTCTACTCCCTGTATACAATATACTGCTATATTATAATTTCGGTAATTTTTTTCTATTTTATTAATCTTTATTTATTCAAAAAAGACTCGTGCCGCGTTTTTATACAAAAGAGCGTCCATATGTTCCCGGGAGACTGTCTTTGCGAGTTCGTGAATAAGGGTGATATAATTTTTATATGTATCTATTCCGTCAATGGGAGAATCGCTGCCAAAAAGTATTTTCTCGCTGCCGCACTCTTGTAGTGCTTTTAGAATAGCTTCTTTTGAAACCCAGCTTGTATCTCCGTACAGATTGGGCAGTTTTTTTATAAGGTCAATTGCTTCCCTGTTGTTGGTATCGAGGCCCATATGAACCATTACAAAATTGATATTCCTGTAGTAACGGGCTGCTTCATAAACAAATCCCGGCCCGGAATAGCTGTCAGCTGCTGTATGAACCGCAAAGGGGATGCCGTTGGCATCGGCAAATTCCAGGTAGGCTCGGTATTTTTCATGGGTAATGGCAAGCTTTGAATGAAAAGGATGTGCCTTAAACCCGGCAAAATAGTCCCTGTTTTCTGTTAAAAACTGCTTAACCTCAGAAGAAAAACCTTCGGTATTGGGCTTGATCCAGAAAAGTCCTTTTAGTAAGCCGGGATTTTTCTTTATTAGATCAAGGGTTTTGGTGTTAACTTCGATCTGGGAGAGAAAGTCCCGGGGGCTGCCGCTTTCAGGATCGAACTCTATCCCTTCCAGGTTTGAGACCAGGGCGAAATCGATTTCGTATTGACCCATGGATTCAAGCAGGGTGCTTCCCGGCAGGTTGAACCGGGAAACTGCTCCGATGTGGGTGTGAGAGTCGAGAATTCTCCCGGAGATCATTCTTCGGAAGAGTAATCAATAGCAGGGACTTCCGCTTCTCTTTGTTCATTGCCCCCTTTTACGGTAAAAAATGACATTATTCTCTGAACGTTCGTGGCATTATCCTTCATTTTGTCTGACGTGGCAGCCAGCTCTTCAGATGCGGCAGCATTTCTCTGGGTAACTTCATTGAGCTGGTTCATACCCAAATTTATTTGACCAACACCGGAGTCCTGCTCTTCAGATGCTATGGTGATATCCTGGACCAGGTCGGCTGTTTTTTTAATGCTTGGAACGATTTTATCCAGGAGCTGACCGGCTTCTATAGCAACAGAAACACTTCCGGAAGCAAGGTTGCCAATTTCCTGGGAAGCAGACTGGCTTCTTTCGGCCAGTTTTCTTACTTCTCCGGCAACAACGGCAAATCCTTTGCCATGGTCTCCCGCTCTCGCGGCTTCAATAGCCGCGTTTAATGCCAGCAGGTTGGTCTGGTAAGCAATATCCTCAATAACATTGATCTTTTCCGCGATATTACCCATTGCTTTAACAGTTTCCTCTACCTTTACTCCTCCTGCTACGGCGTGCTGGGAGGTTTCCTGGGCAATGGAATTAGTGTCTTTTGAGTTTGAAGTATTGAGCGATATGGCCGATCCTATTTCCTCCAGGGATGAGGTTATTTCTTCCAGGTTGGACGCTTGTTCACTGGCACCGGAACTTAGATCCTGGGAGGTCATTGACATCTCCTCAGAGGAGGTTACCATGGACTCTATCATTCCAATTGTATCATACAGAACATCCCTGATTTTGATCCTGAAGTGATCCTGGAGTACCATGGTAAATTCGATCTCGTCTTTAACAACCATTCTCATGACTTTACATTCTTTGCAGTCTTTAAACTTTCCTTTCAGAATAGACGGGCAGTGAATTTCATTTTTTACCAGGGGGGCGTAAGAGCCCACATTGATAAAGCAGGCATTTGTCAATTTATCGAATTCAGGGCATTCCTCTTTTTCACATTTTCGTATGTCACTGCAGCGAACCATCTTTGTATCCATAGCTGTGGTCAGATCGCCCTGGGATAGTTTGTAGATCCCTTTTTCCATATTTTTTATCGATCGTGATATTCTTTTGGTTAGTAGAAAGATAATGAATCCTATTATCAAAATAAGTCCTACAGTTGAAATTATGAGACCGTAGCGTATGGTGGTTATTAACATTTTCGAAGTTTTATTGTGGATATTTTCCAATCGATCATTTTCTTTTATAAAGCTGCTAAATAAGGTTTGAAGCTCTTTGACCTGTTTTTTGGTGTCGGTTTTAAATATATTCAGAGCAGTCTGGAAATCGGCGGTTCTATTGATGTTTTTGGCGGAATTATGCAGTTTTGTATGATATTGCTCCATGGTGTCTATGGTCTTTTTTTGTTCCCGGTTCAAATTTTGATACTGTACCGACTCTTTTAGCCCGTAATACCACTTCCCAAAAGCGCATTTTGTGTGATCGGTCTGCCCGGTAAATTTTTGTTTGCTAATTATTGACTCCAGGAGAACGTTCATCCAGTTTAAATGGTCAATAAACCGCTCTTTTAGTAATACCGTTGTATCCCGCATTGTGAAGATTTCGGCATTGATTCCATTGACTTTGCCCTGTATTAGCGTTAGACCGGTGCCTAGAAGAACGATAAATATGATAATGGTCGCGGCAGTTAGAATTAACCTGATCCGTATTGTTATAAACATGATGCCCTCCGTCTCCTGGCTATCGAAGCTGGGTGCTTATACTTTTTTGTTGATAAATTATATAAGAGGGGGTAAATTATTTCAATAGTTTTTTTGTTAGTTGCAATTAATGTGTTTTATTACAGTGGGGCTTATTCGGTTTTCTCGCTCTCTTCATCATCCAGGGTGCTGTAACTCTCTATTTCTCTTCTTACTTCATCGTCACGCAGCTCATCAAGGGTTTTTCGTACCATTTTGATGGTATCATCCAGGAGTATCTTCCCTTCTCCTTCGGGCTGGATACTTTTTTCTAAAAGAGCCAGTTTGTGGCCGACTATTTCCAGATTGGTAATTGCATCGGCAAGTTTTGTGTCATCCATGAAACTTCTCCTGGTATGGGATTTTTTCCCATAGTGTATACTACAAAAAAAAGTATTGGGAGGTCAATCAATATTTAAAAATTTATTTTTGCTTTTTTGCTTGCTTAGAGTTTTATCTTTATATCGTGATTATTTACAATCGCTAAAAAAGCTTCGGCATTTCCTTTCGCGTCATCAACAGGGTTATGAGTATGTTTGGTCTTTCTTAGGTGCTTAAAATTTTCAAAGAAATTTTTTACAACCCCTTTATAAATGGATCCCAGGTTAGATGAACTGAAACCAAAAGGATTACTCCCGGTAAAGTGATGAAAGTACCAGCATACAAACATCCAATCGAAACCGTTATTGTCGGAGATAAATTGCGGCCTGCCTTTTGAGTTTTCTTTAAGCCATAGAGCAAATTTTTCCATTACCGCTTTTGGTTCTTCAAAAGTCAGTGTTTGTTCTCTTGTAAAACCGGAAACATTTAAAGCTTCCGGGATGCAGTTGCCGGAAATGGGTTTTAGCTCCCCGTAAAAGGTTTTGGAGAGTGTTTTGTCGACAACCACCGCTCCAATAGATATCATTGAGTAATCCCCGGGGATGGGGCCGTCTGCTTCAATGTCTACCATAATCCAGCTCATATTAATTCCTTTTTTCTTATCTTTTCATCAATAGAAGAGAGAAGCGCGTACAGGGTTTCCAGGCGCGGGACAGGTATTCCGAATTCTTCAGCAATGCGGACCGTATTCCCCAGAATGGCTTCAACCTCCATAGGACGGTTGTTCTCAAAATCAACGAGCATACTGGTTTTAAAAGGGGCCATGTTGTGAGTGTTGGTAAGGGTTTCCTGAATAATTTCATCGGGGAAAGAATACCCGGCTTTTTGGGCCAGGGTAAGGACTTCTTTCATCGCCAAAGCGGCCAGGCGCTTGATTTTTTCCGATTCCATCATAGTTCTGGTGTCGAGTCCGCCGGAAACAACGGATGTAGTGTTCAGGGAGGCGTTCCACATCAATTTTTTCCACCGGGCAGCGGCAATGTCGCTTTCAACCTGGCATGGAACACCGGCATTATTAAAGAGCCGTGAGAGGAGTTTTGTTTTTTCGGAACTGCCCGAAGGATAGGTGCCAATAGAAAGGGAGCCGTAATCCTGGTGATTGATCTCTCCCGGGGCAGTACGGCATACGCAAATAAAAGGAGTGGCGCTTATGATTTCATTAGTGGGGAAGGCTTCGACAATTGGTGTTTCAATATTGATCCCGTTTTGCAAAAGAACAATTGAAGTGTTTGGGTATACCGCGTCCCTGATGAGGGCCGGGATATTTATTTCGGGAAGAACCTTGGTCGCAACTACCAGGAAATCCGGCTTGCCGCTATAGTCCGAAGTTGTGGAAATAACCTGTTCCGGAGTAATGCTGAAATCACCCTTAATACTTTTAACGGATATTCCTTTTTCCTTAACAATGGCATAATCGGACCTGCATACGGTAGACAGGGGAATCCCTGATTGAGCAAGTTTTCCGCAATAATAGCTTCCAACAGCCCCGGTCCCTATGAGTAAAATCTCGGGATTTTCTGACATAACAATATCTCCTTGTATAAACCGTTATAGGTAATCATGAGAATGCTGTCAAACATATACAAGACGGTATTAATAAATTTTTCTTGATTTGTTTCCCTTTTTGGTGTATACTATTTTTTGTTTTGGAAATAATCACATAATGGAATTCACTCATTCAAGAAAGAGTGATAATGCGTTAGTGTTGCCGAGCAGCAGGGAGGTGTTGCATGCCTGGTCGACGAATACTCATAGTGGAAGATGAATTAATTGTTGCTAAAGATATTGCGAAAAGCTTACTGGCCTTTGGGTATGATACAGCTGATATCTTAAATTCGGGTGAAAAGGTACTTGCACGGATGGAGGCCTTGAAGCCGGATTGTATCCTTATGGATATTATGCTGGCAGGTGAAATTGATGGAATTGAAACTACGGAACAGGTGCAAAAACAGCGTGATATCCCGGTAATATACATAACTGCCTATAATACGAAAGAAATCTTTGAGCGGGCCAAAAAGACAAAAGCATATGGTTTTTTAATAAAGCCGGTAGAAAAATCCAGTTTGTATGCAGCCATAGAAACCGCGCTGCGGCAGCATGATCTGGAGAGAGATGGTGAAAGAGATGAAGAGTTATACCGGGATATTGTTGAAAGCCAGGCAGAGTTAATAGCACGCTGGAATCCCGGAGGGTTTTACACCTTTGTAAACAGCTCTTTTCAGCGTTTTTTTTGTATAACAACAGGTGATGAACTTCACGATAGTTTCCCGCCGGGTCTTTGTGACAGCGACATAAATCAATATGCAAAACTTCTGGAAACTTTTACTCCCGATAATACTCTGATGGAATTTGAATGCAAATATCAAAAAGAGGAGGATTTATTCCGGTGGCTTCATTTTAAGAACAGAGGTTTTTTTAATCAAGATAAAGATTTAATAGAAGTTCAATCCGTAGGACGGGATATTACGGAAATGAAACTGGCTCAAGAGTTGATACAACACAAAGAAGAGAAGTTGAAGGCAATCCTCCACCACTCACCCAATTCCATTACCGTAACCGATCTCAACGGGATAATAGTCGAGTGTAATCCAATAACCGCGCAAATGCATGGATATTTATCAATGGATGATGTTATTGGGAAAAAAGCCTTTGAATTTATTTCGCCAAAAGATCATGAAAGAGCTGTCAATAATATGAAGAAAACCCTGTTGGACGGCGTTGTTATGAATATTGAATATACGCTTTTAAAAAAAGACGGAACTGAATTCCCCGGAGAGCTTTCGGCAAGTGTTATGCGGGATACGGCAGGGAAGCCCACTGCTTTTGTGGCTAATGTTGCGGATATTAGCGAACGGAAACGAACAGAACAAGCATTAAGGAAATCGGAAGAGCGGTTTCGTACAATGTTTGAAGGAGCAAAAGACGGAATACTTCTTACTAATCTGGAAACTGAAAATTTTTCATTTGCCAACAATACCATTTGTAAGATGTTAGGGTATAGCAGGGATGAGCTGGCTTCAATGACGGTTGCCAATATTCATCCGGAAGAAAGTGTGTCGTATATTCGTAATCTTTTTCGGCGAATGACAAATGATGAACTTGGGATTATTGCCAATATTCCCTGCAAGCGAAAAGATAATACTATTTTTTACGCGGAGATAACTTCCCAGCGGATACAGTTCGGTGATGAGGATTATTTAGCGGGCACGTTCCGGGATATGACCGAGAGGAAAAATCTTGAAGAGAATCTTTTTAAGGCTAAAATAGCGGCAGATTCCGCTAACCGTGCCAAGAGTAAGTTTCTAGCGAACATGAGCCATGAACTGAGAACCCCTCTTAACGGGATTATCGGTTTTTGCCAGATTTTAGAAAAACCACGAACCGGTCCTTTGAATGAAAAACAGAAGGAATTTTTGAATTATGTAAAGGAGAGTGGAAATCATCTTCTTGAAATGGTAAATGATATACTCGACCTTTCAAAGATAGAAGCCGGCAGGGTTGAAATTGAAAAAAGATCTTTTGATTTTGGTAAAATGCTGAAGCGGTCTCCTTCCACCGTAAAATCAATTGCCCATAAAAAAGGGATCGATATGGATATTGCTATTGATCCCGATATCGGATGGCTTGTTGGAGATGAAGTGCGGATTAAGCAGGTTATTTATAACCTGCTTTCAAATGCTATTAAGTTTTCTATTCCCGGCAAGCAGATAGGAATAGAAGCGAAAGGGGTAGATTCTGTTATTGAAGTAACAATATGGGATGAAGGGACCGGAATACCTGAGAATTATCTGAACAGGATTTTTGACCCCTTTGAACAGGTAAAAAATGAAGGAACAGCCAATACCGAGGGTACCGGGCTTGGCCTTTCCATATCGAAACGCTTAATCGAGCTTCATAACGGAGCAATATACGTTACCAGTAAGTTGGGAGAGGGCAGCGCCTTTACCATTAGTCTTCCGGGACGGATCAGAGTTGAGAAGGATTATCCTGAGAAAGAAGATAACCAGGGCGTGGATACCTGTACTGAAGCAATGTATAACAAAACGATTCTGGTTGTTGAAGATAATGAGGCAAATATTAAATTAATACAGGCTGCCCTGGAACCATTATGCTTTCGGCTCGATTATGCTTTGAGTGGTGAAGAAGCGGTTGAACTGGCGTTGGAACGGCAATATGATATTGTGTTGCTTGATATACAGCTGCCGGGAATTGATGGAATTGAAGTGATGAGAAGAATACGGACTCTCAACCGCGGAAAGCTTCCTATTGTCGCCATGACTTCTTTCGCGATGAAAGGAGATAAAGAAAAATTTTTATACCAGGGTTTTGATGATTATATTTCAAACCCCGTTGATCTTGACCTGTTAAACAATGTAATACGAAAGTATCTGTAATCCCGAATCCTGAGGAACGCGGCGCTTTCGCGCCGCGAAGGGGAGCGCTTTACTATTGTCTTTCCAGGTCATATTCAAGAGGACCATATTCTCCAAAATGCCAGAATTCAAAATTTAGTGAATTATAGTCATCGGAAAATTCAATATAGTCCAGAGCTCCACGACAAACCGAACTGACGCTAAAAAATATGTCAATATAGCCCAGTGCCTGGCCGTTTGCGTATATATCATATTCTTCAATTACAATACCCTTTTTTAATGAAGTCTCTTGTTCTATTTGAATTTGAAAATTGTTTTCACTCTCCGGAGTGATTTGAGTGCTGTTATTTTCTTCATAACAACCGGAGAATAAAAAGATTAAACCGGAAAGTAAAAGAAGAGTGATTATTTTTTCATACTTTAGTATGATATTCTTCTCTTGCTCCTGAACCCTTATTTCTTCTTGACATTTTTCACAAAAAGCCCAAATTTGATACAATTCTTCCTCAAGAAACTATACAAAACTGGAAAAACGTCATGATAGTAACCCATAAAAAAGATTTTAAAGAAATAGAAGACCGTATTGCTAATAAAAAACGGATCGTCATTGTGGGCTGTTCCGAATGCGCGGCAGTCTGTCAAACAGGGGGCTCCGAGCAGGTAAAAGAGATGGTGGAGAAGGTAGAGAATTTGCAGGATACAAAGATCCTGGCAACCATTTCAATAGAATCACCCTGCGATAAACGAATATCGACAAGGGATTTCCGGCGAATAAAGGAAGAGATCGATGATGCCGAGACCCTGGTAGCTCTCACCTGCGGAAGCGGGGTTCAGGCTATTAGTGAGGTTACGGGCAAGCCGGTAGTCGCGGCTCTGAATACCAATTTTTTGGGCATGGTAGAGCGCCTGGGCAAGTTCCATGAGCGCTGTTCTCATTGCGGAGAATGTATCCTTAATGATACCGCGCAGATGTGC
This sequence comes from bacterium, assembly GCA_024224995.1. The sequence continues at coordinate 6,767 of JAAENB010000275.1, read as the reverse complement.
CCCGTAACCCGCTGTCCAAAGGGAGTAAGGAACGGACCATGCGAGGGGATATCCGGCACTCAATGTGAAGTGGATGAAAAAATAGAATGCGTCTGGCATACAATTTACGAAAAAATGGAAAAAGAGAACCAGAAAAAAGAGAGCCCGAAGGAATTTGTGAAATATCATGAGCCTGTGGACTGGGAAAAAAATCATTTACCGGGAGAAGTAATATGGGAGCGAAAATAAAATATCTGGCATCAGTGAATGATTTTCAGGATGTGGAGCAGGTAAAAACAAAAGTGAGCGCCGGCGAAGCGCTGCTCATTGGAGAATATGGCGATTTGAACCCGCTTTCGGTCTATCATAAGGCAAAAGAGACAGTAAGTTCAAAGCTCTTTATGGAAATACAGGCAAAAAACAAAAACAGAGACCTCATAGCGTCCAGCATGATATCGGCCTGTAAACTTGGATTTGACGGAATTGTACTAACATCAGGGCTTTTTGATAAAAAACCGGGCATGGCAAAGCCGGTCTATGACCTGGACCCGTCACAGATGTTAAAACTGGCAGCTGTATTAAGAGAAGAAAAGAAAATTGCTGATAATTTTCTAATCGGTGTTCGTTCTCCTGCCGGAGGGGCTGCCGCAAAGGAACGAGCCCGGTCTTTCCTGGAAAATAAAGCTGATTTTATTGTTCTCGCGGAACCGGATGTTTTTGAAGATCTGGCAGAAAAAACCCGGATAGTTGAGGACCTTTAATAACAGTAAGGCTTTATATAGACGGATATCACACTTATTTTTTATAAATTTTTTTAGAAAATTTTAATAAAAAATTTTAACGAGGAATAATGAACCTTCTTGGATTAAATGAGCCGGGGAAAATAATCCTGGCAATGGGAAATGACGCTGTAGTAAGAGGCGGACTGGAAGCAGGATTGGGCTATTTCAGCACCTATCCGGGCACACCAGCCTCAGAAATAGGAGAGGGCTACTCCCGGCTGCGAAATGAATTCCCTCATATACATACGGAATTTAGTGTAAACGAGCATGTTGCGGCTCATGGAGCCCAGGGAGCAAGCTGGGCAAAGATCCGCTCAATGGTAACAATGAAGCATGTGGGCATGAACGTAGCCAGTGAAGTGCTTCATTTTGCCGCTTATACCGGGGTAAATGCCGGTTTTGTCGTGGTAATCGGGTCAGATCCCGGCGCAACCAGCTCCACATCGGAACAGGATAACCGCTGGTATTCACTGCATACGCATTTACCCATACTGGAGCCCTCATCGATCCAGGAGGCTATGGATTTCACTAAAATAGCTTTTGAACTCTCCGAACAGTTTAATCTTCCTATGATTCTTAATACGCCATCGAAATTATGTCATAATATTGGTTCCCTGGAACTGGGAACGCTTCCGGAGAATGTTCCGGAAAAGGGAGTATTTGAAAAGAATCCCCAGCGTTATATAAACCTTTTCGCGGGGTCCGTGGCAAACCATAAACGGGCTCTTGAAAGTGTAAAAAACCTGGCAAATAACCAGCCTTTTCAGGGGATAAACAGGGTGCTGCCCGGTACCGGAAAGGTCGGTTTTATTTCCTCCAGTGTTAATTACTATTATATGATGGAATCTCTGGCTCTGCTGGGAATAACAGACGCGCCAATACTCAAAATAGGGATGAGTTATCCTTTAAACGAAGCTGAAATAGCGTCCTTTGCTCAGGGACTTGAACTTATTTACATTGTTGAAGAACTTGAAGGTTTTCTCGAGTTCCAGATTAAAAAAATATTGTACGACACAGGAAATTATATCCCGATTCTGGGTAAAAAGCTCTTTCCTGAATATGGAGAGCTGGATGTTGATATTATCACCACGATCCTGAGCGATGAATTTAAAAAACCTGTACCTGTTAAAATGGAACGCTCAATAGAATTGTCAAATGAGCATGTAAAGGGGATCCCGCCGCGTCAGGGTTCGTATTGCATAGGCTGCCCTCACCGGGCCACGCTTTACTCCATAGTGAAAGCAACGGAGAGAAAAGTGATCTTTGCCGGAGATATTGGCTGTTATACTCTCTCCTGTCTGCCCCCATTCAGCGCTTTTGACTGGGTAACCTGTATGAATTGCGGGGTTGGTATTGCCCAGGGCATGCTTCAGAAGCTGGACGGCGAGGATGTTGTTGCTTACGTGGGTGATTCGACCTTCTTTCACTCCGGTATCCCCAATTTGATCAACGCGGTCCAGCAAAACGTCGACCTGGTACTGGTAATTCTGGACAATAAGTGGGTTGCAATGACCGGGCACCAGCCCAGCCCTACGACCGATGTTGCCGTAGACGGAACCCGCTTAAATCCTGTTGATATTAAAGGTCTTCTTAAGTCAATAGGGGTAAAATATGTCCGTACCATCAATCCTTTTAACATTAAAGGATCTATGATGACAATTAAAGACGCGCTCAGACAAAAAGAAGGCGTTCGGGTTATAATCGCGGAGCAGGAATGCGCTCTCCAATACGGCCGGAGAATTAAGATAGATACTCCCGAATACGAGGTATTTTACCAGGTTGAGCCCGGACGATGCCAGAAATGCGACGAGTGCTATGTACAGCTGGGATGCCCGGCCATTAGAAAAGAGGGAACCGGTGATGAATTTTATTACTATATAGAAGAAACTGCCTGTTTACAATGCGGATCATGCCATGACTTATGCCCGAATTCGGCAATTTTAAGAACAGAACTGAAACGGAGAAACCCTGATGATACGATATGATATATTAATATGCGGTATAGGCGGCCAGGGAGCCATTTCCCTGGGAACCGTGCTCAAACTTGCTGCGATAAATGACGGCCTCTCCGTAGTTGGCGCAGAAAGACGGGGCGGGGCGCAGAGAGAAGGCGTGGTAACCTCAAATGTCCGGTATTACGCGTTTGAACAGGGAGAGGAATATAACGAAAGAGAGGTCATTTCCGGCCTCATTCCCACTGCCGGAGCTAATATGATGATTTCCATGGAACCCCTGGAAGCTCTGCGCCATGCCCGGTATCTTAATGAGGATTCTATTGTTATAATTAATGATTTTCCAATTATCCCGGTACATGTACGAATCGGTGATTTTAATTATCCGGATAAAGAGTCGATTTACACGAAATTAAGAGAATTTACCAAAAATATCTATATTTTTAATATAGACGAGCTTTCCAGGGAAAATTTTAACTCCCTGAAGCAGGTAAACACCATTTCTCTGGGCATTGCCCATGCCGTAGGAGCTATGCCCCTTTCAAAAGAAGCACTTCTGGGTACAATTAAGAGCCAATTCCCCGATTTTGAGGCCAACAAGCGTGCTTTTGAACTGGGCGCGCAAGCGGCCTCAGGGTGAAACCGCCCTGCTGCATGTTGATAACTATCGTTAAGGAATCTAAAAAATCAAATGGAATTGTGTTTTTTCAAGAGGTCAATAGAGAATACAGTTTGATATCAGGTTTGCCACGGGTCTTTTGCCTGGTTACACCGGTTTTGGCCATGAGTTTGACTTGTTTTGCTTATATCAGGGCATTTTTTTATCTCTCAGGACATACCTCGCCCTTCTCCTGAAATTGCCGGAGACAGATTAGGGGTGGATTAGGGTTTTATTTATAATACCAGAAGTTAATTTTGTCTATAACAAGAACACTTCGGCTTCGCTCAGCACAAGCTTTTGCAGGGTCTCCTGATTGGGAACTCCCCAAAACATGACAAAGGTTTTAATTCCGTCATATTCACCCTCACTGAAAATATAGTTGTGTGGATACTTATCAACATCCCCTTTTGGATCTTTGGAGAGCAGCAGTTCGTCCAGGTAGTTATTTATTGCGTGAGCAATGATCGCAGATACTAAATTTTTTTTAATTTCCGCGAATTTTTTTTAATTTTTCCCTTTGTAAAGGAATTCCGGCTGCATTCGGCTAAAAAACGATTGAGGAGACGCTTAACATAATGGCATTGCTTCGCCCCCCCCCCTTCTTCGCGGCGTGGAAGCGCCGCGTTTAATTTATTTTCCTGACATTGATGTAAAAATATAAAAAATTGAACTGCGCTATCTCAGGTACATGGACAGAAAAGTAAAAAAAATTGGTTTACATAAAAGAGAGGATAATTAATTTGACGTAGTTTGGTGTAAAGTTTAGCTTTGCAGTCATAAATTTTGTATTTTTTTAAATTAATACAAAAAAATGACGTAAACGAAGGCTTTTTTGCCGGAAAAATTAAAAAGCAGTGTAGTAATTAAAGAGGTAATACTATGAAATGGTGGCATCTATATTCAATAATAGGCGTAGTAGTGGCGGGTGTTGGAGTCGCGATCTTTTTTCTGCGAAAAAACGTAAAGAAAAAGATGGATGATCAGCAAAGTCTTGTTAATCAGCACAAGGTAACAACATCTATTTTAGTCCTGGAAAAGAAAAAAGACAGAGTAGCCAATGCAAATATGCCAAAAACAGTATTGGAACAGATACCAAAAGTGTATAAAATTAAAAAAGTACCAATAGTAAAAGCAAAAATAGGTCCCCAGGTAATGGATTTATTATGTGATGAAGAGGTGTTTAATAAGCTCCCCGAAAGAAAAACAGTACGTGTAGAGCTTGCAGGTATTTTTATAGCAGGGATAAAACAGGGTAAAAAATAAACAGAAGAAAAGAAGTATACGGGTATTGCCAGGTTTTTAATAATTTTTTAAACTTTTTTAAAAAATAAAATTTAATTATGTTGACAATAAGCGTGGCCTAATTAGGATGTGATACATGATTGAGCAACAGAGTGAATAACGAAACAAATTAAATTGTTTATTTGATTTGCCGTTTCATTCTTTCCGGCTTCTTTAGAAGCAGCCAACTTTTTTAAAAAAAATAAAAATTTGGTTGACGGAAACCGGGCTACTAAATATAAGTACAACACACTTTGAGAAAAGCTTAACGGCTCACCTTAAAGAGAGTATTTAGTAATTGTTTCCAGTTTTGGTTGTAAACAATTCAAGATTGATTGACAGAGTGAATATCGAAACTAGACAAAAAGTTTGTTTGATTCCTCCTTTCTCAGTTTCTTCAAGAGAAGCTAAGTTTTTTAAAAAAAATAAAAAATTTGGTTGACGGAAACTGAGCCAATAAATATAAGTACAACACACTTTGAGAAAAGCTTAACGGCTCACCTTAAAGAAAACAACAAAATGTTTCATCTCTGTTGTTTGGCTTCGGTCAAAAGCAGTTTAGATAAAAACTCTAACGAGAGTTGGAGTAACGAATTTTTATTATCTTTTTGGATAATAGTTCTTTGAAAACTGAGTAGTATTGACAAACAGAACGCTTTGAGTTAATTTTGTTTTTGAATCAAATTAAAAAAAATCTATTTATAGATCTATCATGGAGAGTTTGATTCTGGCTCAGAACTAACGCTGGCGGCGCGTCTTAAACATGCAAGTCGTACGAGAACCCTGGTGCTTGCATTAGGGGGAGAGTGGCGAACGGGTGAGTAACACGTGGATAATCTGCCTTCGGGATAGGGACAACCATTGGAAACGGTGGCTAATACCTAATAACATGGTCTTTTCATAAGTTTAGATCATTAAAGGATGGGGACCTTCGGGCCTCTCGCCTGAAGATGAGTCCGCGGCCCATTAGTTAGTTGGTGGGGTAATGGCCTACCAAGACAGCGATGGGTAGCCGGCCTGAGAGGGTGAACGGCCACATTGGGACTGAGATACGGCCCAGACTCCTACGGGAGGCAGCAGTTAAGAATCTTGCGCAATGGGCGAAAGCCTGACGCAGCGACGCCGCGTGGACGATTAAGGCCTTCGGGTTGTAAAGTCCAGTAAGTAGGGAAGAATAAGTAATGGGTAATATTCATTGCGATGACGGTACCTACCTAAAGCCCCGGCTAACTACGTGCCAGCAGCCGCGGTAATACGTATGGGGCTAGCGTTGTTCGGAATTATTGGGTGTAAAGGGCGTCTAGGCGGGGAATTAAGTTAGGTGTGAAAGCCATGGGCTCAACTCATGAATTGCATCTAAAACTGATTCTCTTGAGTTCGGGATAGGAGAGCGGAATTCCTGGTGTAGCGGTGAAATGCGTAGATATCAGGAAGAACACCAGTGGTGAAGGCGGCTCTCTGGCCTAGAACTGACGCTGAAGCGCGAAAGCGTGGGGAGCGAACGGGATTAGATACCCCGGTAGTCCACGCCGTAAACGTTGTATACTAGGTGTTAGTGGCTTGTCCACTAGTGCCGTAGCTAACGCATTAAGTATACCACCTGGGGAGTACGGCCGCAAGGCTTAAACTCAAAGAAATTGACGGGGGCCCGCACAAGCGGTGGAGCATGTGGTTTAATTCGATGATACGCGAAGAACCTTACCTGGGCTTGAACTGTGCATGACAGGTATAGAGATATATCCTCCTTTCGGGGCATGTATAGAGGTGCTGCATGGTTGTCGTCAGCTCGTGTCGTGAGATGTTGGGTTAAGTCCCGCAACGAGCGCAACCCTCGTCGTTAGTTACAAGTGTCTAACGAGACTGCCGGTATCAAACTGGAGGAAGGTGGGGATGATGTCAAGTCAGCATGGTCTTTATGTCCAGGGCTACACACACGCTACAATGGCCGGTACAATGGGTCGCCAAGCCGTGAGGCGGAGCTAATCCTCAAAACCGGCCCCAGTTCGGATTGCAGGCTGCAACTCGCCTGCATGAAGTTGGAGTTGCTAGTAAACGCGCGTCAGCAACAGTGCGTTGAATACGTTCCCGGGTCTTGTACACACCGCCCGTCAC
>JAAENB010000274.1 GCA_024224995.1 bacterium | reverse complement strand
GAAAAATATTGTTGATAAGTACAGGCAGGAAACTAAAACCACAACAACCAACAACAGGAGAAAACAATGGAAATTTACCAGGTAGACGCCTTTACAAACAGAATATTTTCGGGAAACCCCGCAGGAGTGTGCCTGCTGCCCGCTCCAAAAGACGAAGAATGGATGGGGAACGTTGCAGCGGAGATGAACCTTTCGGAAACCGCTTTTCTTGAGAAGCAGGCAGAGGGGTTTAACCTGCGCTGGTTTACGCCGGTGGATGAAGTGGACCTGTGCGGACATGCCACCCTGGCAAGCGCTCATATGTTATGGGAAACCGGGGTTTTAAGTCCCACAGAAGAGGCGCGGTTTTTTACCAAAAGCGGGCTCTTGACAGCGCAAAAAAACGGAGAATGGATAGAGCTTAATTTTCCGGCGGAACCGGATGCGGAATGCGAAGCTCCGGCAGAACTGGAGCCGGGGCTTGGAGCTGTTCCCCTGTATACCGGAAAAAACCGGATGGATTATATTGTGGAACTGGATTCGGAAGAAGCGGTTCTCTCAGTGCAGCCGGACATGGCATTATTACAAAAGATAAAAACCAGGGGGATAATCATAACGGCGCGAGCCGGTTCAACAGAGTACGACTTTGTATCGCGGTTTTTTGCCCCTGCAGTGGGAGTTCCCGAAGACCCCGTAACAGGTTCGGCCCATTGCTGTTTGGGCCCTTTCTGGCAAAAGAGATTAAAAAAAGACTCATTTACCGCGTACCAGGCATCAAAACGGGGCGGAACCGTACAGGTCAAAGCGGCTAATGACCGGGTAATTCTGGGCGGCAGGGCAGTTACTGTCTTTCGTGCGGAATTTATTATGCAGGAGTGTTTGCATTAAGAGCAGCAGACCCTGTGGTGGCGTCTTAATATGAGGTATATCAAGCCGGAATGTAAATTATGCCTGCCTGGAGTAATACCTCTACAGAACGTTCGGAACTCGCTCCGCTCAAACAGCCTCACAACCTGCCGAGGCATCACTCCAGGCAGGCATAATTTACATTCCGAACTACGTTTTTCGGTTTATTAAGACAGTACCACGAAGCGGGGAAAAAATACGTTAGAAACTAAATCGTTTTGCGAGCTGCATCTGGCCTGGAAGTAGTATGGGCTCTTTGGGTTGTGAGGACTGTTTGAGCGGAGCGAGTTCCGGAGCAATCCAAAGAGCCCATACTACTTCCAGGCCCGCGCACAAGCAAAAAGAGTTTCTTAAGAGTGCGGACCCGGCACAGCCGGGAAAAAATACGGAAG
>JAAENB010000273.1 GCA_024224995.1 bacterium | reverse complement strand
ATGGGTCAAGCCAACCTCATTATCTCGTTCGTCATAAGGCATATTCGTCCTCCCTTTTATTAATTTGAAATATTTTTTAGGCCCTTATATATAGGACGAATGGGAAAGCCTTTTGATGAAATTTTTTTTGACTTTTTTTGCATAAAATTGAATTTTTTTCAAAAAAAGCCGTTTTTTCGTGGGTTGTGACCTCAGAGCTCTTTATAGGAGTTTTTCCGAAAGAAAAAACCTCAGAGCTCTTTATAAGAGCTCTGAGACGGTGCCGCTACTCAATCCCGCCCGTATCCATATCATCAATAGGAAGCGGCTGCCTGGAATCGTTGAAGCAGCGTTCCCATGTTTGAATAAAATTCTCAGAGGAATTTTCTAAGCCCGACGTGTCAACGCCGAAGTTTTTGAGTTCAGAGATAATATCACCAATTAACCCGATGTGGCCAAATCCATTTTCATCAAAGTCGGTGCCAAGTCTGCCGCTCTGCTGCGCTTTTTGCGCGTTGATCCTGGATGTTGTGCCGGACGCGCCGCAGGGTTCTTTGTTGCTGCCGAACCTGGGGCGAAGCTGCTGGATAAAGCCGTTCATGTCAGTGGCAAAGGCGACATTGACTTTTAGCCCTTTTACGCCATACTGGTATGCCTGCGAAAATGATCTGGTTGACCCGTCACAGTCATTGGCCACGCCCGACTGCGAATAGGTTTTAAGCTGCTCAGCTCCGGTGCGCAGCCCAAAGATGCCGCCGGTCTCTTTTATCATTCCTACGATCCTGTCGGAAGTTGTTTTCTCTTCTTCCTGCTTTTCTTCAAGCATGATTGACTTAAAATGACCGTGAGACATTATTAGCGGATAATAATTATAAACCTGTGAGATATCATATATGCCGTTGATGCTTCTTTCGGAAAGATGCGCCAGGTCGATAATCATTTTCCGGTCCATCATTTCCATGACCAGTTCCTGCCCTTCTGTGGAAAGACCGTTGATATTAAGTCCGTTTGAATCGAGGTCAAAACCCGCGTCCAGCCAGTTCCCATTTCCTAAATCTTCAAAAACCTGGAACATCTTAAAGATCCAGTGGTGATGGGCGGCTCCGCTGAACCGGTTATCGAGCTGGTGAGTCAGCTGGATCGACCGGACACCCAGGTCGTAATAATGATCAAGCTGGGACATCCAGTCCCCATTACCAAAAATTTCCGTTACCTCGATTGCCAGGACCATGGCCAGTTTTCCGGAGTTGATAATAGTTCTGGCTTCATCGGGACTTGCGGCAATTTCCACCCAATCCCGTTCTGCAGCGAAATCAATGGCGGCCTCAAGCTGCCGGTCTACTGTGCTCATATCATCACAATTCCATTCTTTGTTTTTCTTCGGCATAACCTCGCACAGCTGCCGGAAATTAACCGCGGACATTACATACAGGCTCAATCCCGATTCATACGCCTGCTTCAGGTGCCCTTCCCAGAGCTGCTGATGCGCGATGGTGTCCCACCGGGGCCAGCCCGAATATTTGGGATACCCGTATTTTTTGCCAAAATGCCAGCCCGTGTCTCCCTCTGTGCCGGGCGCCTTTCCGAGAAATTCGTTTACCGGTCCAAATATGGTTCGCGCGTGATCTCCTCCGAATATTGATCCGCCAGTGCACTTTTTCAGCGCAACCGATTCGGAACCCTTATGGGAACCATGATACCAGGCTCCGGCATAGGCATATTCCGCCATCTGGTGGTTGTGGAGATCGGCAAAGCCCGGCACCGCGTTTTTACTAACAATTGTTTCCTGAAAAATACCTCCCGGGCTCCCGGTATCTGCTGTTTCGGTTTTAACATCACAGGCCGCGAAATAGCTTATGACCCCTACTAATAGAAGAAAAAAAACAAAAATCTTTTTCATAGCTCCACCTCGGTTTAATTCATTATGTTAAATTATAATTCATTATAGTGAAATTAAACCGCTGGTCAAGAAAAAAACCGTCCGGACGTTATTTTTTTGAACAATAATATACATTTATCCATAAATCAATGTTACCGTATCAGAGCTCTTTAAAAGAGCTCTGATACGGTAACAGCGCCCAAATCAACTTTCTTAAAAGTTAAAAAAAAACGTTTACAAAATATGGTTTTATATGAGATTATTAAACAGGTATATTAATCTTTAAAGGATCAGGGGAAACAGGAGAGACTATGCTGCGTCTATTTTTACCAATAGCATTTTTAGCTTTTTTCTTATCCCTCATGGCAGTGCTCCCGGTACTTTCCGGTTCCGCCACGGACTCACGCGGCTCCATTTCGGTGAAAGTGCCTGCTGATCCAACAGGAAAGATCAATTATTATGAAATAGTCCTTACCAGCACGAATTATGAAAAAGAAGAACAGGTACTGCCCGGGGACCGTGTCCGGTTTGATGGTATTACTGTTGGCAACTACCGTATGGTCATTGAAAGCCAGGGGGTTCTGGGGTATGGCCTGAAAGAAGGTATTGCCGTAACAAAGGGTATTACCACCTACCTGCTTATCAAACTTGACGGTATGGGCGGGATAAAATTCAGCGTTTTTACGGGAACAGAAGACTCCGATGAGGATGGTATTCCCGACGGTTCCGACAATTGCAAGGATATTGTAAATCCGGATCAGCTGGACTTCGACAAGGATAAAGTTGGTGATCCATGTGACAATTGCCCAAAAGAGGCAAACGCGAACCAGGCCGATTACGACAATAACAAAATCGGCGATGTTTGTGACGTTGATGTAGATGACGACGATGACGGAATTGACGACGCGAAAGATAATTGCAAAGAGATCCCAAACCCGGACCAGGCCGACATGGACAAGGACGGTGTTGGTGACGCCTGTGACAACTGCCTGGTCCTTAAAAATAATGACCAGACCGACCACGATTGGGACGGTATTGGCAATGCCTGCGATAACTGCACTGATGTTCAAAATCCCAAACAGGAAGACAGGGACCGGGACGGTGTTGGCAATAAGTGCGATAATTGTTACAATGACTGGAACGACCTTCAGGAAGACATGGACAGTGACGGTGTTGGTGATATTTGCGACAACTGCATCTCCGAAGTAAATCCCAACCAGGAGAACAACGACGATGACAGCCTGGGCGATATTTGCGATAACTGCCCAAAAATTGAGAACCCTGACCAGGTAGATCCCGACGGCGACAACGTGGGTATGATGTGCGATAATTGCCCCGCTGTTGCCAATCCCGATCAGGCCGATACTGACGATGACGGGTTTGGCGACACCTGCGACAACTGTGCCGCCGATTACAACATAAAGCAGACCGACAGCGACAACGACGGTGCCGGTGACCTTTGCGATAACTGCGCCGGTCTTCCCAATAAGGGCCAGGCCGACACGGACGAAGACGGGCTGGGTGACGACTGCGACAATTGCGCTGCTCTTCCAAATGAAGACCAGGCCGACACAGACAAAGACGGTACCGGCGACGTCTGCGACAATTGCGCTGCTCTTCCAAATAAAGACCAGGCCGACAACGATAAAGACGGACTGGGCAACCTTTGCGACAACTGTGCTGAGCACGAGAATAAAAACCAGGCCGACCGGGACAGGGATGGTGTGGGTGACGTGTGCGACATCTGCGTGGCTGTTCCCAATTCCGCTCAGGCCGACAGCGATGAAGACGGCATTGGTGACGTGTGCGATATCTGTATTGATACGCCAGACCCGCTCCAGGCAGACAAAGATGGAGACAGGGTTGGGGATGCCTGCGATATCTGTGTTACTGTCGCCAACACCGGCCAGGTTGACTCCGATGAGGACGGCGTGGGCGATGCCTGCGATATATGTGTTGAGATTCCAAACCCGGACCAGGCCGACAAGGACCGGGACGGTGTGGGAGATACCTGCGATATCTGCGTTGATACGCCTAACCCGGACCAGGACGACTCCGATGAAGACGGCGTAGGGGATGTGTGCGATATTTGTGTTGAGATTCCAAACCCGGACCAGGCCGACAGGGACTGGGACGGTGTTGGTGATACCTGCGATAACTGTGCCGCGGAAAAAAATGAGGACCAGGCCGATAAAGACGGAGACGGCGTGGGTGACGTCTGTGATACCTGCGTAAACAAACCCGACCCCGCCCAGAACGACCGCGACCGTGACGGCATTGGTGATAAATGCGATTCCTGTATTGACGTATATAATCCCGGGCAAAAAGACCGTGACAATGACGGCGTGGGAGATATGTGTGATATTTGCGTCTCACGGGCCGACCCCTTCCAGGATGACCGTGATAACGACGGTATTGGTGATATGTGTGATATCTGTATTGATGAGCCCAATTCCAGGCAAAGAGACCGCGACAATGACGGCATTGGCGACCCCTGCGATAACTGTTCCGCTGTTTCAAATGTTTCCCAGGCCGATGAAGACAATGACGGCGTGGGTGACGCCTGCGACAACTGCCCCACAACCCGGAATTCTCGCCAGATAGACAAAGACAGGGACGGCATTGGCGACAGGTGCCAGAGTTACTCATCGGGGTGGTGAGTTTTATTAGCTGCCGGGTCAGCTGCTCTTAAGAAAGTTCAAGGTTCGAGGTTCGAGGTTTTTTATCCGAGGGTTAATTACCCGGAAAGAGATCAAACCTGTTTTGGACTTTCTTCCGTATTTTTCCCGGCCAGCCGGTGTCTGAGCGGAGCCGAAGACCCGGGTCCGCACTCTTAAGAAACTCTTTTTGCTTGTGCGCGGGCGTAGAAGTATGGGCTCTTTGGATTGCTGCGGAACTCCCTCCGGTCAAACAGTCCTCACAACCCAAAGTGCCCATACTTCTACGCCAGATGCAGCCCGCAGTACTATTTAGTCTCTGATCTATATTTTTCCCGCTACACAGAGTCGGTCGTGTCT
>JAAENB010000272.1 GCA_024224995.1 bacterium | reverse complement strand
TAGTTCGGACCCGTCTTTTTGTATATCATATATTTTGACCTCATCGATATCCGGATCATAGAGTTTTTGAAAATCGAGAAAATTTTGGATTGCGGAGCTTTTGCCCAGGTAGCGGTTTTTCGGAAGATGGGGAATGTCCAGATTAAATTGCTCGTCCAGGGGACTGCCGGTTGGGAGACCGGGATAAATAATGTTCTCAATTAGAGTTATTACTTCACGCTGAAGTTCTTGCGAGTTCCCTATTCTTATAAATGGGTGCTCATCCTTTAGAGAATCTCCGGTAAAAATAATATAACACTCCGGTGAAATAACGAAAAGACGATCACGTTTGCTTTGAATAATATCTTTGATTTCCATGCATTCCGCCACCAGTTAAAAATTTAAAAATCCTGAAAATCTACAAGGCCTTGTGCAATTGTCAACAACAATTTATTCTATTTTAACTTTATAGTGGTAAGTGCTCTGCATTGGGATAACCCTTGCATGGGGTTGGGTTATCCCTGGCATGTTTTACATGGACTATTCCGGATCCTGGGGTTTAACTTCCTTTTCCGGAATATCTTTCACCGTGCTCACTGACTCTTCTTCTTTCGGAACATCTGCCGTGGGGCTTGCGTCTTCTTCAGTTTTCAGAAGAGAAGCAAGCCCGCTGTTCTTCACGGTAAAGAGAAGCTCATTTAAGAACTTGCC
>JAAENB010000271.1 GCA_024224995.1 bacterium | reverse complement strand
GCCGTCTTGGTGCAGACCAGCCGCGATGGGAGGCCGCTTGGCGCCCCGGCGGACAGTGTCTTCTCGGGAGAGGAGAACTCGGACCGGGCGCCCGTGCTCATCGGCCAGACGGCGGGCCACCTCCTCGACCTCGCTCACCGTCTTGGCCCCGAACGCTCCCCCGTTGGCCAGCGGTGTGGTCGGTTGACCGCCGGGCGCGCACCACGAGGCATCGGTCTCGAGGTAGGCGGGCTCGACCCAGCTGGTACGCAGGCACACGGTCCAGGATCCGTCCGGTAGGGCGAGAGGTGGGGCCGGGTCGTCGGTGGTCCGGCGGCCCTGGACCTTGCCGGAGAGACGACGGGCTTCGATCAGGGAATCGGCTACCACCCAGTCGCCCCTGGGGTTCAAGACCGCGACCAGGGCATCGGGTGGGGCGCTGTCATCCGCGAAGCCACCGCGGCCCAAAGCCATGTCGGGGGAGACGACTTGGGGGCCGCCGCTCTCGACGGTGGCTCGTTCGGTGGCGGCAGCCAGGTCGCGGTTGGACTCAGGCTCGGTGCCGTCGTGGAACCAATCCCACGCCTCATGAATGGTGTGCCAGCCGGTGCACCGACAGAGATGGGCGGCCAGAGCCCGGTCGAGTTGGGTCCGCTCGGCCCCGTCGGCTCCCACCTTCTGCGAGAGGGAATCGAGCCGAACCATGATCCCGGGAGTGCAGAAGCCACATTGGCTGGCACCGGTGGCACAGAAGGCT
>JAAENB010000270.1 GCA_024224995.1 bacterium | reverse complement strand
TAGCGATAGAGCAGATCGATTTCTCGCCGTTTTTAATGTTTAATACGGCGTGGGCTCCGGTCATTTTTGCCAGTGTTCCCGAATAATAATCAAGGGCACGGCCCACCAGGGTACTTCCCGTGGCGGAGCGGTCTCCATAGACGCTTAACCCGCTGCATGCGGATGGGCGAACTACATCTCCCAATAAATTTATTATATATAGTTCGTTGGTCGATACTCTTCCGTCTCCAATCCTGTCGCACCTTCCGGAAAATTTCGAAGCCATTCCTTCTATTTCATCACGATAATCCTGTGGAATCTTATCTTTGATAATATTTACCCGGGCAAACATATCGGCCTGTGGTACGGCCATGGTGCACTCCGCCAAAAAGAAATCGAGCTTGGCTTCAAAGGTTGGCAGGACTCGCAGTATCATCTCTCCATATTCCTCTCCCACCTGCCGGTGTGAGGGATTTTTGCTAAAATCAAAAGTCACGGCGTAATATGTTCCCTTGTTTATGATTGATACATATTCTCCCGAGACCTCTTTTTCTCCCCAACAGTTCATAACTGTTAATGGAAATAATAAAAATAATAATAAAAATAGAAATTTTGATAGTTTATTATACACGGTACAACCCTCTTTTGTCGAATTTTTTTTGGGACAAATTAGAAGAGTTTGTTTGTTTGTCAACCTGATATTCAAATTTTTATGAAAACAGACGGACGGTTTGTTTGTTGTTTAATATTTCCCGAACGCAGCTGAACAGTATCCCTGGCGCTTTCTTATTGACAAAATACTCCGCTTACGCTAAAAGTACTTATATTTTGATTACTGATTGATACGTGAATCCGGGGGAAGAAATGCGAAGATTTTCATCATATGGGCCAGTCAATACGAAATTGAATTATTATGCTCCAAGACAGGAATTGATTGAAAAAGCATATACTCAACTGGTTGGGGATAATCCGGAAGAAGGCGGACATTATATTACTGTCTGGGCTCCCCGGCAAACAGGTAAGACATGGGTTATGAACGAGGTTCTTTACCGGTTAGAGGATGATGAGAGTTTTGACGTTATAAAGTTGAACCTTGAAAGCCTGAAAACAGAAGAGGCTGTTGACAAGATATTAATGTACATCGGGGAAATGGTTCTTGAAGAATTAAATAAAAAAAATATAAAAACTGATTCTCCAAAAAAATTTGAAAGCATTTTTAAAAAAGATGTACTTGATAAGCCTTTAATCTTGATCCTTGACGAGTTTGACGCCCTGTCTGAGGATGCCATAAGCGCCATAGTGGGCGTTTTTAGAAATATTTATATGTTCAGAAAGAATAAACCGGGTAAATCTAATGAAGAAAAAAAATATCTCTTACATGCTGTTGCTCTCATGGGGGTTCGAAGCGTTCTTGGAGTTGAGAATGTAAAAGGCTCACCCTTTAACATTCAGAGAAGTGTCAATATTCCTAATCTTACCTATGACGAAGTTAATGAGATGTTCAAATGGTATGAACAGAAAAAAAGAAAAAAAGTTGAGCAGGAGGTTATTGACAGGCTTTATTATGAAACTGCCGGCCAGCCCGGTTT
>JAAENB010000269.1 GCA_024224995.1 bacterium | reverse complement strand
GTTTGTGCTCCTGATGCTTCAGCCTCTTTCATGAATGCTGAAAGAAGGTAATTTGTGTTTCCTTTTTTGCGGGGGCTTCCCTGTAATCCGAGTACCAGCATTGTTGTAATTCCTTTATTTTTCTATGCATTCAGAAACCGGGTTTTTCCAAAAAACCCGGTTTCTGCACCGTCAGAAGTGTAATTTATACTAAGTACTCCGTTTCAGAAACGATGTCCGGGTTGAAGGAGTACAAAGCTTGCTTTGTCTGTGTCCGAATTCCGCCCGGACACGGACAAAGCAAGCTTTGTACTCCTCTTTTATGCACCCGGACATTGTCTTTGAAACAGAGTATTAAGGGACTGCCAACTAAATAATCTGCCCGAAAAGACTTCCGAAACTTCGGAAGTCTGGCCAGGTATATTATTTCTTGGAAACGCCCTAAGAGCTTTTTTTATTATGACACTTTGAACATGAAGTCGGCCCTGTTTTTTCTCCGGCCTTTTTCTTTTTTTTGTGGCATTTAATACACTGTTTTTTCATAACATATTTCTTTTTCAGCTTTCCTTCCTTTTTCAGTTTGTCTATTGACCCGGAATGCTGGGGAAAAACATCATGGCAGATATTACAATCCTTCAAAGTGTCCTGATGTTTCAGATGGGGAAAAGCTACTTTTCCCTTAGTACCGCCGGACAGTTCAATATCTTTTGCACCTTTGTTCTGGACAGCAACAGCGATTGAAGCAACCAGCATAATTCCGAAAATAACAAGTATAATTTTTTTTGTCTTCATGATTTACATTTCTCCTTAGGGGTTAAAGGGTTAAAGGGTTAAAGGTAAAAGGTAAAAGGTAAAAGGTAAAAGGTAAAAGGTTAAGGGTCAAGGGTCAAGGGTTAAAGGCGGTTTTAACCTTTAACCTTTAACCCTTTACCTTTTTCCTCATTCCGGAACAAGTAAATATTTGAAACCGTAAGCCATGCTGCCGTCAGGTTTCCGCGTTGCCCATACTAACTGGGCTTCATATTCCCGCATCTTTCCGTCAACTTCCATTCTCATAAAGATCGTTATAGGTGTTTCAGTTTCAAATTGTATTCCGCCATCTGAAATGTTAATTGATCTGGCTTTTATGATATCTGCGTCAACAAAAAATTCCACATCAGTTTGCAATTGATGACGTTTTGCCCTTCTTCTTTCTTTTTCTTTGTCAGAGTTCATCAAAAACATCTCCTTGCAGAATATACATAGAAATTCAGTTAAGGCACTTGGAAAAAACGTATTATCCCACTTCTCAGATTGCGTCATTCCGGGGAAAATCAAAAAATCGCTTAAGGATTTTTTGATTTTAACCCGGAATCCAGCCTGAATTCCGGGTTAAAATGGGAAAATCCCCGTGATTTTCCCATTTT
>JAAENB010000268.1 GCA_024224995.1 bacterium | reverse complement strand
GACCGGAACGGGTTCCACCGAAGGAGTCAGCAGGTCACTGAGCGGAGCCGAAGTGTCCTCTGAGACCTGAAAGAACCAACCCGTAAAGACGTTGCACGCAACGTCTCTCTTTCTCAGAAACCAGCCCTTTCCGGAACCCCCTGAAAAAACCAACCCGTAAAGACGTTGCACGCAACGTCTCTCTTTCTCAGAAACCAGCCCTTTCCGGAGTCCCCTGAAAAAACCAAGCCGTAAAGGCGTTGCACGCAACGTCTCTCTTTCTCAGAAACCAGCCCTTGCTACGACTCTCCCAAAGATGAGTCAGCAGGTCACTGAGCGGAGCCGAAGTGTCCTCTGAGACTGAAAAATGGGAGGAAGAAATTATCGGGTAAGATTCAATTTTTCCATCAGAATTGACACCCCAGGCCGGTTCCCTTTACTAAACAACCCTCGAGCTAATAACAGGATCTAAAACGGCAATGATCTTTCCCTCATCAAAGATAGTTACCCTGCCGGTGCTTTCGGAAACCACAATGGCAATGGCCTCGCAGAACATGGTCATATTCGCGGCAGCCCTGTGACGGGAGCCAAAACCTTTGAGCTGCCTGGTCACGGAGCCAACAGCATCCAGGTGGCGCCCCGCAGCCTCAACTATACCATTTTCAGTGACCACAAAGGCCCCATCAAGCTGGGCCAGTTCCTTCAGGCTTTCCACCACTTCAGAGGAGGAAATCTCCCGTTCTTCCTCAGGATATCCTTTAAAAGGATTAAATATGGCCTGATGAGAAGAATTCATAATCTGGTCCGCGTTTCCCACAATGAAGGTGGTGCCAACGGGCTTACCCTCCCTGCCCAGGGCACCGATATCAAGGGCAATGTCAGTAATAGCGATAACAGTGGGGAAGAAATTCTTTTTAATTAATGATCTGGGATCAAAGGGAAACTCCTCACTCCATGAGAGAGAGAGGTCATGGATAGTAACGGTATCGAGATGGTCCTTCCCCCAGGGACCTAAGATACAAACAACCTTACTGTGGGGCTGGATAATATCCTGGAAAACCGCCTGCATAAAAGCGTATTTGATCCTGGAAAAACGGGTCTGGTTGCCGGACCATGTATAAATTATGGTTTTGTCATTCATTTCATTCAAGGTATAACCCCTGGGGATAACCAGGGCCACAGCCTTATCATTAAAAGAATCTAACTTGCTTAGCGCCTTAAAGGAATCTTCATTATGCAGGAAAAGAAAGACATTTTCACATGAGATATCCCGGGCAAGCCTTAAGGCGTTGGTAATAAGTTTGTCGGCCTGTTCCAGGGCCTGTATATTGAGCATGCCAATTTCCTGTTTAGTTGGTGTTACTGATCGCGTAATCCGGACCATATTAACAGTATATAAAATTGATGTATTTTGTCAATAGTACGATAAAAAGAAAGAAAAAAAAGAAAAAATTGCATAATAATGCGATATTTATGATAAAATTTTAAACAGGATTATTAAGGCCTTATAGCCTGTCCTTGAGGTTTTTTCTACATTCAGAAGGTGTTGATCCTGTTTCATTTTTAAAAGCCCTGTTAAAAGTAGTCAGGCTGTCGAAACCAACAGTATATGCTATATCAATTATTTGCTTATCGGTATTTTCCAAGAGTGCGGCTGCGTCTTTTATGCGTAAAGAGTGAATATATTCATTAAACTTTTTACCGGTATAGGTATTAAAAAGTGTACTAAGATAACTGGTGTTCATATCAACAGCAGCAGCCAGCCCTTCTCTTGAAATATCTGAAGTATAATTTTGTTTTATAAAGTTAATAACAACATTCAGTTTTTCTTCTGCGATTTCAGTTATGGTTACTTCAGATTTAGGTTCTTTCTTATCTGCGATTTCTTTTAAATCACCATACAGTTTAGCAATAAGATTTTTTTGCTTCTTTGATTGAATTGCTTCGAATACAATCGCCATAAATATATAAAGAAACTGAATATAGATGTTAAGAAATTGAGGGCATTGGACTGGTAATTTAAGGGGAATCGTTAATGGATGCCATAAGTAGCCAATGCTCATAACGCAGAATAGTATAATAAAAACTCTTGTTAGATTTTTTTTTGATTTAATTTTATTTAAAAGATAAAGCAAAGCCCCCAGTCCTGAAAAAGAAAGAACGACACCAATAAAACCTATAATTAACTGAATATCGGGCTTGCCGTTTAAAACCCAGGCAAGGAAGAATCCCGGAGCAAATAAAGCAATGAAGATTTTATTAAAACGAGATAAAAACAAACCAAAAAGAGCCTGCATCAGAATCATCAAATACAGGAAAAATAAAAAATTGTAGGTAAAATAAAAAGTCATCACATAACTGTTATCTACCGGTAATGGAATAAAAAATAATAGTACGGGAATAGTAGTATACATAAGTATTATTGAATTGAGAAGACGTATTTTTATTGTTTTATCGAAAATAAACATAATCAGCTGGATCATGGACAATAAGCAATTCATAACAATCAAAACAATAAAAATATACTTATATAAAACATCATTCCAAAAATCTTCTTTAACAAAAGCTTCCTTATCAATGATTTCAATGGGGCCAATGCTTCCCCTTAATCCTTTTATCATGCTGATGCGTATATATACTATGTTATTTCCTTTTTTTAATATACCTTTTTGAAGTTTATAAAGATTTGGTTTGTAATAACCAGCGCCATAGTCTTTTTTTAAATTTTTTGAACCATGGAACGTTGAATTTATAAAAGTTATGTTCTGAAGATCCCTGGTGTTTAAAAAAAGCCCATAGTACTTATCCGGGTTGTCGACCGTTACTTTAATTCGAACCCAGGCATGATTGAAATTCTTATCATTACCCCGGGGAATATCAATGAAATTCAGGCTTTTAATGGGGGTCCATTCTTTTTGATTTTTGACTACTGAAAGTGATTTACTCTCTGAGTACAGTATATGAAAGTCATGAAATATATCCGGTGAAATATGATTCTTGCAGGATGAAAAACTGACCAGGATCATAATAATAACAAGTAATATTGATTTTCTTGTTTTCAACAAAAACTCCTGTTTATGGGCTATTAAACGGGATAAAAATTATACTATGAAAAGTCAATAACATTATCTAAAGGATTTTTTGTTTTTTACTGCTAAATCTTACCGTTTTGTTGAATTCCAAAAACCTGGTTAGACTTACTTCTTTGAACTTATTATTATAATAGTATAAGCATATAGATAAGCATATAGATAAGGAGATGGATATGGAGAAAAAAGTAGTTATTATTGGTGCGGGAATAGCCGGTCTTACCGCAGGATGCTATGCTCGAATGAATGGTTTTGATGCGGAAATTTATGAAAGTCATTCTATTGCCGGAGGTTTATGCACATCGTGGAAAAGAGGAGATTATATTTTTGACGGATGTATTCATTTTTTGGCAGGTACCTCATCGGAAGATGGAGGTGGATTTTATAAATACTGGAATGAAGTTGGAGCTTTAAAAAATGTAGAAATTATAGATCATGAAGTATATGCGAGATATACCTATGATGATTGTGAAGTTGTTTATTATTGTAATCCGGATCGTCTGGAAAAACATCTAATAGAATTGTCTCCTGCTGATGAGAAAGCGGTAAAGAAAATGTGCAAGCTCATAAGAAAATTCAGTGGTTTTACTTTTAACCTGGATAAGCCATTTGAAATGATGAATATTTTTGATATTTTTAGAATGATGCTAAAATTAGTTCCCTATATGAAAGTTATGAAATGGGGGAGTAATATTTCTGTTGGAGATTTCGCCGATACATTTAAGCATCCTCGTATTCGATCGAGTCTCAAAAAAGTTTTTCCTTCGGAATTGCCTCTTTTAGCGCTAATTATGACCTTTAGTATGTTTTATGATAAGTTTGGAGGATATCCCATTGGAGGGTCATTGGAATTTGCCCGCGGCATTGAAAAAAATTATATTAATATGGGAGGAAAAATCTTTTTTAATAAAACGGTAGAATCGATAAAAATCAATGAAAAAAAAGCAGATGGAATTGAACTGAGCGATGGTTCATTTGTCAGAGCTGATTATATAATAAGTGCTTCAGATCTTGAAAAAACTTTAAATAAACTTATGGGAAACAGGTTAAAAGATTCACCCTTTGAAAAGCTTTTTGAAAATGATTTATTTCCTAATCCCACAGGTATACAAATTTCATTGGGAATTAATTCAGACTTCTCATCTGAACCGGAGGGGCTTAATCATATTTTTCCATTAGAACGTTCTCTGGAAATGGGGAATGATATTTTTGAAGATTTACCGGTGAAAATCTATTCATATGATCCAACATTGTCTCCGGAAAAAAAGACTTCAGTTGTTGTATTGTATGGTGCCGGTGATAGTGATTATTGGTATAATCTCAGAAAAAATAATAAGGCTGAATACAATGCTGAGAAAAAACGGATACTTGATTTTACAATTACTGAGCTTGCGAAACATTATCCCGGCATAGAAAATAAAATTGAAGAAAAAGATGTAGTTACTCCTGCAACATATATACGATATACTCAAAACTTCAAAGGCGCTTATGTGACCTGGTTGGAAACTTCCCGGAATAGTAAATATATTCGTACAATTCCAAACAGGTTGAATGAGGTTGGAAATGTATATTTTTCCGGTCAGTGGCTCATGCCTCCGGGCGGCCTGTCTGGTGCTTTAGTGACGTCACGAAATGTTGTACAATTAATCTGTAAGAATGAGAATAAAAAATTTATAACAAAATAATTTATTTGGATATAGCCATATATTTAATATGGCTATATCCATAATCTTTTTTACGCGCCCCTGTCATTGTATTTATTCGTTATGGTATATGGCTGTTGAAACCAATCCATTTTCAAGCAGAGACTGGTCCACAGAGCCGCGCAGAGAAAAACAAAAGACTGTGTCTTATGCATTACACCGGTCTTCAGGCCCAATGTTTTTTTAGCGTCAATAAGAACTTCTTTTGCTTGCTTTCGTGCTTCTTTACTGGGCCCCAGGAGCCGAGCGGTTAAACATATAGGCAGTGAAAGTTCAATTTCCTTTTTATATGATTCCGCGATTTCGCGGCAGGTACTATTGCTGTGATTTACTAACTTTTTATAACCCAGGAGCCGTGTTTCCAGGCCGCGAACAAGAGAGGGGCCAAGAACTTCAAAATCTTTTTTATAACACTCAGTCTGAAGATCTTCCAATTCCTTCTGGCCAATTGAAGGATGTTTTACCATACTATAAAAACCGGTACATTTATGATAATAATTAAATGAATCATTTTTATATTCTTCAATAAAGCGGTCTTCTTTTTCAACTCTGTCGTGAAAAGGAGTTCCCGGTGTAGGACCATAGATTAGAAATTGATGAAAGCAGCACTTCATAGCCAGTAGTTCATTCACTTCAGAACGGATAATCTCTTTATTTTGATAATCAAATCCTAAAATATAGGAGGCAAGAACCTGGATGCCGTGTTCACGTAATTCTTGAATAAATTCAGAAGGTTCTTTCCCCTGTTGTTTCGCGTACCCGGAACGTTTTCCTTCGTATCCAACCCAGATCATGGAGATACCCATTTCAAGGAGTTCTTCTATTGTAAATTTTGAAACGGCTCGAATACTGGAGAGAACAAAAATCGTTGGAGGTTTTTTTCCTCTCGCTTTCATGAGTTTATGAAATCGCCGGGCCCATTTTTCGTTTTGAAGAAAATCTTCGTCAAATATGGAGAAGCCAACAGTGGGATCCATCTCCAGGTATTGTTCAATTAAATTGACAAGATCTTCAGGCTCAGGGAGAAGTCGAATAACCTTTTTGTCGTAATAATGTGATGTCGCGCAAAAATCACACCCATTAGGACATCCAAGACTGCCAAAAATAATGGCATTTTTAGCCACAGGAATAGAACAGGCTTTTAGCGTGATGGTTATAAGGGGGTGTTGGTGCGGCCCGTTAGGTTCGGATTCACCTAAAAGGTTACGCATGAAACCCACACCTTCCTCCCGGCAAATATAATCGGAATAGGGCGCGAGCTCTTCATCGCTCAATCTTGTACCGTATCCGCCCAGAATAATTTTTGATTTGGGAGAATATTCACGTATCCATTCCACCATTTGCCGCGCCTTATGGAAGGTGCACAAATTAAATGTAATGCCAATGTATTCATATCCTTTTTTTAATTCTCTAATAAATTTTCTTTTGGTAGGGAATTGTAAAACAACAGAAGAAGTTTTTATGTTATTCGCGATGTAATCCAATGGAAAATGGGGGAGAACCGTTCGCGGACAGAACAGGCCCTGGGCCTGGGTAATCTGACCATTGAAAAGTTCAGCGCCAACGCCGGTTCCGTCTCCATATTTTGGACCCAGTGGTTGACAAATTGATGAAAATAATATTTTAGCCATGTTTAAAATCCTCTCAAAAAATATAGTAAATAAAAGCAACTATTTGGGGCAATTAAATCATACTACTATGGAACAAATGCTTTGAACCATCAAAATATTTCTCCGTTATACGTCAAGAAGTATTGGTGTTGTGAGGTGAAATATGGTATTTTTTCCGGGAATTTATTCTTAAAAAAGATGAGCCCCATGGTATTGAAAATATATTTGACAAAACAATAAGAATCTTCTATAAAACAACACTTATCACCGGATTTGAGAAAGATTCTTTAATGAGAAAAGTTTTTAATAAAAAACTAAAAAGCTAAAAAAGGAATATTGCGTGAAAATAATAACAATTCCGGCTGCCAGTTTCTGTTTTATATTACTTATATTATCCGGATGTACAAAAGCAACAGAACAATCAAGGCAATATTTATATACAGGTCCTGAGTTTTTAACAGGAAATGAAGATCAGCCCACAGCAAAGGCAATTCTGGTAGATCAAAATGGAATAATAATTTCTGTTTTCAGCAAGGTACCATCTTCAATAGAAAAAAAAGCAGAGAAAATTGTTCTCCCGGGAACGTTAGCAATGCCGGGAATTCATGACGCCCATCTGCATCTGAATTTTATGAGAGACAGGATGGAAGGTATTGATCTTAGAAATGTAAAATCCGGAAAAGAAATTCGCGGGAAGATTGAAAAATACATTAAGAAAAATCCGCAAAAAAAGGTCATATATGGATGGGATTGGGATGATGATAATTTCGCGCAAAAAGGGTATCCAACAAAGAGTATTCTTAAAGGTTTTTCATCAAAACTAATATTCTTACGGCGCGTAGACGGGCATACGGTTCTGGTAAATGATTCATTACTGGCGAAAGCCGGAATTACAGCCGGGTCTAAAGAGACTGATACTGGAATAACATTTCGATCAAAGGATGGAATTCCTACAGGTATTCTACAGGATAACGCGATACTATTAGTTGAAAAATATCTTCCCGAGATAAGCAAAGAAGAACGTCTCAGCAGGCTTCGAAAAGTTGTAAACCTGGTTTCTAAAAATGGTATAACAACAGTGCATGATATGCTAATGGATGCCGAAATGAAAAGTGATTTAAAACAGCTTCATGAAAAAGGCGAGCTGCCGTTTAGAGTATTCGCCTATTATCGTGGAGATGAATTTTATCATTTAATATTTACATCCAGGATTATTTCGGAAAATAACTTTGAAATTCTAGGAATAAAACTTTTTATGGATGGATCTCTTGGAGGCCGAGGAGCGCTCTTGCATGAGCCCTATTCCGATGATACAACAAAATCAGGTCATGTGGCCTTTGATCCGGATCTTCAAAGATGGGTTTTCCGTTTCGCGGAGTTTGCCGGGTATAAAATCGCGATACACGCGATAGGCGATAAAGCAAATACTATGGCGCTATCATTTGTAGAGGATCATCATGATTATTCAAATCATCCTGTTCGAATTGAACATGCCCAGGTTTTACGGCCTCATGATTTTAACAAATTCCATGACTTAAAGGTAATTGCCTCAATGCAGCCGCCTTGCCTCATTGCGGATATGTCTTTTTCGGAAAAACGTGTTGGTAAAGAAAGAGCTAAGGGAGTTTACGCTTTCAATTCAATGATAAAAAACAAAGCAGCCCTTGCCTTTGGATCAGATTCCCCTTTTTCATATATCAATCCGTTTATTGGATTCTATGGAGCCCTCACAAGAAAACATCATAAAACTAAAAAGCCAAAAGAAGGCTGGTATCCTCAGGAGCGTGTATCTTTTAAGGATGTTTTAAAGGGGTATACATCGGGAGCAGCCTGTGCGGTAGGTAAGGATTCAATAATAGGAACCCTGGAAAAAGGGAAATTTTTTGACTGCACTGTTGTTGATAAAGATTGTAGAAAGAATCCGGAAGGCTGGCTAAAAGCGCGCGTTACGGCAACTATTGTTGGAGGAAAGCGTGTAAAATAAAATCTATCATCCTTTTTTAAATCGCGCTATAGGCAACGCCAAACCGCATAAAAAGCATATCATTGAATGCCCGGGAGTAATTAATCTCCGACGAAGTACTGTTATCCGCTTTGTACACAGTGAGAGACCGGTACGGATGAACGCCAAAATCACCGTAGACATGCAATTTATTCCAGACATTAAAACGAAGGGAAAAACCCGTTTCCACCATGAGAAGAGAAACACTGTAATTATTTGCGGCATCATTTCGAATAAGGCGAAACTGGTTGCCTTTAAGGCGGGCAAAAAGACCGGCCTGGAATATGCTATACTGAAACCAGGCGCTGGTGCCATGAGGAATGAGAAGTTTGTATTTGAACCGGGAGACAGGTTTCCAGGTAAGGCCTAAAATGGGGATTATTAATGGTCTGCCAAACTTGCTGGTGCTGGTGAGGCCAAACCGGAAAAAGAGGGAGCTATATTTATAATTAAAAATTATGTTGCCCGATGTAATAACATCTTTTGAATCGATTTCTTTAAACTGGCCTAAATCGGTATTAATACTGCCGGCAAGATCAAAGTACATACCGGAGCTGGCGCCCAACGGAACATATGAAGCGAGACCAGCCTTAAGGGCGTGTAGCGTTTCTATGCTGTTTAACAGGACAGTATTGCTCCCGGTTTCACGGTACGCGGCGTGTATCAATTCATACTGTAACATGGTAAAAACCCGGACCGGTTTTTCTGCATCAGTTTTATACAGGGGGATAGTCACTTTGGTATTTAAGTTGTGATGGACTGTTCTGATGTCCCTGGCAGAAGTACTGTCGTTATGGAGCCTGTCATTTGAGGGGGAGAGGTATTTGTATTCAATAAAGACCACATCTGTATTTTCAGCGCCCCAGGCCAGTGAAATGGCTGAAAAAATAATGGCTGGAAGCAGGAGACGAACCAGTTTAAATCTCATATTGGAATTATACCGTAATCACGTAATCAACTTTTGTCTAATTCGTACATATTTGAAACAGTATGTCAAGAGGAATTATAATCAACAGCGGTTTTTTCGAACGCACATGGAATACATCCTTCCGGCTCACCTTTTTTGAAAGAATTAGTCTTGAATATCTTCGATTAAGTTCTTTGTAAAACCCACGGCGGAGATCGCAGGAAGCACAGCAAGCGCGCCAACCGCAGCCATGCTAACCAGAGTCCCCATACCAGGAACCAGCAAGCCCATTACCCCAATATAGGCAGCCATTTTAAAAGCGCTAACCTGGGTACTTACGTTATCGGACAGTTCTTCCATAGTCAGCCCGCCGCCATAAAGCATAGAAGCTTCGGAAGCGCTCAGTTCTGATGATTCGACTGTAAGGTCGTTGATTCTTATTTGTGACATTTTACTGCCCTCTTGTTTATTTTAAAATTTATGATCATGCTCTGCTGAAGTGTTTGTTTGTCAATTGTTTTTTTCCATTCGTGGAAACTATCGGCGTGAGCAGTCGGCATCTTCATACTCTGGCCAGGCTCTCCGTGACTGCACAAAAATTATTTGACATCACCTTATAAATCCCATATCGTAATAAACCCATCAGGATAAACAAAGGACAATAAGCATGAAAACAATAACAACGAGATATATACTACTATCAATCTTGCTGCTCCTGGCAGCCGCCGCGTGCGACCTGAAAAAAGAAACTATTCCAACACCAAAAGACCTCAAGATCAAGCTCACCTATGGCACCTATATGAACGATCACGCCGCACGTAAATTTGAAGCCAGGGAGCGAAGCTGGACAGTGAACGGGAGGCAGATGAAATACAGCATAGACGCCCACGGCAAACGATACGGCGATACAATAGAGCTCTCGGGGGAAGAAGTAAAAAAAATAACACGGTATATACGGGAAAAGGAGTTGTTGCGATCAGTTACAGTTGAGTTTAATGCCAAATATTTATCCAAACATGAATATAGTGAAGTCATACGAGGAAGACTGGAGCTAAACGGAAAGGCGAGTGATGTCGATATCAGGTCCAATGGTTTTGGTTTGATAGAAAAGGATGAGAAAGGCAAGCGCTTGCGGGAGCTGGAGCAGATTTTTTATACAATAACTGAAAATCGTTAGGAACCGGTAACGTTGCCCAAAGCCTCTGCAATTGCTTTAACAAAATTGTCACTCACCAGTTTTTCTTTGCTCGCAGCGGAAAGCGAATGAAATGGAATATCGTAGTGCCTGGAAACATGTTTTACCCAGCCAATACTTTGCGCGTCTTCCGGACCGCCAAGTATCAGTTTTTTCCTGCCGGCACTATTTAAATAACGCTCTAAGATCATTCCGAATTCCCAGCGAGTAGTGGGACCAATATTCGCCGGGTAATTTTCAGCAGCTTTCGCATCCCAATATACAGGCAGCCAAAATGCAGTGATATCGCACAGGTTTAAATATTGAAGTTCCCAGCCAATTTGATCATTTTCAGCGCTCTCATTGGGAGGTCCGGATTGAGAAATTATTGAATTCCACTTACCGTCATAGGGCTCCGGAGATACCACGATGCAGTCATTATTAAATTTGTAATCTTCCTGAAGCTTGCTTATGAGCTTACGCCGCCACCCTTCCTGCATTTCCCCGCTGGGAGGAGTTGGACCGGCAAGGAAGACTCCTTTTTTCGGATAAATAGTCGCGTGATTACGGGCAAATAGAGTTCTCAAAATAATTCCTCAATGAAGGCAGCGCCGGTTATGTTTCTCGATACACCTAACGCCTAACTCAGCGGCGGCTGAAATTGATTTAATTTATCAACGGATTTGTTTGGAGCAAGTAATATTAATCATCCCGCGCGCGTCTGCCATCCGCTGAAGTGCCATGTTAGCATTGTTGTTTTATAATATTAGCAATTTGGGCAGTAGCCTCGTCAATATTCATATCATAAAGTTCCAAACAATCATCTTCTTCTAATGATATATCAAAAACATCTTCGATATTTCGAAATGGATCTGTATCTTCTATTACATCCGGTGGATCAGAAGTAGACCACATGCAACACATTTGTTCGGGTTTTGAATGCTGTTTGTACTTTTTACTATGCTTTTCATAAATGCTGTTAAGCATACTGTATATTTCTTTTTGTGAATACTTCATTTTACTCCTGTAAAAGCTATCTTCCAACGCTTCTTCGGATTATCAAATTTAATATGTTTTGGATTAAAATCTTCAGGATCATATCTTTTCCCGGCCCATTCAACCATTTCCTTGTATTCTTTATGATTAGGATTCAAAATTATTTCTAAGAAATCAAAATAACCTGATTCCCCGCCGCAATCTTCAGGTGGACATGCCCGTTCACCACCTATACAAACAGGATACTTTAATCCTTTCTCCTTAATTAAATGACCTTCTAATAAAACTTCATGCGACCAGTTATCCCCAAAATCGTATTCATATTCAGCTTTTGCTCCGAGATCACTAAAGAAACAGGATACACCTGCTTCCCATCCAGGTAGTATTTCCGGCTCATCTTCAAATCTATCATCATTTGGAATTCCGATTTCTGTTATTTTATGTGAATGCTTAGGTTTTATTCGAAATGCATGTAGATGACAATCAAGCCATCCCATTGCATCCTGGATAGCAACATGCAGGTCCCAAAAGTTATAGTTATCCGGAACCAATATCCTTCTCCATATTGTTGGGGTAATATTCAAGAGTGTGATTTTAAATTGATAAAGATTATTAGCCATTTTGATTTATTCTCAATAGGTAATGCTTGATAACATCTTATTAAACTGCTTACCACACTATGGGCTTTGGGATTCTGAGTCAAGGGGAAAAAATATGCAGGAAGTCTCATCTACCGCTCCCCCTGGTTAACATACCTCTAAATCATACCGAGCTGCTCCATCCAGTATTTTTTTAATAGTCCTTCCGGGTATGTATGGTACTGCGGAACAATCTCGATTTTGTTTTTTTTATCGAATGCTTGAATGAGTTCATCTTCGTTCCGGATGCGGACGTTTTTAATGATATTAAATGTATGATATTCGACCCGGTTT
>JAAENB010000267.1 GCA_024224995.1 bacterium | reverse complement strand
GGGAATGTAAACTATTTTAATTTTTGCGATATCGGGCAGACCGGAAAAAGGACAAACCGCGCTGAATTCATCCGTTTCATAGGTGATCTCCTGGGGATTCCCCTGGTATCCAATACTCTCCAGGTAGTCCGAAAGGATCTTCTCCTCACTATCGAATTTAAAGATTTCTCCATCGGCAACAGGCATTACCATCTCCTTTTTGTCGTCATAAACGCTAACAGGTAAAATACGGCCATCTAATACGACATAATATTGGTAAAAATAGATATCCAAACCCCTGAAGTCAAGTAAAATTGAACAAGCCTTTTAAAAAGTATTATTGCCGCGTAAACATTTTTTGATTGATTATTCTCAAAAAAGCTATCATTATGTATTAATCACAAAACCAGGAGAATTTCCAATGAAAAAGCCAGTGACCCTTATTCTTACCTGCGCCTTCCTGACGGTCTCCTGGCTGTCACTGGACGCCCGGACCAGGGCCATCAAAATCAAGCTCAAGGGCCGGACCAATACCATGCGGACGACCATCCCTTCCAGAAGAGCGACCGTGAGGTTTAAACAGGAAGGAGCCAAAGAATGGGCCTACCAGCGCACGGTCTATCTTAAGGCAAGAAAACAAAAAAGGGGTTACGTCTATTCCTTCAAAATCAATGCCCGGGTCAACGGCAAAGTGGGGAAAAATATTATCGCAGAAGCCTTTGCCAAACTGAATGACGGCAGAGAAGTATACAAAGAATGGAAAATAAAAGTAAGCAAACGATTACGAACGCTCCGTACAAGTACCATATTGTCGCAATACCGCGGTAAGGGGATAAAAAAAGACACTCCGGCCAAAAAAGAGGAAACTCTCGTACAGGTCAGGGTTAACCTTTACGGCAAAACTCCCCATATGGAAGCAAGCATTCCCGACAAAAAAATCACGGTAAAAATGAAATACTCAGGACAGGAGGACTGGCTATTCAATAGACAGATGCCCGCCAGGAAAAGCCGGGATGAAGCCGGTACCACCTATACCTTCTCCCTGAGAGCCAGGAAAAAACTGGTAAAAGAGAAAACCATTTCCATTGAAGCATCTGCCAAACTGAACGACGGCAGAGAAATTTTCGGTATCCTTGAAACGAAAGTTCTCATGCCCCAGAGACTGGTACAGACTAAGATTACCCTGGACAAATACCGGGGAGAGAAATCGGCCGAAGCCGTTGCTCTTGAGACCAATCTTGTTGATATTGTACTCAAAGGCAATATCTCTATCTCCGGAAGGATCATTAAACGCCTGAAACGGAGCGGTGACGGGCTGCCCGAAAACAGCGCTGCCCTTGTTGTGCTGAAAGATGAAAAGAAAAAAACACTGCAAACGCTTACGATCAAGCTCACTCCGGACAAATACAAGAACTACCAGGGACAATTGACCGGTTTGGTTAAATTACCGCCAAAAATCAAAATGGTTAAAATTGATACTACTGTTGCCACAAAAAAAGGGAAAAAGATCTACCGGAAAAACCAGACCGCTGGATTTAAGACCATTTCCGGGAAAAAGACACTCTGGCTCAGGTTAAACCCGAAATCGGTTCGATAATATGAATGTTGTTGAAAAAACAGCACATTTTGTTATTGCGTATTTTCCTCCCGGCAGGTATCTTTGTATATTAATTATGATGATATCATGTGGGAAGGGAAACAACCAATGAAAAAAATTGCATACATTAGTCTCATCGCCGCCTTCCTGGCAATTTTCCGGCTGCCCCTGGAGGCTCAACCCAAAACTCTCACGATCAAGCTAAAGGGCCGGACCGATACCATTGCCGCCACTATTCCTTCTAAAAAAGCAACTGTCAGGTTTAAGCAGGAAGGAGCCGCGGCATGGGTCTCCCGGAGCACAATCCGTCTTAACGAAAGGAAACGGGCCAAGGGGTATACCTATTCTTTCAGGATAAATACCCGGGTTAAAGGAACTGTTGGAAAAAACATCATTGCCGAAGTCTTTGCCAAACTGAGTGACGGCAGAGAAATATACAAGGAATCGAAAATTTCCGTTAGCAGCAAATCAGACACTATCCGGTTAAAGACCATATTATCGCAATTCCGGGGCATTGCGATTGCAAAAGAAACTCCTCCTAAAAAAGAAAAATCAAGCGTTAAGGCCACTATTATCATTAGCGGTAAAACTTCCCGCATGAAAGGAACCATCCCGGACGACAAAATCACCATAAAAATGAAATATTCCGGCAAGGAGAACTGGTTTTACAGCAAACAGGTCCGCACCAGGAAAAGCGGGAATAAAGCCGGTACCACCTATACCTACAAACAGAAATTCAAGAAAAAAATCAAAAAAAACAAACCCATTTCCATTGAAGCATCTGCCAAACTGAGTGACGGCAGAGAGATATTCGGGACTCTTGAAACGAAAGTACCCGGGGAAGAGCTGAAAATTTCAATAAACCCGGACAAATTCCGGGGGGTGGCCACTAAAAAAGAAGATACTCCCCCTAAAAAGAAAAAATCAAAGAAGAAAAAATCACGCAAAAAAAAATCAAGGAAAAAAGTCACCATCACCATTAGCGGCAAAACTCCCCGCATGAAAAAATTCATTCAGGGCGGCAAAATATCCATTAAAATGAAATACTCGGGTAAGGAAAAATGGTTTTACAAAAAAAAGGTCACAGCCAGGAAAAGCAAGTCTAAAACCGGTACTTCCTATACCTACAAACTGAAATTCAAGAAAAAACTCAAAAAAAACAAGCCCATTACCATTGAAGCATCGGCGCTGCTGAATGACGGCAAAGACGTCTTCGGGACTCTTAAAATAAAAGCTCCTAAGAAGCAGCAGGTGCTGAAAAAAACACTGGACCTGAAAAAATTCAGGAGAAGCAAGTCGGGTAAAGCCATCCGTGCCAAAACAAAGCTTCTGAATATTGAGCTCAATGGCCTCACCAGGACCATGCCCGTCTCTATTCCTTCCAAAAAAGCAACCATCAGGTTTAAAAGAGAAGGAGATAAGAAATGGGCCTCCCAGCAGACCGTTACTCTTGCCAAAGAAAAACGGGACTGGGGCTATACCTATTCTTTTAAGACCAAAATCCGGGTTACGGGAACCGTTGGGAAAAAGATCATTCTCGAAGCATTTGCCAAAATGGAGAACGAGAAAGAATTATACAAAAAATGGAAAATCCCCGTCACAAAAAGATTTCGCTCCCGCCAGCCAGGGATCACCCTGTCGAAATCCCGGGCTGTTCCTATTGGAAAAGGACCGGAAACAGGGGTCATGATTTACATTAACGGCAAAACTATTCGTGTCAAAGAAACCATTCCCGACGGCAAGATCATGGTAAAAATAAGATACGCCGACCGGGAGGATTGGGTTATCACGGAAGAGGTGGGCACCAGGAGCAGTGAGAATAGCGCCGGTTCCATTTACCGGTACAACCTGGAACTCAGGGGAAAACTCAAAACGTATAAACCCCTTTTCATTGAAACATCTGCCGAACTGAGCGACGGCAGTGAAATATTCGGCTCTTTTGAAACTAAAATTCCAAAGTCCAAGAGTGTGCTGAGAGCTTCCGTGGACCTGGACAGGTTCGAGAGAGGAGAACCTCCCGAGACCAGGTTTGTTAAAATTGAGCTCCTGGGTGTGACCGGTCCCATGCCCGTCTCTATTCCCACCCAAAAAGCAACCGTCAGGTTTAAACCGGAAGAAGCTAAGAAATGGAAGACTCAGAAGACCGTCAATTTTACGGAAACGATACAGCCCGGAGAGTTTTCCTATTCTTTCAAAACCACAACCCGGGTTAGCGGAACCGTTGGGAGAAAAATCATTGCCGAAGCCTTTGCCAAACTGGAAGACGGCAGAGAAGTATATAAGACATGGAAAATCCCTGTCACAAAAAACTTACGTATTCTCAAACCAAAGATCTCCCTGTCGCAATTCCGGGAAAAAAAACCACTCATAGAGGCCGCTCTCGAGCTTGAGGGCAAAACGTCCCATATGAAAGAAAGAATTCTCGACAACAAAATTACGGTAAAATTAAAATACGCCGACCAGGGGAACTGGCTTTTTCAAAAAAATGTTCTCAGCCAGAGAAAAAAGAATAAAACCGGCAACACCTATTCCTTCACCCTGAAAGAGAAGAAAAAACTGGAACAGGACAAAGCCGTTACCATTGAAGCATCTGCCATACTGGAAGACGGCAGAGAGATATACGGTACTCTTAATACCAAACTTACCACGCTCCCGGGACAGAAGAAGACTTCGGCGAAGCTGGGGGAAACGTTGATGAACCTGGGCAGCCGCCGGGGAAGGGCGATACCCGGCTACATTATGGGCTCCGGCGAGCCCACGTATGTTGATATTCAGTTCACAGGCGAGACCGATTCCATGCGCTCCTCTATTCCTTCTAAAAAAGCAATCATCAGGATTAAACAGGAAGGAGAGAGGAAATGGGACTCCGAGCGAGAAGTCAGTCTTATCGAAAGTAAACAGAACTCGGAGTATATCTATTCTTTCAAAACCAATGTCCGGATTCGCGGAATTATTGGGGAAAACCTCATTGCCGAAGCCTTTGCCAAACTGAGAGACGGAAGAGAAGTATACGAGGAATTGGAAATCCTCGTTGAAAAACAATCAACCCCCATCCAATCAACTGTCACATTGCCGGAATTCCGGGGCACCGCGACTGAAGACGTAATTCTTGAGTTTCAGGGCGAAACGCCCTTTATGGAAGAGGAAGAATTCATTCCCGACGGCCTAATCACGGTAAAAATGAAATACTCGGCGCGATCGAGCTGGTTTTTCAATAAACAGGTCAACATCAAGCAGAACACGTATGAAGACGGTATCACCTATTCCTACAGCCTGAGATTCAGGGAAAAACTGAAAAAAAACAAACCCATTTCCATTGAAGTATCTGCCAATCTCAGTGACGGCAGAGAGATATTCGGTTCTTTTGAAACCGAAGTTCCCATAGGCCAAAAACGGCTGAAAACTCCGGTTAACCCTGACCAGTACCGGGGAGAAAAGCTGGTCGAGGCCGCTGAAGGTGAGGATGAGGAGGATGAGGCCAACAAGCTTCTTGATATTGTGCTCAAAGGCAATGTCTCTATTTCGAACAGGATCATCAAGAAGCTGCAGCTGGATGATGACGACCTGCCCGAGGACAGCAGCGCTGTTATTGTACTAAAAGATCCGAATGGAGAAGAGCTTGAATCTTTTAAGATTGATCTCACTGCTGACAACTACAATAACTACAGGGGAGAATTGCCCGATTCTGTTAAATTACCTCCCACTATTGAAACGGTAAAAGTTGACACTACAATAACTACTCAAAACGGGAAAACAATCTTCCGGCAAAACCAGTCCGTGGGATTTAAGGTCATTGGCGGGAAGAAGGCGCTGGAACTCAGGTTAAGGCCCATATTAATCCGGTAACATGAACGTATAAAGTAAGGTCAGTTGCCGGTTGGCAGTTGACAGTTGACAGAGTTCCGGCAACCAGTCTCTTTTTATTCCCAATCCTCTTTACTAATCAGTTTCTTCCGTATTTTTTCCCTGCTTCGCAGGGTCAGCTGCTCTCAAGAAACTAAATTTTGCTTGTGCGCGGGCCTGGAAGTAGTATGGGCTCTTTGGATTGCTCCGGAACTCGCATCCG
>JAAENB010000266.1 GCA_024224995.1 bacterium | reverse complement strand
TTGGGCACATACCATACTGTTGCCAGTTTTACCCCGTCACTCATGGTAACATACTGGCGTTCCACATCATACCCGGTGTATTCAGGAGAACTGTAACCGGAATACTGGAGAGGCTTGCTTACTTTGTCTTTACACCATACACATGATATCGGAATAATAACCAGGCAAACAATAGCCAGCAAAGAATAAGCCATAAGGGATTCTTCTGACCGGTTTGCCGGAGATATTCCCAGCCGTTCCAACATGATTCCCGCCCGGTTAAATATATTAACTGTCCCCGGATGTTGCAAACATTGGGATTTAATCCTGTCAAAAGCGTTGTCAGTTTCTGTTCGTATCTGTCTCACTCCTTTCAGGAATATGTGCTGATTCTGGCAGCTTATCTTCCAGTGTTTATCCAGCTTCCATAACACCTTATAATAATATATAAATGCTATTTATTTGAATGTCAAGAAAAAAAGAGTGCAAGAATGCAAAGAGTGCAGCGTGTGCAACGCTGCGGCATTAAACTCCCTTGACTTAATGGCAGTGAGCCTGGGAAGGCTATAAGGGAGAGGAATGATCATGAAGGTTAGGATCGTGGACAAAATAACTTCCACATTTGAACACCAATACCGTTCGGCATGATTCTTGCATATCTGTTTCAAGCCCCTGGATTCCGGGTTAAAGTCGGGAAACCCGTGAAGCGGTTTCCTGACTTTTATATGAAAGTGGAGTTCAAAGCCTGCTTTGTCAAAGTTCAAATGAA
>JAAENB010000265.1 GCA_024224995.1 bacterium | reverse complement strand
GTTTCAAGCCAAACCGTATGATTAACAAGGCCAAACGCTTTAAGATTTGATGCTATAGTTAATCCCAGGTCGCTCCCTGAATTATCAACCTTTTCGGAATCATGTTTTAAATGAATACTGAAATCCGATCTCACACCGGCATGAACATGAAGAGTAACAGGCTGATATATTTTGTCCCGGTTTATTTCTTCAATCAGCAGGGTTAATTTCTTTATTACTGCTTCCGGATTGCTTCCTGCCGATCTCAGTTCTATAATTTCAAGCCACTTCATTTGCTTTATCTCTATTTATTTTAATCAGCTCCGCAGCCTTTATTGCCCGGTACGGTTCAAATTTCTTATTGCTTACCGATACCGCACCAGCCGGACAGAAACAGAGACATCTCATGCATATTTCGCATTGGTTTGACCATTCCGGGAATTTGTTAGTTGCACTCATGCTGATGTTCCCAACAGGGCAGAGACGTGAACAGAGACCGCATCCGGTGCATTTGTCGCTGTTAGCGGTAATTTTTTTTCCGGACGCGGTATTAACATTCTTCATCATGAAATCGTTGCAGCATAATCGATATAACAAATCCGATAAGCCCGGAATTCTCCGCCAGGCTGTTTTTTTATTCACCAGGTCACGGGCATATTTGCGTGTCTGCTGAAGTCCCTTTTTTATTTTCAGCTCATTCTTATCTTTATTTATTTTTTTGGGGAACCAGTTGCTGGGCATAATAATTTCTTTTGCCCCGATGCACGTATATCCTTTTTGTTTCAAAGTCTTTTTCAGGGGACCAACAATGGCACCGGAGAAAGCCATCATGGTATCGATCATAAAAACTTCAGTTCCATTGGTATTGGGGAGTGCTCTGAAGAAATCCCACAAAAAAGGAAACGTCGACTGAAAGGCAACAGGGAAAGCAAGCCCAATAGTTCTGTCGGTTCTTATTGACGCGGGATTGGTCTTTTCTATTCTATGCAGCGCAACAGTGATTGCGTTTTCTTCCAGAACCTTTACCATTTCCTGTATTACCAGAAGTGTATTGCCCGTTCCTGAGTAGTAATATAAATCGATATTTTTCTTTTTCATAATCGCGTCTCCTTGTATTGACCTGTTCTACTTATTTATAATGCAGGTTTCATGCCAGAACCGGGTATTTTGCGAAAAAAACGTAAAAATTAGCATTTCAGGTGCGATATCAGGGTTTTTTAGAGAATATTTTGGATTATTAGCCCTATTTCAAATTGTTAACAGCTGAATTATGAGACAATATAAATTAAATTGCCGTATATGATAAAAGTATTGCCAAATAAGGTAATTATGCTTAATGTTGCCGTATATGACAATTGATAAGAATGAATTTTTCAGAGAAGCGACACTTCGCATATGCGGAAATCTTGAAATAGACAGGGCAATGCATGCCTGTTTTGAATATATAGGATCAATTATTCCTCTGGATACCATGTATATGGAGCTTTTTGAGCAGGATTTTGGTTCCATGAGGGTTATTGCTAAGACAACAAAGGAAGAGAGCATGCAAATGGATCTTCTTGTTCCATTGTCCCGGGATGCGAAGAACGCGTTAAAAACAGGCAGCGCTAAGGTTGAACAGCTTTCTACAGGACCTGTGTGGATGGTGAATGATCCCGATATTGAACCAATAACAAAGGGTATGCTGGGATTTCTTGGCGAAAAAAAATCATCGGTCCTGGGAATGCTTTTGATTATTACGGACAAACCTATTGGTTCTCTTATCTGTCTGGCCCGGGGAAAGGACAGGTATGATAATAGCCACCAGGAACTCCTGGCCTTATTGCGGGAACCATTCTATATTGCGCTTTCCAATGCCCTGGCCCATCGAGAGGTCACCCGGCTTAAGGACATGCTTATTGATGATAACCGTTATCTTCAGCGGGAACTGATGAACCGGTCCGGAGATAATATTATCGGTTCAAATTTTGGCCTCAAGGGTGTGATGGAAATGGTGCGGCAGGTAGCCGATCCGGACAGCCCTGTATTGCTCCTTGGGGAAACCGGTACTGGCAAGGATCTTATTGCCAATGCCGTACATTATTCATCATCACGGCATGACGGGCCTTTTATTAGTGTGAATTGCGGTGCTATTCCGGAATCCTTAATTGACAGCGAGCTTTTTGGACACGAGAAAGGGGCATTTACCGGTGCCCTCACTCAGAAAAGGGGCAGGTTTGAACGGGCTCACCAGGGAACAATCTTTCTCGATGAGGTTGGAGAACTGCCGCCCCAGGTACAGGTGCGGCTGCTGCGTGTTTTACAGAACCGGGAGATAGAGCGGGTGGGGGGAACAAAAACTATCGCGCTTGATATTCGCATTATTACCGCTACAAACAGGAACCTTGAAGAAATGGTAAGAGAAAATTTATTCCGTGAAGACTTATGGTTTCGGCTTAATGTGTTTCCCATTGTACTCCCGCCGCTTCGAGAACGCAAGTCTGATATTCCCGCGCTGCTTCAGCATTTTTTATTACAAAAAGCAAGAGAGCTTAAGCTTCTTTCAATTCCTGAGCTTGAGCCTGGTTCTATTGAAATACTAATGAAGTATTCCTGGCCGGGCAATGTGAGGGAACTGGAGAATGTCATAGAACGGGCATTAATATTAAACAGGAACGGACCTGTTGGTTTTAAGCACTTACAGCAAACAGGAAAGCGGGAGAGTGTTGATTTTAAAGAAGATATGGATAGTTCTCAAAGTTCTCAAACGCTGGATGAAGTAATATCCCGGCATATTCAGCAGGTCCTTTTAAAAACCAATGGTAAGATTCATGGGCCTGGCGGCGCGGCAGAGTTGCTTGGAGTCAATGCCAGTACCCTGCGAAACCGGATGAATAAGCTGGGAATAGAGTATGGACACTCCGCAAAAAAAATAAATTTTTTTTTCTAAAATAACCTTCTCAGAGCTCTTATAAAGAGCTCTGAGAAGGTTTCCCCGAATTTTGCGGTTTTTTGCCCTTTTTTTGAAAAAAATTCAATTTTATGAAAAAAAAGCCAAAAAAAATTTCATCAAAAGGCCTTCCCATTCGTCCTATTAATGAGGGGTAAAAAAAAGTTTCAAGTTT
>JAAENB010000264.1 GCA_024224995.1 bacterium | reverse complement strand
GGTATAGACCCGGTGGTTTTTCGTTTTCTGGGCTCCCATATTATGCCAGGCGCCGCTGGCGTCTTTATAGGCAAAATGGAAATCGAGTTTGTAATTATCGGTACGGAATATTTTAGCAGGGAGTTCGTTGCCTGCTTTGGCTGTAAAGGTTGTATTGCCGCCTGCCGCTATTTTTTCATTGTCACTGCTGTCGAATTTTGTACTGTCTATGAGCTGAACCCGGATGTCGTCTCCGGCGGCATAATCTTTTCCGCCCAGAGTAAGCTTTACTTTTAATTTGCTTCCCATCTTATAGCAAACCGGGTAACTGTAATTGTCGGTATCACTGCTTTCCTCGCTTGCACTAAGAGCCGGTTCTTTTCTCGGTTTGTCCGAATCGTCAAGGTCTTTTATTTTCCATTGAATCGCGGGGATATCAAAGTCAACTTTCTTCCATGAGAAAAATGTCGAAATATCATCATACAGCTTAAGCGGGTATGAATCCTGGAATTCAATTCCCGTAACACCCACCCGAACGACTTTGATCTCATCGCTTACGGCTTTGACTAGCGTATCCAGCGTTCCCCGGAGCTGAATTTTATATTTTCCCGGTTTTATTTTATCGTTTGAAGAATCAGTGCCGTCCCATTTCAGTTCATATTTCCCCGTGGTAATTTTGGAAAGTGAAAGTTTTTTTACTTCATTACCGCTTTCATCAACAACAGTACCCTGTAGTTCCACATCAGAATTTGTCGGAACAGTTTTTACCGTAAATACTGCTGATGTTACTACGGGGCTTCCTTCCAGTTTGGTATCCCAGAATGAGTGGATTTTACTCTCTTTTTGTATATAGTCAATTTTTAGACCCCGAATATAGTGAAATTTCCAGGGATCTGTCATGGTTCCTACGGTACTGAGAGAATGGCTTTTTTTGATCCCTTTTTTATTGTCATCATCCATGCGGTCTTTTGACAGCCATTTTTGGGGTAATGCAATAATCTCTTTCCCGTTAGGAGTTCCGCCTTTGATATATTTTTTTTTATCCTTGTCCAGGCATATATTCTCGTTGTTTAAAATGGTAAAATAGAGCTCCGGTTTTTGTTCGTCTTTGTTAAAGATGGGCAGATACACCTTACCGTTTTCCCCGATACATCCTGTTGCCTGAAGATCGTCGGGCGATAAGAAACTGTCTTCATCGTACCCCGAAACTTTGAGACCCTCAGGCATAAATTCCGATGTGTCACCGCTTTCCCGGTAGTACTGTAACTGTATAAACATCTGTATGTCTTCCAGTTTAAAGGTCCACTCTTTTCCTTTTTCGTTCTTTCCTTCGCCTTTTCCCGAATAATTCCGCAAATATCCTTTTTGCTTGTCTGTCGCTTTTTTGCTTCTGGAATCGATTGTTTCCGGCAGCCTGATGTAGGGGAATGTGGAAGGATTTTCAACCGAATCGACAAGTTTTTCCGTATCCAGGTTAATAAATTTTTTATTTGTTTTGATGATAAAAAAGATATCCGGTTTGTTTTCATCTTTATCGTCAACTTGCAAGCAAATAGGGGTTCCGTCTCCAGTCGTTTTCGCCTTTCCCAGTTCATCATTTGGAGAAAGAGTATCATAATCATACATGATAACATCCAGACCGTCGGGCAAAGGTCTCCATTTATCTGATGAGGTATTATAGGGATTGTAATAAAAAAATTGTAAGTAGAATGTCAGTTTTTTGACCTGGGCAATGTTTTTTCCACCCAGGGTAACTACTGAGGTTTTGGTTTTTGAAAAAGAAACTTTTTTGCTTGTTTTTCCCATATAAAAGTTAATAAAAAAGAGTCAATAATATTGCAAGTTTTTTTTACTAAAAAAAGGCTTATTCATCATCAGGTTCCATGGTTTTAAACCCCTGTACCAGCTGGTTCAGCTCTTCGGCCCGCTGTGCCAGTTCTTCCGATGACGCGGCAATCTCTTCGGACCCGGCTGATGTTTCCGTGGTAAGTCTGAGCACTTCGTTCATTGCGTTTTCTATGGATTCGCTGTTGGATCTCTGGAAATCGGCCACATCAATGATCTTTTTCGATTTTTCTTCCAGCTCCAGCATTACGTTTCTCATTCTATTGTGATTATCTGTCTGGTTGTCGGAAAGCAGGGAAATTTCTTCTATAAGAGTGGAATTTTCTATAATATTGCTCATAATTGTTGATATGGATTCCCGTATCTTCTGAACCATGTCGCTTCCTTCGGTTACGCTTTTTTCTATTTCCGAAGAAAGAGAATGTATTTCACTTACCTGGTTTGATGTATTTTCCGCGAGCTTGCCTATTTCTTCGGCAACTACGGCAAATCCTCTTCCCGCTTCTCCCGCCCGGGCAGCCTCTATACTTGCGTTAAGTGACAGGAGATTTATCTGGTCCGAAATATCGTTAATAATATTTACCATGTCGCCGATTCTTTTTGATGAGTCAACGATCAGTTTCATCGCGTCCCAGGCCGATATAACCAGGGCCTCGCCATCTTTTGAAATAGTAATGGAATCGTTGCTCTTGTCCAGAACCAGTTTCATATTTGATGATATCTTTTTGGACATGTCTTCAAGGCTTGTAATGGATTCCGCGGTTGTGGAAATGTCTGCTACCTGGTCCCCTATGAAATCCGTAGTCTCTTTGATTGATTGAAGAACCAGGTTCAGTTCTGTTTTAATGCCCCTGATAGACTCTACCTGGCCCGTACTGCTCTGGCCAAGGCCCACGGATGTGGCAGTGAGCTCTTCACTTGAAGCTGCCAGGGAGGTTGCTGCTATTTTTAAATAATAGATAGTCCGGCTCGACTGGTCAATCATTGTGTTTACGTTTTTGGATATATCGCCAATTTCGTCTTCCGACGAGTAGTCTATGTTCTGGGTAAAATCGCCGTCCTCGCCCACTTTTTTAAGTATATCGGAGATCATGGTTATTGAACGGAGGTTCTTTTTTATGAGGATATTAAAGCCGATAAAGATGATGAGAGATCCCAGTAATATTACCGCGACGACAATGCTTGTGGCGATAAATATTTCTCTATTTATTGCTTCAATGGTATAACCGGTAACGGCTGCTCCCACAAATTTTTCCTTAAGCTTAACCGGGGCAAAGGCAATAATAAGCACCTTACCGGTATCTCTTGGGTAAACATGTTCTACAACTTTGTCCGGTTTCATCTTGCTGCCCAGGTAGTCCCATACACGGTTTGTCCGGCAGCCGGTTGTATCTTTTTTGGGGTCTCCCGTAAGCTTTTTACTGTTGAGAGAGTGATGGAATGGAACAAAACCCTTTGGGTCCATAAAAGTTGAAAAGCCTATTTCATTGACCGTTCGAAAGCCGTCCGTAACTTTTTTAATCTTCCGGTCCAGTTCTTTATCTACAGAATAATCGGTTGCAAGCCTTTTGTAGCGGTCAACAGCTCCGCTCTTCAATTTTACTTCATTCAAGAAAATTTTTTCCAGGTATTTTCTATCGAATTTACCATTTTCTTTATCTTCGGGTTTTACCCAGATTTCCACGCATTCTTCAATTGACAGCTCCCGGTGATTGGGGTTAACAAATTCATCAAGGGAATGCCTTTCCGAATCGATCTCATGTTCGAATACGGTTTTTATTTGATCCGCAGTTATAGTGACTAAATCCCTGACTTTTTTCTTATAACTGTTATAAAGATATTGTTTTGTGGCAAGATATGCTCCAATGGCCATTATTATGGTAATAATGCTTACTATTATGAGCAGTTTTAGTGTAATCTTCGCGGAAAGGCTTTTTTTAATGAATTGCATTCTATTTTACATCCTGTTTTACTGATAAAGATCGAAAATACAGTTTATTACACCGCATATTTTTAATCAAGAGATTATTCTATATATCGGGTTCAAATTTATCTAATAAAACTATTTTTCCTGTTCAGGTTTGATAAAATAGGTGTCCATAAGCCCTTTCCCTTTGATGGTAATACTTCCCCTGGGTTCTACGGGGAAGAGATCTTTTACCAGCCCGTATGTGGATGCCGATACATGAATTTTTCCCGGTTCACCATGCGATTCCATGCGTGAGGCAATATTCACGGTGTCCCCCCACATATCATACACAAATTTCTTTTTACCAATAACGCCGGCAACAACGGGCCCGGAATTAATACCAATGCGGATTTGTATGTCCCTGTGCTCCTGCGTATTAATATCATCAATTATCGTAAGCATTTCACGGGCAAACTTTACCAGGGGCGGGGCATGATCTTCCCGTTCTTCCGGAAGGCCGCTTGCGATCATATAGGCATCACCAATGGTTTTTATTTTTTCAAGGCCGTATTCATCAATGAGATCGTCAAAGCGCGAGAAAATAGAATTCAGGAATTCAACCAGCTCTTCAGCTGAAATTTT
This sequence comes from bacterium, assembly GCA_024224995.1. The sequence goes on along the minus strand of JAAENB010000264.1, from coordinate 1,863 downwards.
ATCCGACAGTTCCGTAAAGCCTACCAGGTCGGCAAAGAGAATTGAGCTTTCCTTGAAACGATCGGCGATAATTCCGGTGTTCTGTTTCAGCCGCTCCGCGATTTTTTGGGGAAGAATATTCAGCAGCAGGTTTTCCGATTTTTTATGTTCCTCATGAAGCATGGCTTCTGCCGATTCCGCTGCTTTATTAAAGAAAAACATAACAGCTGTAATTGAAAGGATAGAGCTTATGGCATTAAAATAATAAAGAATAACCGTAATGGTGCTGTTAAGAGTATAAACAGGAGGAAGCGGGCGAACAAACATGGCCAGAGAAACAAAAAGAGCGCAGGTACAAACAGTACAAAGACCCTTAAACCAGGCGGGCAGGCGGAACGCGATAAACAGGGGCAGGGTTTGCGTAAAGAACCAGAATTGAAACCCCGTTTCCCAACCCAGGCAGTAGACACAGATAATCACATACGCGTACATTTCAATAATACAGAAAAGTACAGCAAGGTTAAACTTTGAACGGCGGTGCAAGAGAATATTGATGATATAAACTATCACACTAAAGGCGTTATACAATGCCAGGAGTTTAATCCCCAGAACAGTGAAAAGAACCACGAAAACAGCATGGAACATGAGAGCCAGGGGCCACCCATAGCTCCCGGCACGATAGGTTCTGTGGAACTGTGGATCGAGCGTTTCGGGCACTTCCGTATAAAGGCTATACAATGCTTGCGTAGTTGTACAAGAATCTTCTTTCATCTCAGTTCCCCTGCCCCATTGGTATGCAATATAATAACCATGTTGATAAGCTTTGGCAAGGATAAAATACTGTTATGCAGCTCCCGGGGTTCCGGATGATGTTTGTATCGAGTGTGGTTAAACGGAGCTTGTAGCGCGCCTGCCGGGGAGGGCAGACGCGTGAAGCGGTATATAGCTGTGGATTATTCTTTATTGCCGGCAATAGTAACTTCACCGCCAACAGAGACCTGGTCTTTCAGAGCCAGGGCAGGGCTGTTCGGGAGTTCCGGATTATTCTGAATAGAAAAACTCTTGTCAACGGAATTAAGCGCGTTAAGGCCAAGACTTGAGAGAGCGCTGTTGTTCTCTATTTTGAGCAGCACATCAATCGAACGAACATTGGAGAGTCCTGCTAAATTAACCAGGGACGCGTTCTCCGTAACCCATACCCAGCCGGGTAATTCAGAGCGTCCAGGTTGGAAAGATCGGTTTCATTGGTAATGAGGCTTCCGGATATGGAAGTATAACCGGCAATAGCTTCCAGGTCCGCGCTGTTGCTTATGGTATAATCGCCGTCCCGGTTCGCCACAGCGGAACAGGAGACAGCGTAGGTCTTATTATAGCCTGAACCTGTGCTAACAGTGCCGGCGTCTTCATTAATTGTTCCTGTAACATTTGAAGAGAGCGCGTCATTTGAAAGATATGACCATTGAAATATGGGGCTGTTTTTTGTCAAGAAAAAATATTCAAAAAAGTAAAAATGAATAGAAAATATTATATGGATTTTGAAAGAAGATTTGTATAGTTTTTATGAAAATATGTAATATTTTTCCCTCAACCAAAAAAAGTGTGCAAATTTTTTAGACTATTTCCTACTATATAATAAGAAGATAAGTAGGGGGAAGGTAATCGGTGGCCTTGTGGGCCAGGTAACCGGTGATCGGTAAAGAATAGCTTCTGCGAAGCAGGGAAAAAATAGGTCAGAAACTGTGTTGATACCGGGGTCTATTTTGCGAAGATGCTCCGGCCAGGGTTTGGTTCTGAGAGACGTTGCAGTGCAACGCCTTTACTGGCTGGTTTCAGGCCAGGGTTATGGAGATTCCGGGAAGGTGTAGCTACCCCTGCGAGGGGGGC
>JAAENB010000263.1 GCA_024224995.1 bacterium | reverse complement strand
ATCCATTATCTATGTCAATAAACGATAATACTATTGTCTGGCCTGAATAACTTAATAGTGTATCATTTCCTGAGGCATAGTGGTCCAGGGTAAAATCAATTGGAATAGTGCCAATTTCCAGCATTGTAAACTCCTTTTTTTGATAAAAATTATTTATGTTCCTTATTAATTATTTTCATATCTAATCGTAATTGTAAAGGAAAAATCTTCATCAATAATTATTTATTTTTTTTATTCGGAAGAAACAATTTTTAATCCTGTTGGCGCCGCCGGGATTCCTCCTGTATAATTCACTGAAAAATGTGAATTCACGCTTACGCCGCTTACGTTACCTGCCGCGTCTTTTGCCCAGGCGTATACTTCCTTTATTCCGTAGCCGGAAGTTAGTGTGCAGCTTGTGGGCCTGGTTGACAGCCATCCCGGGTCGCCTGCTTCCGGCGCTGTGGCGGTCTCATTGACAAGCCAGTGGGTTATTGCCACGTTGTCGCTCCCTTCAATGTCTATGGTTATGTCCGGGGTTATTGCCGGGTTGTCACTGACCAGCGTAAAGGAGGTGATCACGGGCGCGTCCGTATCCGCTGCTGTATACTCTATACTATTATCTGCCAGTGGATTCCCCTCCGTATCGGTTACCGCAGCACCTATGGCTATGGTAATGTTTCCTGGTGCCAGGGTTCCTCCCATGGTAAGATTCGCCACATTCTCGATCTTCTCTACCCCGGTGTACGATGCTGTAGATATGGTGAGCCCTGCGCCGCCTGCTCCGCCAGGGGTATAATTAGTCCCGGTTCCCGCAGCATCCACCATGAGTTTGGAAAAGACCACCTCCACAGGGGTAAGGCCGCTCAGTACGGTCCCTTCGGCCGGTGTGGTATACAGGATAGTCGGGGTTGCGTTCAGGTTGGTAAGGCGCTGTATTATATATTTCTCTGTGTTATCGTAATCCTGACTATCAAACTGTGGTACACTGGGGATAATTATTTTATTGAAGGAGATTGGGTCGCTGTTGACTGTGGAGTTTTTATTCCATTTGTCAGTAACCAGAAAATCGCTTGATATCATAAACGAAAGCAGCTCATTACTGAACAACCCTGAATAATCGGGATCATCGTCAAATCCTTGGTTTAGATATTGATAGGCAAATGACAGGACTCCCCATGGATTATCTACAAGAACAGGAAAACTAAGATCAGCATCATTAATATTCGGATCTCCATCAATTCTGTCCTGGATATCATCTTTGCTTGTTGACCCTTCGAATTTAAAAATGACAGCTATAATTTGCATGCTGCCGGGGGAAGGAAGGTTGTTGTTCATAGTAATTAAATACTCAAGCCAATCCCATCCATTATCTATGTCAATAAACGATAATACTATTGTCTGGCCTGAATAACTTAATAGTGTATCATTTCCTGAGGCATAGTGGTCCAGGGTAAAATCAATTGGAATAGTGCCAATTTCCAGCATTGTAAACTCCTTTTTTT
>JAAENB010000262.1 GCA_024224995.1 bacterium | reverse complement strand
CGTTGAACTAAACAAGCCTTGCACGTAGCTCTTCCATGTCACACAATTCACTGGTACTTAGTTGTTTACAAGAATATATTCGCTTTGCTTTGCAAGTATAAAATTTTGAATAATTAAAATAATACTTGTAAAGATGAAAGAGCAATTAGCCACCTTTCAACGTTGGATGATATTGAAAAACTATTCCGAAAAGACACAAAAATGCTATTTGTCGGCCTTGCGGATGTTTTGGATTTTTTGCGAAAAGCAAAAGAAACATCCGACCTTTAAAAAAGAAAATGCGGTGGAGATATACCTGATTCGGCGTTTCAAAATTGAGGAAAAAAAATGGCAGACAATCAATGGAGACTACTCTGCAATTCGGTTGTTTTAGGCAAATTATATTGATAAATTGTCCATTATGACGAAGATTTTTTTTCTTCTGAGGATTTTTAAAAAACCGCGCATAGCCAAGCTACGTAAGGGTTTTTAAAATTTCTCAGAAGGAAAAAGGGCACGTCAGAAAGGATGATTTATTAGTTTAATTTGCCTTATGTCAATATTTTAGGACGCAAGTGGGATGAAAAAAAACTCCCCCGTCCTCGAAAAGAAAAGAGTTTGCCCAAAGTCGTCAGTCGCGAAAATATCCAAAAATTGATTGACCACGCCGTCATTTTCAAACATCAGGTTTTTTTCGCGCTGCTGTATTCTTCGGGGCTTCGGTTGGGAGAAGCGTTGCGACTTCGATTAGAGGATATTGATTCCACGACGATGCGTATTCGAGTGCTCCACGGCAAAGGAAAAAAAGACCGATTTACCCTGCTCTCCTCCGAGATGCTTGAATTATTGAGATTATATTTCAAAAAATATCGCCCTACAGGAGGGCTGATTTTCAACGGAAAACGACGCGGAGAGCCATGGGCCGAAAGATCCGCACAGTATGCTTTTGTTCAGGCCCGCCGCAGCGCTGACTTGCCCGAGTATATTACGGCACACACTTTGCGGCATTCTTTTGCATCCCATTCGCTCGAAAACGGTACCGATTTGGTCTCCCTCCAACAACTGCTCGGGCACAAACACATTAAAACCACTATTCGATATATTCATCTTGATGTCGCTCATTTCAGGCGGCTTGAAAATCCCGCAGACCGGGTCATCGCATGGCAGCAGCTCTTCAAAAATCAGGCAATTTGCTCGGACAGATCTTCCGACGAAGCGGACAGAATTTCATCCGAAAATTCCGCACCGCTCCCAAAGTCTGCAAAGCCATCAGAGCAATTTCGCTGTGCCGAACGCCCGCCCTTGGAGGCGTAGAATTCGTCTGTCGTGACTGCGGAAATACCCATCAAATGTATGCCTCCTGCGGCAACCGAAATTGTCCCGTTTGCCCTGCGCTGAAAAAGGAAATTTGGTTATATAAACGCTCGGAAGACCTATTGCCGGTCAAATATTATCATGTCATTTTTACGATTCCTCATGAGCTGAATTTGCTTTGCGCAAACCATCCCCGGGTGATGTATGATTTGCTTTTTCACAGCGCTTGGAAAAGCCTTAATTCGATGATGAGAGACTCTGTTTGGTGCGGGGCCCAAAGCGGTATGTTGGCGGTGCTTCACACTTGGGGACAGCAAATGTTGCTGCATCCTCACCTGCATTGCGTGGTGCCTGCGGGCGGACTTTCTTTCGATAAAAAACAATGGATCCATACCAAAAACAAGTCCGTTTTAGTTGATGCCGAATCCTTGATGATTAAGTTTAAATCATTGTTTGTCAGTGAGGTACAGAACATTTTGGAAAACGAAAAATTTCTTTTTGTAGGCCAGGCAAAACAATTTTGCGATGCTTCGTTGAGAGAAGATTTGTATCGAATTATTAAAAAAAAGAAGTGGTCCGTTTGGTTAAAAGCCCCCAAGGCCGGTCCGCTTCAAACCCTCCAATATCTCAGCCGATACGTCAACAGCGTTGCCGTGAGCGAAAGTCGAATTTTAGAAATAACCGAGAGCAAATTAAAAATCCAGTATAAAAATTATGCTAAGTAAGGGTCAAACAATACCTTATCGTTTTACACTGATTCTTTTACCCGTATTCTTCCTTTAAAATCAGTCATAGTATCAACAATACTCCCTCTTTTAAAGAAAAACTACGACCAAAATAATTCAGTCTAAAATCGATAACTTATTATTTGACCCTTACTAAAGAAAACGCAGACGGTTTGCCCGAAAAAGAGGTCATGGAATTGACGGATTTTGAGTTTTTAAAACGGTTTTGTTCTCATATTTTGCCTTCTGGTTTTCAGCGAATCCGTTACTACGGCTTGCTCGCTCCGGTTAATCGAAAAGGCAAATTTGCAAGAGCCCGAAAACTACTAAACGGGCAATCTTTTGAAGTGACTTTGCAACAAATCAAACAATTTATTTTTCAAAAAATCGGTATCGACCCAACAGTTTGCATTGCCTGCGGAAGTCCCAATGTAGTCACCGTCATTTTGGCGGCAAACCTTGTCTTTCGCCGAAAAATTGTACAATTTGAAGCCTTGGCAAATCCGCCCCCAAAACTATCAATCCCCCTGCCGGCTGTTATTGATTTTTCTTGAAAATGATTCGTTTGTCTTTTTCCCAAGACCTCTTTGGGGTTTTTCTGAAAATCTTGAAAATCAGGGGACAATAATAATTTAGGTGTTCATTTTTGGCTCGTTTTTCCATATCTTGTAACCGATTTCGCTTTGAAACATTCAATTGCTTCCGTTTTCTCGGCTTTTGGAATATATTCACCGACGGAGCAATTTACTTTATTATATGTGTCTGGGGGCGAAAGTCCGTTCAACTGAATTCTATACTCTAAAAAGCCATCAAGTTTTTGACCGGGTTAGTGACTTCCGAAAGGCTTTTTTGCGCATAGAATACTTAGTGTTGTACGCAAGCTAGAATCCCGATTATTACTAATTTGCTAAAAAAATGATTATAGACTCCCTACATAATACCGAAACATTAAAAAAAGGGGACTTCTTTCTTAAATATGGAAATCCATGTACAAAGATAGGTCGACTAATGAAAGGTGTAATGCGTGGTTTCGTTATAGATAATGATGGAAATGAAATTACAACTCATTTTTATCATGAGGGAGACATGATTATAGGTAGTTATATCCCAAATGTGAATGTCACAATGACTATACAAGCATTGGAAGATTGTGACATTACTACAGCCGTGTACTCTACCATTATGACACACGTAAATAAAGACGAGGAGATTACAAAGATAATTACAGAAGCAAATAAAAAATTAACACAGATTCAAAAAAAGGAACAAGAAAAATCCAGTCGTTTTAGGACAAAATCAAACTTGCTTGAAAAAATTGAGAAAAAAAT
>JAAENB010000261.1 GCA_024224995.1 bacterium | reverse complement strand
TGGTATAAATTTATAATGCACTACGCTAAAGCTAGATAGGCCTAGTTGAGCGTTTGTGTTGTTCGAGTTTGAAAATTGTGAGCTATAGAAATGATTATTTTGATGAAGCTTTGAGCGGCGCTCTTAGCTGGTGTGGGTCTCAACCCAGGTAGAGCCTACAGACGGCTCTGTACCGTGCTGTACCTTAACATACCAAGCTCTACTTGGTCTTGGTTCTGGTCTGCTGTAACATAGCCAGTTGTATACTGGAAGCAGTGGACTTCTACCTAACTTCTCGATGAGAGTTGGTTCCGGTGTCACTAGGGACTCGTAGTCCCGTCATTGTTGGATCTTGTGAAAAGATCCGGGCTTAACTAAATAAGTCGTCGGTGTGTTCTGTTGACGATTAGCTGAGGAGCTTTTACAATCCAGAACGCAGGAGTCAATGAGTCCTGTGGTGTTGACGTGTCGCTGAGGACTCGTCAACTGCAATCAGGCGTGGATCCCTAATGATAGGCCGATTCACGGATGCGGTGACGCTGTGTACTGCATACGCCCCCATGACAAGGGTACGTACTAGCGTCGGCTTATAAGCCTAGGGTGTGGAACTGACAGCAGTGCTGTCGTAGTACAGCTTTTGCTTGCAGGAAGCAGTGGTTCTCGAGGTTTGAGGCGCAAAACGTGTTGAACTAGCGTCAACGCACGTTGTGCAAGGCGGAGTGATCAGTTTGCACCTTTTGGGTTTCAGGTTGTTCCACGCTCAAACAGTTGTTATGTACAGATCTGAAAGAGCTAGTGACAGTGTCATTGTCATTTATAACAGCGTTACCGCTACTTAGTCCACGTGTGACTGTTTAGGTTGTAGGTGCTGCCTCTGTTGC
>JAAENB010000260.1 GCA_024224995.1 bacterium | reverse complement strand
GGCGAATACGGGTACCTCGTCGACTATGTGGCGGGCACCGACGCGGGCGACGCTCCCACCTCGGACATCATGAAATTTCGGGTCACCCAGGGCGACGGCCGGATGTGGCATTGGAACGGATCGGGCTGGCTTCAGGTCACCGCCTACCCCAGCCATTTCGGGAACCTCCCCATCCAGGCGACATCGTCAGCGGCACTCCAGCTCGTCGAGGCGTCAACCCGCGCCGCATACACGGTCACCCTCGAGGCGGATTCGACGCTGTCGTTCGCTGGGTGGAAGGCGGCCGACGAACATTGGGCGTCGATCACATTCCTACAGGACGGCACGGGCGGCTGGACGCTCGACCTGTCCGCGATTGACGAATGGCCCGACGGTGCGGGGTCGACTGTCACCACCCCGGTGATGCCGACCGCTGCGGTCGCTGAAATGCAGATCCATGTGATGTCGAGAGACAGCGGGACCACCGTTTACGGCTGGCGTATCCGCTGATGCCAGGGTTCCTGACGCCGATTGGGGCTGTCCTCCGTTACGGGGGTGTGGTTCCGTCTGACCCTGTCGACAGCGGGGACGTGCGGGTCCTGCTGCTCGCCACCCAAGACCCGGACGACAAGGAGTTTGGTCAGGCTCAGGGCCACGGCGGCACCTACAACCAGACCCCAACGTCGGATACGTGGACGTTCCCGACGGCAGGTCTGTGGGAATCGACGTCGATCGCTGGGGGCAACGCCGCCGGGTCCGCTGACACCCTCACCACCGCCGGAGACCACGACCCGGTCACAGGGTCGGAGAGGCGCACGGAGTGGTCGT
>JAAENB010000259.1 GCA_024224995.1 bacterium | reverse complement strand
TGGGGACTTCTCTGTGAGCACCACTGATGGAATATCTTTATTGACGCCGCAGGCGGCAATTGACGGCGACAACATCATAGTCGTGTGGCATTTTAGAGATAATTTCGCCGAGGGGAATTATAGTGTAAGAGGAAGATTGATCAATCTTAAAACACCCCTCCCGGGTGATGATTTCCAGGTGAGTATTGACAAGAGTTATGGCCTGGAACATCTCCAGGTAACGGCTTCCGGCGGTAAAGCTATCGCGGTATGGAGCCTGGAGGATACCAATAACTTCTCCGGTATACAGGCCCGGGTAATTGATATGAAGACTGGTCAGCTCTTTGGTGATAATGGTTTTTATGTGAGTACAGAGAATGATAATTTTCAATATTCTCCTCCCAGGGTAGTAATTAGCGGCAGCAAAGCGATAGTAGCGTGGCTTTTTGAACCTTATTCAACCGGCTCATCATCCATACTGGGCCGTTTGGTGGATCTGTCAACAGGGCAGCCTATAGGCGATAAAGAATTAGTGATAAATACAACGGAAGCTGCTTATTTATCTTCACCTTGCCTCTCGTACTATAACAACAAAATACTGACGCTATGGAAAACTGTCGATACTCCTGCCAATTCTGACTCCATATACGGCCGTTTTATCGACATAACAACAGGGCAGTTAACCGGTACCAGCGACTTTATAATAAGCGCCGGTGAAGCGCCGTGGCGGTATAATTACCTGGTCTCAACATCGGGAGAAAGACCGCTTATCCTCTGGGATTCCTCTAATTTTCAAACCGGTGAAAGAGCGCTAATGGGACGATACATGGATATGCCGGGAGAGGTTTTACCCGGCACAGAGGCATTTACCGTAAGCACGGAAAACGCCTATCAACATGCATCCCCCCAGGTAGGGGCTAGTGATGAGACAGCTATAGCCGTGTGGACTTATAACGGAAATATATATGGGCATGCGCTTGAGATAAGCGAATAGCCCGGAGCTTTCGTTACCCCGGAGGCAGATAAATATTCTCCGCGCTCCGGGGTCATAGTGTGATACTTAGTGAATACGCATCTCGTTTGTCCATATACACCGGTAACAGAGTTCCGTGCTTGTATCACGGGTGTTATGAACATCGGCGTCTTCTGTAAAATCCGGTTCCGTTCCATCAGGTGATCCCGTTCCCCAGGCAAGAGTCTTGGCTAAGTCGTAGCGGACTGAATCTGAAGTCCAGACCCTGTTTGGAGCCGTACCGTTTGGCAGACCGTTCCGGATCAGCTCAACCATATCACGAAACGTGGGCAGGTGACCACCCAGATCGTAACAGGTCTTTACTGCCACATGATAGGGAGCGGCGTCACGGTTATGGTCATCGGCCCATATTTTTACGGTCTTGCCGTTGGGATTGGTCATGGTGTAGAGAAAAGGATCATATTTAAATACCGACTCGTCAGGACCGTTATAATCATCATTAACGGGATAGAAAACGGGCCGGTATGGACGCAGGGTCGCATCTGCCTTATTGGACCATCCGCCATATGTGCTGTATAACCCCGTGTAATTCGTATCAATGCCGCTCCATCTGGCAGTTCCAACCTGGCGAGATGTTGAACTGCCGCGCCCGTTGTCGGATGTCCATATGTAGTTCTCGGAACCGCCCGGGAGTCCGTCCTGGATCATCTCCATAAGGTCATTGAAGGTGGGCATATGGCCGCCGAGAGTGAGACAATTGTCAATGGCTCTGTAAAAATTGGCCTCGGACTTATCTGTAGTAAGAGACTTCAGATAACTCGTTGTTCCAATCCATTCCGTGGGCTCGCCTGAAGAGGTAACCGTAACAGGCCTGCCAATACCGACAATTCGAAAGCGGTGTTTTTCCGTTACATATGCCCAGGTGGCAAACGTTGAATGGGTCTCGGCATAATCCGGATTGGTTCCACTCCATTTAACAACACCATTAAGGTACCCTTTTTCACTTTTTCCTTCCTGGTCAGAGGTCCAGGTCTCCAGATTGAGCCCGTTAGGCAAACCGGACTTGATTGCTTCGGTATATGTTCGCTGTGGCGGTACGGAAGCGTGATAAAAAGCCGCTTCTCTTACGGCCGAATTATATCTAAGCAGTGGACGGTCATATTTATCCATATAATACGTCACACCGTTAGACGTCAGGGTAAATGCCTCTTCACCGGGAGGGCCGTAAACAGACCTGCCGTAGAAATAGCTCCGGTCTTTGTCGGGGTAGTAACACCGGTACTGGATACTTGAGGTATTCGTGGTTTGGCTTGTTGCGCCGTCACTCATACGGACCGTCACATTCTGCGTGGCACTGTATTCAATATTGGTCCAGAGATAGGTCGTCTCAGTGCCCACAATATGCGAACCGTGTCCATTTGAACTATTACGGAAAATCTCAGTGGGAGTGGGAAGACGTCCTCCTAAACTTTCACAGGTCGCGCAGGCATTGGCCAGGTTTGCTTTGGGCCGCATGGTATCGTCCCAGACTCCTCCCCAGGAATCGGTCCGGTATCCTCCGGCCGCGCTGCCGCTGAAGTCATAGCCGTTTATGTTTCCCCCTGAGTAGGTGACCGTATACGACGAGGGAGAAAAGATCCACCCCTTTTTCGAAGGGATTATGGTGTACGTTCCATTGCTCAACGAACCGATAAAATAGTACCCATCAGAACCGGTTTCCACCGTTACGGAATCACTCCCCTGTTTACATTCCAGACTGATGTTCTCCAGGGGCAGGGATTCAAAAACTGCTTTGCCCTGGATACCAGGGCCTCCTGGTGTTGGGGGCTTGCCTCCCGGACCGTCACCGGACCCGTCACCGTCAAAGCCCATTCCGCCGCAAGAGGCTAAAAAGAACGAAAGGGTTAGCAACAGCACAACAAGTGAAAAACGTGAAAACAAATTTTTATTTTTCAAATTCATATACAAAACTCCTTTTGATATATTTTTTACAGCTTCCTGTAAATTATGTTCTTTGTGTCACAGGCAAACAAAACATGGTCAAGCTTTTTTTGTG
>JAAENB010000258.1 GCA_024224995.1 bacterium | reverse complement strand
TAAATCATCGGGAGTTAGCGCCACTCCGGAATGCTCTGTAGAGAATGTTGTTGTTTTAATAATATCATCAAACAGATATACTTTTTTCCCTTCAAGAGGAGTGACTTTTCCTTTTGGGATCTTCCCCAGAAGTTTACCCAGAAAACTCTTTATGCCCGGTAAAAATCCGCCAATGCTTGCGGCCACTACGACTTTGAGCTCGGGCAAACGGGAATGGATCGCGGTAACGTGCTTTTCGAAAATCGCGTCAAGGGTTACAAAACCTTTCGCGTCGGAATTTTTCAGCTGAAATTCTATCTCTTCGGCAGAAAGCAGGGGCGATACTCCGGACACGACACACCCGGCTTTGAGTATTCCCACATAACTGATTACGTATTCGGGTATATTGGCCATGTTTATGCCAACGACATCCCCTTTTTGAAAACCGTTCTCCTTGAGCATATTGGCGAACTGGTTTGAATAGCTGTGGAGCTCGGCAAAAGTAATCTCTACTCCCATAAACGCAAGAGCAGTTCTTTCACTGAATTCCTCAAAACTCTCCTTATACACCTCAACCAATGTTGTTTCCCATAGCGCCGGGTCCACATCATCGACTCCTTCGTCATAAGATTTCTTCCAGAATGCCGTTTCTTTCACCGATATCATTGCAGCCTCCGAATAATAGTATATTTTTTTCCGATTCTTCAAAATTAAAATTCATACTATTATCCGGAGATAAAAAGACCAGCACAAATTTAGTTTTGTGTCACTTTTTTATTTTTCTGCTATTTGTAGATATAGACCACACCGGAATCACTTCCCTTCTCATCCTCTCCATGAGCCCCTACAAGTATGGTACTTCCGTCTGAGGATACGGATACACTACATCCAAAGTAATTATCCGGATCACCGTGGTATTGCCTGAGTTCAACTCCGCTCCAGAGACTGCCATTCCATCGATGAATAAAAAGCGAACTAAAATAGACCGGATGTTCAGGGCCTTCATAACACCCGGAAATTATGGTATTTCCATCCATGGATATAGATACACTGCCTCCAAAGTTATTGTCTCGGCTATCGTCGGGCAGTATAAGCTTGCTTTCATTCCAGGAGGAACCATCCCATTTATAAACATAGACCGATCCTTCCATATAACTTCTTCCGGGAGCTCCAACGATAAATGTATTACCATCACCGGAGATGGAGATTACAGCTCCAAAGTTGCTTCCCCAATCCTGGTCAGAAGGGGTCAGTTTAGTCGCATTCCAATTGGAACCATCCCATTTGTAAACATACGCTGAATTCTCGGAAGTCATCTCTCCCCCAACTCCGACAACCACTGTATTTCCATCAGCCGAGACTGAAAGAGAAGCTCCAAATATGACATATCTGGAACTGCCTATTGGTTTTACTATTGTTTCCTGCCAGGTAGAGCCATTCCATCTGTAAAAATAGACCGAATCCGCACCATAATCGGGTTCATCATCAAAAGGCGCTCCGGCAGCTACCGTATTCCCATCAGCCGAGACTGCAACAACAACTCCAAACCTGTCACCAATTGATCCGTCAGACGCGGTAATTTTAGTTTCGCTCCAGAGTGAACCATTCCATTTATAGAGATACACTGAACCGGCACCCTTACCATCGTCCATAGACGCCCCGGCAACTATCATATTCCCATCAGCCGAAACTGCAACAGCAACTCCAAACCTGTCACCTTCTGTGCCGTCAGACGCCGTAATTTTAGTCTCGTCCCAGAGTGAACCATTCAATTTGTACACATAGATTGAGCCGGAATCAATTCCATTGTCATCATCTCCGTAAGCCCCAACAACGACAGTATTTCCATCAGCGGAAATTGCCGTATCACTGCCAAACCAGTCATCCTCCGCTCCGTCAGAAGCTGAAAGTTCCGTATCCATATTGGGGACAGGGGGTGCAGGCGGCGCAGGAGGAGTATTGTTAACAATTGCCTTAAAGGTGTCCGAAACCGACCCGGCCCTTTTCCCGTCACTTGATACAGCGGCAACATCAATCCGGTATACGCCCCCGGTTTTTAGAGTGGAAACCGGGATAGTATATTCCGGGTTAGCTGTTGAACCGGTATATACAAGCTCCCCGTTAAGATACCAGGCATAGGTAACTGTTCCAACATCACCGGGTACGGAAGCGGTTACTACTGCTGCTGGTGAATCATCCGCCAATACAGCAGGGATATCCGTCATGGCAACCACAACAGGCTCTTCCATATCGGCAGTGATATTTATTAACATATTTCCGCCGGGTTTGTTGATTTCGGTAAATTCCAACTGTCCCGTAGTTGTTTCATCAGCAACAATACGAACAATCTCTACCGCTCCCATTGTATAAATAGAATTATCCAGCAGCTTCACAACGAGGGTATAATATCCCGCTGGTACGGCGCTGTCGGTAAAGACTCCTGTATTCCCGGCGCTATTAATATTAAAAGAAAGATCACGAACCGTTCCGCTGCCGTCAACTAACTGTGCTTCAATCGACGGAACATCCGTATCCCCACTGTTCCATTGCAGGGTCAGGTTAAGGGTTCCGTTTCCTTCCAGCGGCGCAGCCACAATAGCTGCCGTGGTTGTTTCCCCGGTATGAATCGTAACTGTTTCGCTTCCCCGGGCAATAACCGTACCATCGGCGTTTAACGCGTCTACGGTTACTGTCCAATCTCCAAAGGCCAGTTCCGTAAGCTCAACCGAAGAACTTTCTCCGGAAACACTAAACTGAAGACCACCGGGACCAACGCCCGAAACAACATATTCCGCCGGAACCATATCGATACCGGGCAGCAGTGTTTTACTGTTTCCCATGGATATATCCAGGAATAATTTTCCTGTATTCGTATCCACCGTACCGGATGAAAAACAACCGGTATTTAAAAATAAAAACACCGACAATAAAACAAACAATGATTTTTTAAACATACAAAATCTCCTTATTAAAATTAGTTTTTAAATACTTTTCATATAAGTCTGATTTTGCACTCAAAAGGGGTAATTTTTTAAAAAAAATAGCCGGGACAAAATTGTACCGGCTATCTCTCAGGTCACTTTTTTATTTTTCCGCTATTTGTAGATATAGACCGCGCCGGAATCATTACCCATATCATCCGCTCCGCGAGCCCCTGCAAGTATGGTACTTCCGTCTGAGGAAAGGGATACACTATACCCAAAATTATCCTCTGTCGCGCTGTCGGGTGCCATATGTTTCGTCTCATTCCAGAGACTGCCGTCCCATTTGTAGAGAAAAATCGCTCCGGAATCAACTGACATTTCATCATCTTTATGACAGCCAACAACAAGCGTGTTTCCATCCGTAGATATAGATATCCTATCCCCAAAATTATTGATTCCATTAGAGGCAGAGGGGATGAGTTTGCTTTCATTCCAGGTGGAACCATCCCATCTATAAATATAGATCCCTCCCTCTCCGGCATTCACACTGGGAGCTCCAACAACAAGGATAGTTCCATCACCGGAGATTGAGACCGGGCTTCCAAAGACGTCATTTGGCATGCCGTCTGAAGCTCTTAGTTTAGTAACAATCCAATCGGAACCATTCCATTTGTAGATATAGACCGAACCGGAATTGTACCCACTATCATCATCCATAGACGCCCCAACAACGACCGTATTCCCATCAGTCGAGACAGTAAGAGCAGCTCCAAACAAGTCACTGTTTGCCCCGTCTAACGCCGTAATTTTAGTCTCGTTCCAGGAAGAACCATTCCATCTGTAGATATAGACCGAACCGGAATTGACCTCATTATTATCATCCATAGGTGCTCCCGTAATTACCGTATTGCCATCAGCCGAGACAGTAACACCAGTTCCAAACAAGTCACCTTCCGTTCCATCAGATGGCGTGATTTTAGTCTCGATCCAGGTAGAACCATTCCATTTGTAAATATACATGGAACCGGAATACATCCCGTTATCATCATCAATAGATGCTCCGGCAACTACTGTATTGCCATCAGCTGAGACGGCAACAGAAGATCCAAACCTGTTGCCTGTTGCGCCGTCAGACGCCCTAATTTTGGTCTCGTTCCAGGTAGAACTATTCCATTGGTAAACATAAATGGAACCGGAATCATTTCCATAGTCATCATCTCCGTGAGCCCCGACAACTATAGTATTCCCATCATCGGAAATTGATGAAACACTGCCAAACCAGTCATTAGCACTACCGTCAGAAGCAGTGAGTTTCATGGCCATATTGGGGACAGGCGGGTCATTGTTAACAATAACCGTAAAGGTATCCGAAACCGACCCGGCCCGTTTCCCGTCACTTGATACAACAGCAGCATCAAGGCGGTATACGTTACCAACCGTAAGCGTGGATACGGGAATAGTATATTCAGGATCAGCGGTTAAACCGGTATACACCAGCTCCCCGTTAAGATACCATGCATAGGTAACTGTTCCAACATCAACGGGAACAGAAGCGGTCACTACTGC
>JAAENB010000257.1 GCA_024224995.1 bacterium | reverse complement strand
GAGGCACAGTTAGTAGACAGCAGCGGAACTGTTCGCGATCTTTCTTTTGTTATTAATAATGGAAATACAGGAGTCTTTACGGACACTGCCGTAGCAGCTGGATATTATACCCTCGTTGTGAAGCTGCTGGATAATTCCATTTATACAATGGGAGCCGTAGAGATCGTTCGCATTGTTGCCGGTGAAACAACCACAGGGCAGCTGGAATTTACTGAAATAAATAAACCCGGCGGAAATATGTTGCTAAATATCACTGCCGATATGGAAGAGCCTGTTGAGGTTACCCTGACAGATATTCCTGCTGAACTCTCCGAGAGCTCATCATCGGCAGTAGTGACCGCTTCTGTTCCCGTTGATGTTGGAACAGTTACCTATGCATGGTATCTTAACGGGGAGCTGGTGTATACCGGTTTAACCGCTGATCCTGAATATACTATTCCCGTATCCACGCTTACGGTTGGTAACGTGTACCGCCTTGATGCTGCGGTTTTTTCAAGTGACGGGAAACGGGCCGGGTCGGTTTCGGATACCTTTACCGTCATTGTAGACACTCCCCCGGTCTTCACGAAGCTTACCGCTTCTGACGGAAGAGCCGGTGCCATTTTTGGCAGAGTTACAGCGATTTCCGCTGATGGGAATACTGTAGTTGCCGGGTCTAACATAGATGATACCAATGGATTTGAGTCCGGATGCATTTATATTTACCAATGGGATGGTTTATTGTGGAACGAGACTAAAATTACGGCGTCTGACGGCACAGCAGGTGACAAGTTCGGATCTTCTGCTTCCATCTCAGCTGACGGCAATACGATAGTTACGGGAGCGACTATGGATGATGAAAACGGGGAGTATTCCGGTTCTATTTATGTTTACCAATGGGATGGTTCACTGTGGAGCGAAACCAAAATTATGGCTTCTAACGGCGCAGAGAGTTTCATGCTTGGAACGGATGTCAATGTCTCGGCTGATGGGAATACCATAGTTACCGGGTTGCCTTTGGCGAGCAGTACCGGTTCGGTGTTTATCTACAAATGGAATGGCTCTATCTGGAACGAGACCATAATTAAGCCCTTTGACGGGGTAAATCTTGACCTGTTTGGAGCAGCTCTAACTGTCTCGGCTGATGGGAATACGGTAGTTGCCGGAGCATCTATGGATGATGATAATGGCTCTAATTCCGGTTCGGTCTATATCTACAAATGGAATGGTTCCGATTGGGTTGTTACTAAACTAACAGCTTCAGACGGCATGCCCTATGACTTATTTGGAAAGCCGGTCTCAATCTCCGGTGATGGAACTATCCTTGCTGTTGGAGCTCCCAGTGCTAATTCCGGAGAAGGAGGGTTCTATATTTATCGATGGGATGGTTCCACCTGGAATGAAAGCAAATTCACCCCTTCTGCCTCTAATGGAGTCAATAATTTTGGGGATAATTTATCCATATCTGCGGATGGAAATACCCTTGTTGTTGGCTGTCAAAAGGATGATGAAATGTCAGTTGATTCCGGAGCGATTTTTATCTACAAATGGAACGGCAGTCTCTGGAATGAGACAAAACATATGGCGCCCGACAGCGCCACAGAGGATAATTTTGGGGTTAGTGTATCACTCTCCTCAGACGGAAGTACCATAGTTGCCGGGGCTCACAGAACGGATGATATGGGAAATGATTCCGGTGCGCTCTATATCTATAGATAGCAGAAAATAAAAAGTGATCAGGAAAAATAGCCGGGACAAACTTGTCCCGGCTATTTTTTAAAAACTAATAAAAGTAAGGAGATTTTTTATGTTCAAGAAATCGATTTTTGTTTTATTGTCGATGTTTTTATTTTTAAGTACCGGCTGTTTTTCATCCGGTACTTCGGAAACGGATACGGGAAAATTGTTCCTGGATATATCCATGGGAAACAGCAAAACACTGCTGCCCGGTATCGATATGGTACCGGCGGAATATGCAGTCACGGGCGTTGGCCCCGGAGATAATCAGTTCAATGTTTCCGGAGCGAATTCTTCGGTAGAGCTTACGGAACTGGCCTTTGGAGAATGGACAGTAACCGTAGACGCGTTAAACGCCGAAGGTACGGTTATTGCCAGGGGAAGCGAAACAATCACGGTTCATACCGGGGAATTGACAACGGCAAATATTGTGGTTTCGCCGCTGGAAGGAGACGGAACCCTTGACCTGACCCTGCAATGGAACGCAGCAGATACGGAGACTCCGTCAATTGAGGCACAGTTAGTAGACAGCAGCGGAACTGTTCGCGATCTTTCTTTTGTTATTAATAATGGAAATACAGGAGTCTTTACGGACACTGCCGTAGCAGCTGGATATTATACCCTCGTTGTGAAGCTGCTGGATAATTCCATT
>JAAENB010000256.1 GCA_024224995.1 bacterium | reverse complement strand
AGTTTGTCAAGCGCCCTTGAAAAAGTAAGATGGTATAGCTGCCGCTGGTATATAGAAGAATTATTTCGAATCTTGAAATCCGGTTATAAGGCCGAGAAGGTACAATTTGATTCTGGCCATGCTTTAATGAATTGGTGTGCATTGAGGCTCATTATGGCAGTTAGGCTCCTTCATCTATTGACTCAAAGGGATGTAGAAATACCTGACTCTGCATTGCCTCCCGGTCAGGAATGTCTATGGCGAGGATTGGATAGCCTTGAATCAGCAGTCATTGGATTTCAGGCGGCGCTGGAATAAATGTGGGTAAGGTCAGCCCTCGGGGAGAAGGGGGCCGGGGGGATGAGGGGGTATCTTACCAACGGCAATATGATTCTATATACATAAACGTGCTTAAGTTTACGACAATGGGGCTGCACCCCCTTAACCCCGCTTCTTCGTCCCGAAACCGTATACTCCCGATATAACCCGTCTATTAGAGGTCGATTTTTACTCTGAGGCCGATTTTTATTAAAGTCTTTTATAACACAGAGAAGTCATTCTTTTCTTGACAATTTAAGTCCAATAAAGCATAAAAAGTTTATATTACAAAATGCAAGCATTACAATTCGACAGCAGGAGAATCATTATGGAACATTTCAAAGTTTTTATCACACTTTTTCTCAATTCCAGGCCCTCGTGCTCACAGCGGAGCACCAAAATAACAGTGAAGCGAATAATGCTCATCCTGTTATTTATTTTGCTTCTTCATTCAGCTCTCTACGCCAAAAACCCCTTTGCTTATTTTGGTATTGATAAAAAAACGAATAAACTCATAACAAAAGAGTCTCCGGCAGGAACAACTTTCAGCAAAATGGGTGTGAATGATAAGATGAATCGTGAAGACAATGGTAATATATATAGCAGATTTTTTCTCAGCCCAAATGAGGGTACACGTTTTAATATGCAGCCCCTATTAGATAAAAGCGATGGAGGGTGGTATGCAGGAGTGGGCACTGTAAGAACATTTCTTGCGGGAGCCGGATGCGAAAAATCTGAGGGAATAATATTACTTGATTACAATCCAACAGCGGTCCTCCTTAATATTTTTAATATCCTTTATCTCAAACATTCAACATCTATAGAGGACTATCGCAGGTTGATGGTCAATACTGCCAGTGGTGAACTCACCGTGGATAAATTTTTAATAGAATCAAAACTAAGGAAGAAACATGTTCCTGAGTTAGACAATGTGTGGATAACCCACTGGCCTATATGGAAAGAAATAGTAACTAAAAATAATGCCCATCTCCTGTTTCATTGGAAACCTCAAGAGAAGGATGATGATAAGAAGGATAATAATGATGAGAATGATGAGAAGAAGGATGATGAAGCGGACTTTCCATACCGTCACGCTTTTTACCCCTATAACTACATGGTAAACGAAAAATACTATTCAAGATTAAAAAAACTGGCAGATACCAACAAGATTTATGCTATTGAATATAACCTGGCACAACCGACGGATGCGCTCGGTCTTGGCTCGCTTCTGGCTCAGGAGAACATCCATATCAGCATTCTGGAAATAAGCAATATTGGCTTCAAAAATGTGAGTGGCTATGCCACGGCATCTCAACTCTATGAAAGTATCACAAAGATAGGAAAGGTATTTACCGAAAAATCACAGCTAATAATAGCCAAATGGAAAACTCAAAAGTTTATACTTTCAAAAAAAAACAAAGCGTGGAGTCGCGTAGGCCCTATTGTGCTATACACCTCCATACCGGTCAAGCTTCTCAGGCATAGTTACAGTCAAAACACAAAAACAGGGATTACGGATCTAGCGAAGTACATGGAGCAGACCCAGAAACAACTGCGATTGAAAACTATTATTGACGCAATAATTTTCTCTGATACAGACGAAGAAAAAGCAACAGTTTTCATTTGTGACCTGAAGAACGCCAAGCTGAACACTAACCCTGCTGATATTTGCAAAGAGGAATCTGGTTCAGTAAAAAATCTCATGGATAAATATAAATTCGATGAATAGAAGTAGTGCTCCCTATAGTCCCGGTGATGGAGCGGTAAGAATGACCGCCACATCACCATAACCAAGGGCAGGTCGCGGAGCAAAGAAAATAGACAATGTTACCCGGGAATCACCAAGGAAGAAAATTAATGATAGTTAAAGAAAAAGAAGCTCTAAAAAAAATCTCAATCCAGGAACTTTCGGTTAAAAAGGGTCTTATAAAGAGGCATAATCCATTTTATCGAAACCCGGTTACTCCTTACTAAAGGAGATCCATGCCTGTCAGAAAGCTCTTTTTAGTTACCGGACTTAAGTTTTTTCCAGGAATAAGGTGAGGACCAAAAAGAGCCTGATCTCTTTTAAGGGTAAGGGCGGCAGGGGTGTGCCGATTCCAATTCGATCGAATTTATGACCATGCACGCCTCAAAAGGACTGGAGTTTGACCTGGTTTACCATCAACCCTGTTGAAAAAGCCCAGTAACTGCCCACACCTTCACTACTCATAGTTCCGTCATCAACAATGCTGGGATTACTAAATCCCCGAGGAGCCACAAGACGCCAGAGCCATGCAAG
Organism: bacterium; assembly: GCA_024224995.1. Next base: position 4,136 of record JAAENB010000256.1, on the reverse strand, counting down.
CGCCGGAGGAAGTAAGTGAAACATTCCAAGAATTCCATAAGTAGGATTTTCCTTTGAGCAAGGCGGGGTTCTAACACCAAAACTCCGGTAATTCACGGATACAGGTTATAAGAAAAAATCTCATAAATGGATGGAAGTCTATTATGAACAACAATCTGTTTTCCGTCAAAATGTGTATGCCTGAAAGGAGGAGCTGTATAAATAACTGTTTTCGGTAAAAAATCATCATCAAGTTCGGAGATTGGAATTATCCCCTGGAGCAAAGCGAGACCTAATGCAAAAAACGCCGCGTTAATAGGAGCAACCGCAATGGCATAATTCCCAAATTCATCGGACCCGGTACAAAAGGCAAACAAAGCCAGCCGCTGCTTTGATAGCCAGTCAAAGGTTTCATTTCTCATTGATGCGAACTCTTTTCCAATTTTCCCATCAGGTGACAGGGATGAAAAATAATTCATTTCTTTTTAGAATGGGTTTGGTGTGTTTGTTGATGATTTGTTGTATCTCCAATAAGCTGTTCCAGGTAAACCGTAAAACTCCTGGATATAAAAGCTTTATAAACATTTTTTCCACAGGGTATTTTTTTATTAATACTACTTTTCCCCTTTTTTTCTTGTCTTTTTTTCTGGTTTTTTCTAAATTGGCTTTCACTTGAAATACTCTTTTTTTTGTTTTCTTAGTAAATTACGAATAACACTGTAAAATAGAGCATTTCAGATCCCAGATCTTTTTTAATATCTTTATCCAATTACACGCAGGTTTTAGGCCTGGTGTCAAAAAGTAGTACAAATTAAAAAAAATTATCAAAAGCACAGGTAAAACAGGAGTTAAACCATGAAAATTTCATTACGAATGTTACTATCAATTCAGCTTGGAGTCGTATTGATCCTGCTTTTAGGAGGAAGCTCTCTGCACGCTGAGAAGTGCAATGCTTATCTTGGGAAGCTGGTCAAGTTCCCATGCAGTATGGTAGATCAAGACGATAAGTCGAGAACGTATACTTTAGAAAAGCATCTCGCAAGGGGCAGCTATAAAAATGCATTTTTAACAGAGTCGGGAAAGGTACTGGCAATTAGCAATTCAACAGATAAGGGGGCTTACGGTCCCACGGACAAGCCTTTGCATGCTGAATACAAAGAAGTAGCCCTGATTGAACAACTTCGTAAGTTCGGATATCCAATGATTGAAGAAGTTGGAAAAGTGGGCCGTTTTCTTTGTTTTAAAGTAGATAGTGACGAAAAGACTACTGCCCTTAAGGAAGCAGGGGGGTGTATAGGATATCCAATGGCGAATTATGTTCAGTATGACCACACCAAAAGAAGTCTTCCAAAAACTCTATCAGAAATGAAGAACAAGGTGGCTTTTAATAAATTTAAAAAAGCTGCCGTAATGGTCCTGGATAAACAAATAAAAGCCAATAAAATGATTGCGGATTTTCAGTATTTTGCAAATAAAAGTACCGGCGATCTGTTTATTAACGACCCGCAAGGCTACGTCTCCCCTGGCGATAAAAATTTTAAGCATACTTTACCAAACATGGCGAATATAAAGGAAGATTTAATTGCGGTTAAAAAACTTGAATTTGGGCAAAACCATGAAATCCAGGCTTCAATACTGAAGGATGCTAGTAAAATTAGCTCACTTTCCTCTATGACTACTTGCAGTAGGTCGCCAATTTCGTCAGCTCAATTGAGGGCTATGAAGCCGGAAATTTCGTTGGAGGAAATGAAGACTAGAATAAAAAAAGCAATAGCGGAAAAAAGTAAAATAACCTATTCTTTGAAAAAAAATTATGGTGTTGGTCCGGGCATAGTTGTAGTACCTTTGAAGCTGGCAGATAACATATTTCACTATAAGATAGGGGGGGAATGGCTAGATAGTGAAGATCTAGAACTAATATCGACGGTAAAGGTGATTAAGAAGGACTAGACTCTGCGAGGATAGCTAAGAAAAAATTAAAAAGACGCGGCAAAGGCCGTTACATTTATTTCAAGTTTATCACACTTATCACACTTATCTCATTATGGACTCGAAGCTTTCCGGTTTTGGGTCAGTGAAGAAAAAGACAGAGATTAAGTCACTAAGTAGAAAGCCCCCATAACAGGAGCAGGAGATCACCCCAGAGCTCTTTAAAAAGAGCTCTGGGATGGTGCTTGCAGGAGGTCGCTGAGCGGAGCCGAAGTGCCGCACCTTCTGCAAAAACCTCCGAAGCGCCCTCATCTCATATCCATATAAATTCAACGTAAAATCCTTCCCGTATTCTCCCGGGACATTGGACCGGTAAAGCTCTTCATCCGATTCCTCATCCATGGGAAGATACAATAATATCTCTTTGATTATCATCTCCAGGGTCTCTCTTTCCCCCTGGTCCAGGCTTACCTGGATAAACTCGGATTCCTTCTCCGGTGTACTGGTTCTGGTCTTTTCTTGTAAGGGTAAGGGCGGCAGGGGTGTGCCGATTCCAATTCGATCGAATTTATGACCATGCACGCCTCAAAAGGACTGGAGTTTGACCTGGTAATTCTCGCCGGTGTTTCCGATAAAATAATTCCCGATAGAACCAACGATCTTGAAGAGGAACGAAGACTCTTCTATGTGGCCCTTTCCAGAGCCAAAGAACGGCTTCATGTTATTGTCCACAGTAATGCCGACGGCAGCCTTCCCGCTTTCGGCAAAGAACCGGGCATGAAAGAGAAGTCGCCGGTTTAATGTTTTTTGTGAATGTCAAAAAAAACGAGAATATTATTTATTGGCTGCGGTTCATCTACAAAAGATAGCCTTATAACAATGGTCTCTTTTGTAGATGAAGCTGCACAGTTTTTAATAAGAAAAAGAATTATTTCTTTATTGCATTTTTCGGCCAGGAGCGAATCATATGATGCTCTCCTGGCCTCCTTTTAAATATCAATATTTCGTACTGCAACGGCATTCATATCTATTATTTCAGCTATTTCAGGGGTTTACTATATTCAGCTTTCGTACTTTGGTGAGATCTAGATCTTCGTTCTCAAACCCAAAGAATGTATTTTTGAGTATGTTCCCCGTCAGCTTCACAGGCATTATCATATGCCCATCATATTTGCCTTGGAGTATATAGTGTAACTGTTTGCCTTCTTTTAGAGCCTTTTGTACTATAGTCTTCATTGACGCAAGCGGATCTGGCTCTGAGTAGACAACATCCTTGCTAATTTTTGCGGATTTTTCTAATATTTTATTCCGCTCACTCACGCTTTGTCCAAATTTAAGTAGGGGAAGCGCATGCAAGTCCTCCAGTATATTGCCCCACTGCGCCTTCACAGTTAGATTCGAAGAGTCCACGTAGCCCATTGGATCGTTAATAAGTATCTCGCCGGTTTTTAGATTTGCAAAATACTGAAAATCCGAGATTACTTTTTTGGCTTTTTTTTGTGTGGTCAGGATAGCTATGGCGGTCTTTTGGAATCGAGTGAAAGCCTTCTGATCTTTCATGAATTTCGATATATGCGGAAAACCAACCTTGTAATGCTTATACCCTTCATAGCGCTTCATTGGATACCCTGTACAACCCCCTTCTTCCGTATTGGCATAAGTAGTTGCTCTATTCTTAACAGTGAAACAATCAAAACGACCCGCTTTTTTACATGTAATCATCGGGTATCCGAGCCCTGCAAGCTTATCGATTAGGGCAACTTCTTCGTATTCAGCCTTTAGAGGCTTATCGGACGGCTTGTGCTTTCCCTCATCCGTCCCCATGTTGATTGCAAGCACCTGTCCCGATTCTGTTGTAAATATATATTTTACAGCCCCCTGGTCTAGGTACCCTTTCAACGTATACTTTCTTGCCTTATCATCTCGATCTGTTACCTCGCATGGAAACGTCACCTTGCCCCCAACAAACTTACTGCAAGGATCCGCAGCGTACAGAGAACTCCCTCCTAATAAGAAAATCAATGCGGCTGAAAGCTGAATTGATTTCAATACGTTTAATGAAATTCTCATAAATAATTTTTGTGACATTTGTTTATTCTCCTGTTTTTTTTTCAATCCAGGAACTTTCGGTTTAAAAGGGTCTTATAAAGAAGTAATTTAGACGTTAATTGCTGATATTATTCCTGGCTAAATTCAATCAATGTGCCATGTGTAGATTTTGGGTGACT